>CALLDH010000221.1 GCA_937998345.1 uncultured bacterium | reverse complement strand
GAGCGATCCGTATCTCGACAAGGAGGTGGCCGGGCAGTTCCGCATCGTCGAGAAGATCGGCAAAGGCGGGATGGGGGCGGTCTACAAGGCCGAGCAGCCGGACATGAATCGCTATGTGGCGATCAAGATCCTCCACTCGCGTTATCTCTCTCGGAGCGACCTGGTGTCTCGCTTCCGACGCGAGGCGCGGGCGATGAGTCAGCTCTCGCATCCGAACACCGCGCGCGTGTTCCTCTATGGACAGCTCGACGACGGCGCCTGCTACTTTGTGATGGAGCATCTCGTCGGCCAGAACCTCGCTCAGCTCGTTCGAGCGGAAGGCGCCATGGAGCCCAAGCGCGCGATGCGCATCATGATTCAGGTATGCAGCGCCCTCGAAGAAGCGCACCAGGCGGGCATCGTGCATCGCGATCTCAAACCTGAGAACGTCTTCGTGACCACCCAGGGCGGCATCCGGGACTTCCCCAAGGTGCTGGACTTTGGGCTTGCCAAGGTCACCGAGCGGCAAATGCGACCCGGGTCGATGGTGCTCACTCAGCAGGGCATGGTCTTTGGCACGCCCGAGTTCATGAGCCCCGAGCAAGCCCACGGGAAAACGCTCGACGCACGATCGGACATCTACTCACTCGGCGTGATTCTCTACGAGTTGCTGACCGGGAAGCTCCCTTTCGATGCGAAGCAGCCGATCGAGTACATCCAGCTGCACGTGAACGCGACGCCCATCCCGTTGGCGGAGCGCCTTCCGGGTGCAACCTTCCCGCCCGGCCTTCAAGAGGTGGTGATGGCCGCCTTGGCCAAGAAGCCGGAGGAGCGATACGCCTCGGCAGCTGACTTCGCGGCAGCGCTCGAGAGCGTCCTGCAAGCCGAGGCCGGTGAGGGCGGTCCGATCACCTTGCCCACGCCGATTCCAGCGGCGCCGGCGCCGGTTCCCGAGCCGCTCATCGAACCCCTTCGCGGCCCGGGGAAATCAAAAACCCCTTGGATCATGCTGACGGTGGGCGTTGTCCTCGCCGTGGCCGGCGTAATTGCGCTCCTTGCGGCCTTTGGCCCCGGTTCTTGACGCCTTCCGTTGCTGGCCCTAGGCCGCGTCTCGGAGAGCTTGACCGTTTTGGGCGGGAGCTTCAGAGTGCGCGCCCGCTTCCAGCCAGAGACCACCATGACCGTAGCGATTCGCCCTGCCACGATGATGCTGACCGTGCGCGACCTCATCGCGCTCACCAAGCCGCGGATCACGCTGATGGTCCTCGTCACGGCTGCCGGTGGAATGTGGCTCGCGCCAGGCTCGCTCGATGTCGGTTCAATGGCCGTCATGCTTCTCACGACCGGGATGGTCGTCGGCGCCGCGAACACTCTGAACTGCTATCTCGAACGGGATAGCGATCGGCTGATGGCTCGCACCGCGAATCGTCCGCTTCCCGATCGCCGGCTCGAGCCCTCCTGGGCGCTGACCCTCGGCGTCCTCATGGGCCTCTTTGCCGTCCCTACGCTCACCCTGGCCGTCAATCCCGTCACCGGGCTGCTTGGTTTCATCGCGCTGGCCAGCTACGTCGCGATCTACACGCCGATGAAGCAGTACACCCCCGCGGCGCTCTTCGTGGGCGCGCTTCCAGGCGCCTTGCCGCCGCTCATGGGTTGGACAGCCGTGACCGGAGGCATCGAGGCACCGGGCCTGGTCCTGTTCGGGATCCTGTTTTTCTGGCAGATCCCCCACTTCATCGCGATTTCGATCTTCCGGCAGGAGGAATACGAGCGGGCCGGGCTCAAGGTCTTGCCGTCGGTTCGCGGGATGCGCGCTGCCAAGGTGCAGTCGGCGGTCTACGCGGGGGCGCTCTGGGCAGTTTCACTCCTTCTCGTGCCGTACGGGCTGGCTGGCCCGATCTACCTCACGGCTGCGCTGATCCTCGGCGGCTACTTCTTCTTCGTGGCGCTCCGTGGCTTCAACGCGGAAGACTCGAAGGTCTGGGCCAAGAAGTTCTTCGTGGCCTCCCTCATTTACCTCACCGCCTTGTTCGCGGCCCTCATCATCGATGCGCTCTAAGAACCCCGGTCTCTTGCTCGTGAGCCTGGTCGGTCTGCTCGGCCTGCCGGCTTTGAGTGGGGGCTGCACCAAGAAGAGTGCGGAGGATGTTCCGGTGCTCGGCCAACTTCCCGAGTTCTCACTCGTCGATCAGGACGAGCAAGCGTTCGTTCGCGAGTCGATGGAGGGAAACCTCTGGGTGTCGGCCTTCGTCTTCACCCATTGCCGCTCCACCTGTCCGAGGATCACGGCCCACATGAAGGGGCTCCAGTCCCGACTTGCGGACGTTCCGAGCGCTCACCTCGTCTCCGTCAGTGTCGATCCCCGAAACGACACACCTGAGGTCATCAAGGCCTACATGGCAAAGAACGAGCTGGACGAGAGCAACTGGCGCTTCGTGACTGGCGAGGAGGAGGCGATTCGGCACGTCGTGGTCGATGGCTTCCGGGTCGGGCTCGGGGATGAAGACAGCAAAGCGGCGGGCGCCGACGACATCATGCACTCGAACTCCTTGGTGCTCGTCGACGACAAGGCCCAGGTAAGGGGCTACTACCGGGCGAACAACGACGGCATCGCCGACCTCGAGCGCGATCTCCGGGCTTTGGCAGCTGCCGTACCCACCAAGCATTGATATCTCCGCGCTTCGGTGTTAAGCCCGCGGCATGAGTGAGAAGATCCCAGTCGCGCAGCGGCTCAGCGCCGTCAAGCCTTCCGCCACCGTTGCCGTTGCCCAGCGAGCGCGTGAGCTCAAAGAACAAGGCATCGACGTGCTGTCCTTCAGCGTCGGTGAGCCAGATTTCGATACGCCCGCTCACATTCGCGAGGGCGCCAAGAAGGCGATCGATTCGGGGGCGACCCGCTACACCGCCGTGGGCGGAACCGTCGAGCTGCGTGAAGCGATCTGCGATGCTTCCGCGAAGCGCCGCCCGGGCATCACCTACAAGCCGTCGGAGGTCGTCGTGTCCGTCGGCGCGAAGCACACGCTTTTCAACCTCGCGTTGGGGTTGTACGACGAAGGCGACGAGATTCTGATCCCGGCTCCGTACTGGGTGAGCTACCCGGAGCAGGTTCGCCTCGCCGGCGCGAACCCAATCATCGTAGAGACCACTGAGGAATCGGGCTTTCGCATGACGCCGGAGGCTTTGCGCGCCGCGATCACGCCGAAGACGAAAGCGCTCATCCTGTGCTCGCCCTCGAACCCGACCGGTGCGGCGTACACCGCAGAGCAGCTTCGTGCGCTCGCCGACGTAGCGGCCGAGCACAGCTTTTGGATCATCGTCGACGAGATCTACGGGCAGCTGGTGTACAGCGGCTTCGATCAGAAATCGATCGTCGAGGTCGCACCCGAGCTCAAGGATCGAATCATCATCGTCGACGGCGTCAGCAAGACGTTTGCAATGACCGGCTGGCGCATCGGTTGGATGCTCGCGCCCGAGTACGTCTCGAAGGCCTGCCAGAAGATTCAGAGCCAGTCGACCACCAACCCGAGCTCTGTCGCCCAACTTGCGGCCGTTGCGGCACTCCGCGGCCCCTGGGAGCCGATGGAAGAGATGCGCCAAGCCTTCGAGGCCCGTCGAAGCATCATCGTCGAGGGGCTCAACGCCATCGACGGGATCAGCTGCGGAATGCCCGAGGGCGCCTTCTACGCATTTGCAAACGTGAAGGCGCTGATCGGCAAGCAAGGTGGCGGCAAGACGCTCGAAACCGACGTCGATGTCGCGGGTTATCTGCTGGAGGAAGCGCGCTGCGCCATGGTGCCCGGGACTGCATTTGGGGCCCCTGGGTTCCTGCGCGTATCGTATGCCGCGTCGAACGAGATGATCCGGGAAGGGCTGAGCCGCATCGGCGAAGCCGTCGCGAAGCTGGCGTAGGCCCTGGCAGCGTTAGCGTTCGCGCCGGCGCTGTGCCAAGGCGATTCCGGCTCGCGAGAGTAGGGCGACGCCCAGGACTGTGATGATCAGCGTGCTCGGCGAGCGAGGGGCATACCCGGCGCTGAGTAGTAGCAAGAGCGCTGCGCCCATTTGCCGGTCCACGGGGTCTTTCGAGAGCATCGCTGCGACGGTGACGGCCCATCCGATCCCGAGTGGGATGGCGTAGAGGACGAAGTCGTCGTCTGGCAAGAAGTCGAGTCGCGTGGCGCCGTATAAGAGGTCGGGTAGGTCTGGCCCGACCTCGTGGCTCCACAGAGCCATCCCGATCGTGACCAGGCCGGCTACCAGTGCCGACAGGACGAGCGCTGCCTTGCCACGCGCCTCTTTCCAAGGAATCGCGACGGCCAGACCGACCGCGAGGGGGACTGCGAGATACGCGAGCTCGCCCGACCATCGGAACGCGTTTGCGAGCCGGTCGGTGTGCTCCCAGTACGTGCGTCCTCCGACCAGGCTCACGATCATCGACATGACGCCGCTGAAGGACGCGACCAGGGTCAGCACCAGTGCGGCAGAAGTGGCGCGGGTGGAACGCCAATGAAGGCCGGCGAGGATCAGGAGCAGGATCAGCGCATGCGCGAGCCCAGCCACGGCGAGGACGAGCTCTACCCGGGTCATTCCGCGGGGCAAGAACGTCATCAGCGTGACGATCGGAACCAGGACCCAGCCGAAGCTCGCGATCCCGGCGCGGGCCGAGATCGGAAGACCGCTCTTTCCAGACGAGAGCGACGCCAGGCAAAACGACAACGCGACCAGCGCACTGACCGCGCTCAGGTTGCGCGCGAAGGCTCCCCAGGTGTCGAGTCCAGCGAAGGCATCGTGCGACCATGTGTCGCGCCCCAACGGAACCAGGATTCGATTGACGACGAGGTCCGCTAGGGCGGCGCCACCGGCCATCCACGCGAGCGGAGGGACCACTGCGATGGAGAGCGAAGGTTCGTCTTCTATCCGTGTGACCGTGGCCATGGAAGCTACGGATGAATCGATGCCCTCGGTCAAGGTTCCCGGACCCTACGCGGGCAATCTAGCGTATTCAAGGCACTCTGCTAAGACCGTCCAGATGATCGAAGTCCGCAACGACTGGACCCGGGAAGAGGCCCGTGCGCTTCATGACCTGCCCCTGACCGACCTCTTGTTTCGGGCTCAGGAAGTGCATCGCGCCACGCAGCCGCGCGATGCGGTTCAGCTTTGCTCGCTTTTGTCGATCAAGACCGGCGCTTGCCAGGAAGACTGTTCCTACTGCCCGCAGAGCTCCAAGTACGACACCGGCGTCGAAGCCGAGCGTCTAATGGACGTCGACGCCGTGCTTGCCAAGGCCCAGGAAGCGAAGGAAGCCGGTGCGAGCCGGTTTTGCATGGGCGCGGCGTGGCGGAGCCCGAAGAAGGGGAGCCGGCAGTTCAAGCAAGTGCTGGAGATGGTCGGCGGAGTTCGCGCGCTCGGGCTCGAGGCCTGCGCGACGCTCGGCATGCTCGACGACGAGCAAACCCAGGAGCTCAAGGATGCCGGGCTCACCGCGTACAACCACAATCTCGACACGTCCGAGGAGTACTACGGGGAAATCATCACGACCCGCACGTACCAAGATCGCCTCGACACCATCGCGCGTGTGGCGAATGCGGGCATTTCCGTGTGCGCTGGGGGCATCATAGGGATGGGGGAGAGCATCGACGATCGCGTCGGCATGCTCGTCACGCTCGCCAACCTTTCGCCGCAGCCCGAGAGCGTGCCCGTCAACGCATTGGTGGCGGTGCCCGGGACACCCCTCGATGATCAGAAGCCTGTCGACTCGCTCGAGCTCGTTCGCATGTGTGCCACTGCGCGCATCCTGATGCCCGGGGCGAGAGTGCGGCTTTCGGCGGGGCGCGCCTCACTAAGTCGCGAAGCTCAGCTGCTCTGCTTCATGGCGGGCGCGAACAGTGTCTTCTTTGGCGACAAGCTCCTCACGACCGGAAATCCGGACCATGATTCGGACCTGGCGCTGCTCCGTGATGCGGGGCTCTCGCCCCTCGAGCCTGAGCAGGCAGAGGGCGGGCATGCACAGCATCGGGAGCCTTCGGCCACCGCCTCAGACGCCGCGGAATAGGGCTGGGCATTGAATTTATTGGGGTTTTCTGGCAGCTGTTTATTGAATTTGATTTGCAACTTCCAGCAGCTATAAAGAGTGCATGCTCGTTTGCCACTGCCATGCAGTGAACGACCACACGATTCGCCGATGCGTCAATGATGGCGCTCGCAGTCGGCACGAGGTTCGAGAGGCCTGCGGAGCAGGTAGCTCCTGCGGCGGTTGCGAGCCGGTGATCGACAGGTTGATCGACCTGCACTGCGATGGGTCGAAGCCAGGCGAAGCGTCCGGCGCTCAGGGCTGACCTCGCACCTGATAACGCCTTTCAACTTCACAGTTGCTGCATTGCGACGTGCATCGGCGGTCTCTATGCTCGCACGAAGGAAGATTCATGAAGGGCAACGACGAAGTCATCAATGTGCTCAACGAGGTCCTCACCTCCGAGCTCACTGCCATCAACCAGTATTTCATCCACTCGAAAATGTGTGACGACTGGGGTTTCCAGAAGCTTGCCGCGAAGAAGCGTGAGGAGTCGATTGAGGAGATGAAGCATGCCGACATCATCATCTCGCGCATTCTCTTCCTCGAAGGTGTGCCCAACATGCAGCGCTACTTCCCTGTCAAGGTTGGCGAAGACGCGATTGAGCAACACCGACTGGACCTCCAGGTCGAGTACGATGCCGTCAAGCGGCTGAACGCTGGAATCACCCTGTGTCGCGACAAGGGTGACAACGGCACCTGCGAGCTCCTCGAGATGATCCTCCAGCAAGAGGAAGAGGGCATCGACTGGCTCGAGGCGCAGCTCCACCTGGTCGAGATGGTCGGCCGGGAGCGCTACCTGACCGAGCAGATGATGGGCGCCGGGAACTAGCTCTCCCGGGCCTGCCTGCTACAGATCCCGCGATGAACGTGCACCCGCTCGCTGGTCAACCTGCGCCTTCGAACGTCCTGGTCGACGTCGCTAGGCTCATCGCTGCGTACTACGACGATAGGCCCGATCCTAAGGAGCCGAGTCACCGCGTGAGCTTTGGCACTTCCGGCCACCGGGGGTCCTCGTTTCGCCTCACCTTCAACGAGGAACACATCCTCGCGACGACGCAGGCGATCTGTGACTACCGCGTGGCCGAAGGGATCGACGGGCCGCTCTATGTGGGGGTCGATACGCACGCGCTCTCTGAGCCGGCCGCGAGGACCGCGCTCGAAGTGCTTGCCGCGAACGGCGTAGAGACCTGCATCGCGCAGGAGGGGCACTTCACGCCGACGCCGGCCGTGTCGTTTGCCATTCTCGAGCACAACCGGAACAACGCGAGTGATGCCGACGGCATCGTGGTGACGCCGTCGCACAACCCTCCCGAAGACGGCGGCTTCAAGTACAACCCGCCGAATGGCGGTCCCGCCGACACCGAAGTCACCTCGTGGATCGAGCGGCGCGCGAATCAACTTCTGGCGGCCGGCCTAAAGGGCGTCCAGCGCATGCCGTACGACGCTGCCGTTCGCGCGGACACGACTCACACGCATGACTTCATCACGCCCTACGTCGAAGGGCTCGATACCGTTCTCGACATGCGGGTGATTTCGAACGCGGGCCTCCGAATCGGCGTCGACCCGATGGGCGGAGCGGGGATCAAGTACTGGCCTCGCATCGCGGATCGCTACGGGCTGCGGCTCGACATCGTCAACGAGGTCGTCGACCCGACCTTCTCGTTCATGACCCTCGACCGCGACGGGAAGATCCGAATGGATTGCTCTTCTCCCTACGCAATGGCTAGCCTGGTTGACCTCCGAAACCAATACGACATCGCGTTTGCGAACGACACGGATTTTGATCGGCACGGCATCGTAACCGGCAGCTGGGGGCTTCTCAATCCGAATCACTACCTCAGTGTGGCGATCAGCTACCTGTTCACCGAGCGCGGCTGGGACGAGCGCGCTGCCATCGGCAAGACACTCGTGAGCAGCGCGATGATCGACCGCGTAGCCAGAGACCTCCGGCGCCGTCTCGCCGAGGTGCCCGTCGGCTTCAAGTGGTTCGTTCAAGGCCTGATCGACGGCTCGTTCGGGTTCGGCGGAGAGGAGAGCGCGGGCGCTTCGTTCCTTCGGAAGGACGGGAGCGTTTGGACGACCGACAAGGACGGGATCCTCTTGAATCTCCTAGCGGCAGAGATCACCGCAACGACCGGTCAGGATCCTGGAGAGTGCTACCAGACCCTCACCCGGCAGTTTGGTGCGCCGGTCTACGAGCGCATCGACGCGCCCGCGACCCCCGAACAGAAGGCGGCGCTCAAGGGGATGAGCGCTTCAGACCTCGACGCCTCGGATCTCGCCGGCGAGCCGATCCTGCAGGTGCTCACCAAGGCTCCGGACAACGACGCACCCATCGGGGGGCTCAAGGTCACCACGGAAAACGGCTGGTTTGCCGCCCGTCCCTCAGGCACCGAGGACGTGTACAAGATCTACGCCGAAAGCTTCGCGGGCCGCGAGCACCTGTCGTCGATTCAAACCGAAGCCAAGCACTTGATCGGCCGAGTCTTCGACAAGAACGCGCCGGCTTGAGGGCCCAACCCAGTCGTGTTTCACTGCGCCGCGTGTTAGCGCTGGTCACAGGTGGTGGCGGTCGTCTTGGCAACGTTCTCGTGCGACGGCTCGTCGAGGACGGCCAGAAGGTGCGCGTACTGGAGCCTGGAACTTTGCCAGAGTCCCTCGCAGGCCTGGACATCGAGTTCATGTCGGGTTCGGTACTCGACACCGGGGACGTCGCTCGGGCCGCAGACGGCGTAGATGTGGTGTATCACCTGGCCGCCAAGATCGACCTCAGCCCCAAAAAAGACCCGATGATGTTCGCCATCAACGTCGACGGGACCCGGAACGTCGTCGACGCGTGTCTGTCCCGCGGCCTGCGGCTGGTGCACACCAGCTCCCATCACGCGCTCGTTCGTGAACCCCTCGATCAACCGCTGACCGAGGACAGGCCACTCGCGCTCACCGAGAAGTGCGAGTACCACCGCTCCAAGGCGATTGGCGAAACGATCGTTCTCGATGCCTGCCAGCGCGGCCTCGACGCAGTGATCGTGAATCCGGGGTCGATGATCGGCCCCCACGACTACGAACCTTCGATGATCGGTGCCGTGTTGATCGACTTGTACTTCGGTCGCATCCCCGTGTTGCTCGAGATGCTGAGTGACTACGTGGACGTTCGCGATGTCGCCGATGGCATGATCGCGGCTGCAAAGAAGGGTCGCGTGGGCGAGCGCTACTTCCTCACCGGCGACGTCATTCCAGTCATGCAGATGGTGTCGCTTTACGCGGAGCTCACCGGCGCCAAGGTGCCCACGCGCGCACTGCCACTGTGGGTCGGCTGGGTCGTGCTTCCGTTTGCACTCGCGGTGAGCGCCTTGACGAAGAAGGAGCCCTTCATCACGGCCGATATGCTCCGGGCGAGCGTATCCAACGACGAGGTTTCGCACGACAAAGCACATCGCGAGCTCGGCTACACGATTCGTACGCTCCGGGAGTCGCTCGCCGACGCCGTTGGCTGGTACCGGGACCGCGGATGGCTCGGTGCCTGAACCGCGTTTTCGCGGTTGACGGGCTCCTCATGCTACACATAAAGCAGCCATGAGCGGAAGAGAACCGGAGCGCCATCAGGATCTAGAGGACGTGATCGACGTCATCGCGAAGTCGTACGGTGGCGACGAGGAGATCAACAACCTCGACAGCGCGGCCCTTCCGAACAAGCGCGCGGTCATCACCGCATTCAATCACATCATGCCCGTGCTCTACATGGGCTTCTACAGCACTCGCGCCCTCAATCGGACCAATCTGCGGTACGCGATCAGCGAGCACTTGTATCCAGCGCAGGACATCTTGGTCGAGCAGATCGATCGCGCCGTCCGCTATCACGAGCGCATGGGCCGACTCACCGAAAAGCGGTCCGAGGGCTGGAGCGAAGACGTCGTGCTGCGCCTACTCGAGAAGATCCCCGAGCTTCGGCGCATTCTCAACAGCGATGTCCGCGCCGCGTACGATGGCGATCCGGCTGCTTCGAGCATCGAAGAGGTCATCTTCAGTTATCCGAGCGTGCAGGCCATCACCGCATATCGAGTCGCACACGAGCTCTGCATGGCCGACGTGCCGATGATCCCGAGGATCATCACCGAGTACGCCCACAGTACGTCTGGCATCGATATCAATCCCTGCGCGCAGATCGGCGAAAGCTTCTTCATCGACCACGGCACCGGGGTGGTCATCGGTGCAACCGCCATCATCGGCCGTAATGTGAAGCTCTATCAAGGTGTTACCTTGGGTGCCCTCAGCGTCTCTTGGGACCAGGCGCGCGGATGCCACGCCACGAAGCGGCACCCGACGATCGAAGATGACGTAACGATCTACGCCGGGGCCTCGATTCACGGCGGTGACACCGTCATCGGCAAGGGGTCCGTCATCGGCGGGAATGTGTGGCTCACCAAGTCCGTGCCGCCAGGCTCGAAGATCTTCGGCCGGGCGAAGTAGCGATTGGGGCCAGTTAGCTGGCTTCGGCTAGCTTCGCTTGGACCTTGTCGTAGACGGCTTTGAGGTTGGTCAGCTCACTGAGCTCTTCCTCGGAGATCGTGACGTCGTAGTTCTTCTCGACGTCGGCGACGATCTCGATCGCCATCATGCTGTCGATCCCTAGGTCCGCGAACGGGGTATCCTCGGGAATCTCCTCGACTTCCGTCACCTCGGTGATGATCTGCCTCAGTTCGTCTTTCAGCGTATCCGACATGCCGCCCGTATATGCTTGCGTTCACGATTAGCGTCAAGCATTTGAAAACCGGCCGATTGGCCTGTTTCGAATGTGGTATGGAGTAGAAATTACGGTACCTTAGGGCCCGCTAGACATGAGCTGGATTTCAGAAAAGGCGCACGTGGAGCTGCAGCGGGTGCGCGACGCCCAGGCCAAGCAGATCTATCCCTATTTTCGGGCGTTCGAGTCGGGCGGGCTTCACACGACGATAGGCGGCAAGCCCATCGTCAACTTCAGCTCGAACGACTACCTCGGCCTGACCAACCATCCGAAGGTCAAAGAGGCGGCCAAAGCAGCGGTCGACCAGTTCGCCTGTGGCTTGAGCTCTTCACGCGTTCAGGCGACGGCGACTTTGCACGTCGAGCTCGAGGAGCGGCTTGCGGCCTGGTACGGCTTCGAGAAGTCCCTGATCTTCACGACCGGCTATCAGGCGATGGTCGGGACGATCACGTCGCTAGCCGACAAAGACACGACGGTCATCCTCGACAACTTGAGCCACGCCTGCATTCTCGATGGCACGTTCCTGGCCGCAGGGACGCCGATGCGTGCGCCCGAAGTTCGTTTCTTCAATCACAATAGCGCCAAGGCGCTCGACCGGGTGCTGAGGAAGCGCGATCGGAAGAACGCGCTGGTGATGATCGAGGGCATCTATTCGCTCGACGGCGACGAGGCCAAGATCCAGGAATTTGTCGATGTCTGTGCTCAGCACGAGAACGTTGCCATGGTGTGTGACGACGCTCACGGCACGGGCACTCTCGGCAAGGGTGGCCGAGGCATCATCGAGAAGTACGGCCTGGAAGGGCAGGTGCCGGTCGTCATCAGCACGTTCTCAAAGACGTTTGGCGGCATTGGCGGAATCCTTCTCGGCGATGCCGACGTGGTCGACTTCATCAAGCACAACGCGCGTTCGTTCTTGTTCAGCGCATCATTGCCCGTGCCCATCGTTGCAGCGGCCAGCACGATCCTCGACATGCTCGAGGCCGATGGCGAGGCCTTGGTCAACGAGCTCCACGAGAAGTCCGCCTACATGCGCAAGGGCCTCACCGACATCGGCTTCGACCTCGGCGACAGCAACTCGCACATCATGCCAATCATGATCCGCGACGAAACCAAGGCGATGTTCACTCACGTGGCTCTCCTCGAAAACGGCGTTCTGATGGTTCCCATCATGTACCCAGCCGTGAAGGAGGGCGAAGAGCGCCTCCGTCTCAACGTCACCCGCGGGCATACCTATGAGGACATGGACCGCGCGCTGGACTTGCTGCGCACCTACGCCGATTCCTTCTCGCTGGTCGGCGACACGGCGAAGACGGCGGGCACCTGAGGCGCCCCCACCACCTCCTCACACGAAAAAGGGGACTGTCCCCTTTTTCGAAGGGTTAATTCCGAGCACGTCACACACGACGCCTCTTCGTACGTCGACTTCTACACAGGAGGACGGCTCCCGATGTGCGGCACAGCGATTGGGGGGGAGGCTAGCCGTGTAGCGACGCAAAGAGACGGCCGAGCGGGTCCCGCTCGTGAGCACGTGCGTCGGGAGCCGTTCTCTGGTCGTACAGTTGCGATTCGCCAGGGTGTTGTGTTTTGACGTGCCCCGGTTCGGTTAAATGAAGCGGGCTCCGTGCCGAAGCGCGGAGCCCGCAGTCGTTGAGCCGGACGAAGTTACTTCGTTGGCTCAGCCTCTGTGACGATGTGGAATTCAACGCGACGGTTCATCGCCTGCTCTTCCTTCGTCTTGGCGTCGGGCACGAGCGGCTTCTTCGGACCGAAGCCCTTGGCGACCAGTCGTGACTTGCTGACCTGACCCCGGCCGACGAGGTAGCGGACCACAGTGTTGGCGCGCTTCTTCGACAGGATCATGTTGAACTTCAGGCTGCCCGTCTTATCACTGTGACCCTCGACCCGAATCTTCTCGATCTCCGGGTGGGCGATCAGTACCGCTGCGACGTTGTCGAGTAGCGCCCAGGACCGCTTCTGGAGCTTGGCGCTACCGGTCTTGAAGTAGACCTTCTCGAGAATCTCGAGCTGACCATCGCCGATCACGACGAGCTGCGTGTCCTGACAACCCTGGTTCTCCACGGTACCGGGCTCGTCCGGGCAGTTGTCGATGCGATCGGGAACGCCGTCGCCGTCGCGATCCGGGTCGGGACAGCCGTTGTTCTCCGGCGGCCCAGCGTCGTTCGGACACTGATCGTCGACGTCTAGGATGCCGTCTCCGTCGTTGTCCGGATCGGGACATCCGTCCTCGTCCTCGAACCCATCCATATCCTCTGGATCGTTTGGACACTTGTCGTCGGCGTCGAGAATGCCATCGCTGTCGTTATCCAAATCGGGACATCCGTCCTCGTCCTGGAAGTCGTCAAAGTCTTCTGCCTCGTTCGGGCACTTGTCGAGCTCGTCGGGAATCCCGTCCCCGTCGGCGTCTGGGGCCTTCTTGTCGGCTGGCATCGTGTAGCCGAGCATGCCGAAGACGCGCCAATCAGGCGCGCCGTATCCGGCCGTGACCCCAGCGCTTCCGCCCACACCGAGGGTGAACCCAAAGTCGGGAAGCCACTTGAAGCCGCCGAGCACCTCCACGGGTGTCTCGTTCTTGGTCCAGAAATCCAGCGTGCTGTTCGCTGCGGTTCGTCCGAAGGCCTCGGCCGAGATCATGAACTGGTCGTCGCCCAGCATAATCAGCACGCCGCCGCCATAGGTGAATTCGTTTCCTACGAAGTACGGCGTGGTGGGACTACCGACCAAACGCTCGGGGCCGAGCTTGTAGCCGGCTTGGATCGGGATACGGACGTGGTCGCCCGCGTTGAAGTTGAGAAGCAGCTCAAACCAACCGCCGAGGTAAGGTTTCGTGTCGGCCTGACCTGCGAAGGTTTGCTGACTGCTGGCCAACGACGCGGTGTTGATTGTCATCGTGGCCTGAGCGCCGATCTGGAAAACGTCCTCGCGTGTGCCGAAGAAATTGAAGCGCCCGCCGAAGTACAGGTCACCCAGGTTCGAGTGCTTCATTCCGTTCGGCGTCGGCAGGGCAGTGACCCCGTCGCCTTCTTTGATCATGAAGTGGTAGGGCATGTCGATGAACAGGACCAGGTGGTCTGCGAGGCCTAGGCTCAACATGAGGTGTCCGGTCATCTGCTGATGCACGACCTTCTGGCCGTCGACTACCAACGCATCGTCCGAGTAGTCCAGCCAGACCTGGAAGCCAAAACGCAAGTGTCCTTGGCCGTCCGGCGTGCTCGCCGCGAAGCCATCCGTCGCGAGCTCGGATGGTCGAAACTGATTCAGATCGATCTGCGACTCTTGTGCGGCCGCGCTAGAGGAAACCCCCATCGCCAACGCCAGCAGCGCTGCAACCCAACCCCGATTGATCCCCCTTGGGCTAATACTTCGTGTCACGCTCCCCTCCTATTCCGGTTCCGGCGCACCTAGGTGCGCACAAGCGTCCGGCAAGTTTACCGTTTTCGCTGAGAAATGGGATTTGCTTGCGAAACCTGAACGTTTTGGAGGTACTGACGCAAAGATCGCGTCCCGCGCGAGCGACCGCGGCTCTCCCTACTTCTTTGGGAAGTAGAGGCTGACCGTCTCGGCGATGCATGCCGGGCGGTCTTCGCCTTCGATCTCGACGGTCACGCGCACCACTGAAAGGATGCCCCCCTTCGACTCTTCGACCGACAGGACCTCGGCGCCACCTCGGACGCGGGAGCCGACCTTCACGGGCGCAGGGAAACGAACTTTGTTGGTGCCGTAGTTCACGGCGAACTCGAACCCGCGCACCTCGAAGATCTGAGGCATGAAGGAGCTCACGAGCGACAACGT
>CALLDH010000220.1 GCA_937998345.1 uncultured bacterium | reverse complement strand
CTTGCGCCGCTCGTCGTCTACCGCGAGCTCGGCACCCCGCTCGCAACCGCAGCATTCACCCGCCACGAGAAGGGCGGGTTCTACGGCGTCGAAGCCACGCCGCGCCGAATGTTGTCGGACGCGCTTGCCGCCCGTACGCCCGTCTCCGGCCTGTTTTTAACTGGCCAGGACGTCATGACTCCCGGCATCGCTGGGGCCCTTGCGGGCGGCATGCTCGGCGCCGCGGCGATCGACCCGCGGGTCTACCGCAAGTTCGTATGGTGAATGCTTCGCGACCGGCTCGTTCGCTTCGCCACAGAGTGGCTGCCTGGATCTACACCGGCATCGCGATCCCGAGCCTCGCACTCGGGGCGATCTACCTCTTTCGACCCACCTTCATGCCGTATCACGCGGTCGCGTTGGGCAAGGAGTGGGCGGAGCTCGACGCCGCGACGCAGGCGCTGATCAAGGCTCTCATGGAAGTCGCCGGCGGCGGCTGGCTGGCGCTCGGGACGCTGATGCTGCTCCTCGTTGCGTTTCCGATTCGCCGCGGCGAGCGCTGGGCACGATGGGCGGCGCCTGCCGCGTCACTGTTGTTCTATGTGCCCACGCTGCTCGCCACGCTGAGCGTGCTTCAACAAACCCCAGCCTCGCCGCCTTGGCGCGCCAACCTCGCCATGTGCGTTGCTTCGGTGCTCGCCTTCTTGCTCGACGCACCTTGGCAACGCAGCCAACGGCGGGACCCAAGCGGCCGCGGTGGCGATGCCGTCTACGCGAGCTAGTTCATGCGCACTCATCTCGTTTCCGCGAAGAGGTCCGAGGCTTCGCCCAGGTTGCGGAGGTCTAGTTGCTTGAACAGAGAGATGTTCGGGTGCTCTTTGGTCATGGTCGTGCGCCTCCCTCGCTAGCCGCCGAGCCCTCGAGCAGGCTTCGATCCGATGCTACGGAGCAGCCCGCCGCCGCGGACATCCCCGATGAGCAGGTTCATGCCGCGGACGTCCCCATCCGCGAGGTCGACCACACCCACGTTGCACCCCCGCACCGTTCCGCCTGTGACGGTGCCCTTCATGAGGTTGACCCCGCGAAGTGCAGCCCCGCGCTGGACCTCCCCCAGGAAGACCGCAACGCCGCGGAGTGTCTCTCCCTCAGCAAGCGGCTCGCTTCGAATCAAAGTGGGCTTGTCGTTGGCTGCGAGATCCTCGAGGGCGTCGCGGACTTCGGTCGGTAGGGACTCGACCACTGCGCCGAACAGCTTGCTCTCGGTCAGTTTGGATACGAACTGATGGATTGGACCTGTCATGGCACTTCCTCCCGCCGTCTCCAAGGTTGTGCAAGACCTGTTCCATACGGGAACCCGTCGGCGCGCCGCTTCCTGCCGAACGACAACGGAGCAGCGACCCGACCACGGTTGAACTTCGATGATGCCACCGGGTGCCGGTCCATCGGGCCGCAACTGGGGCAGCCGTGGCGCACGACCGCGATGTGCGCGCACCCGCGCGGTGTTATGCGAAGCGAACGGGGCTCGTTCGTGTCGCTGCCGGCGAACCAGGTGGGCGGAAGACGCACCCGGCCATCGCAGACCCATCGAGTCGTGCGGACGGCCCCCGTTGTGGACCACCACTAGCCCGAATCGACCGGTGCAGTGTGCATGCAGCGCATTGCCCAGGTACCCGCGGGGAACACCGTTTGGCGGAGGCCTGCGCGCCATCTCTCGAGTGCATCACGGTAGGCTCGACGAAACGCCCGCAGCTCCGCGACCGCTGCAAAGAATGCTTGTCCTTGTCCGCGTCCCACGGCAAAGGTCGGGTTGCGGCCGCGAATCGGCTCGAAGCTCTTGGCGCGACGGTAAGGTGACACCCGTCGGATTCGCTCCGAGCCGAGCACCCGCCAGCCCTTCTTCTTCACCTCGGCTTGCGCGAGTCGCTCTTGGTGGGTGAGTTCAAGCGCGACCGCATCCCGGATTTGCGCGTCGGTGTAGGGTCCCTGGAGCACCGGTGGCACCGTGAGCGTCAACTCGACCTCGTCGGGCCAGGTGCGTGCGTCGAAGTAGAAGTCGGGTCGTTGGACTTTCCACGTCCGGCGCCCTAGCTCCTGCGGCAGCACCGTGACCCCAGGCCAGTGCGCCGCGCGCTGCACTAGTCCCGCCTTGACGGGGTTGGCGAGCACGTAGGCCATCTTCTCGATCACGGCGCGCTCGGTTAGCAGACGCACCACGGAAGGGCGTTCGTGGTCCCACACCGGGCCTTCCCACTTGCGCAGGACCTTGGTCCCGAGGGCCACCAGGCGATGAAGGCGCCGGAGGAAGTCGGGGAGTCGCTTGTTCGTGTCGGTCAGCACGAGATGTTCGTGAGTCGACATGAGCACGAACGCATGGAGCTGGACGCCAAACTCCTTCGCGCATATCCCAAGCGTATAGAGATAGAGCTGGGCAATCGCCGGGTCGGGGCGGAACAGATGGTGTCGGCGAAGGGTGCGCCGCGTCACCATGCTCGTCGCCCCTTGAAGGACCATGCGTGGCTGGGTCATGCGGGGACGCAGAGCACGTACCGTGCCGAACATTGGGCTAGTGTTCTCGATAGCTTGGGGGGCAACCCCCCGGCGGGAACTGGCGGAGCCGCCGACGTCCGCCAACCCGGGTCGGGTTGTTGCCCCGGCGGGAACTGGCGGAGCCGCCGACGTCCGCCAACCCGGGTCGGGTTGTTTAGGCGGAGCCGCCGACGTCCGCCAACCCGGGTCGGGTTGTTTTTGTTTTCCGTCACGTGGACGAGGATTTGAGCGGGGTG
>CALLDH010000219.1 GCA_937998345.1 uncultured bacterium | reverse complement strand
TCGCCGGCGGCGAGCTCCGCCTTGACATCGATCCGCTCTCCGTTGACCGTGACGCCGTTATAAGAGCCGAGGTCCTCCACGATGTAACATCCATTGCGGCTCAGCAGCCGCGCATGACTGCGCGACACGTTCCGCTCGGTGAGCCGGATGGTGTTCCCCTCCTGGCGTCCGATCGTAATCTCGTCGCGCAGAAGCGGGACCACGGTCGCGTGACCTTCGTCGTCCGAGATGACGAGCTTATACATCGTGTCGGCCCAAGAGCAGTTTTACTCACAGTTTCGCAGGGTTGAAGCTATGGTACTCTCGCGGGCCGGGGTGTCAATCTTGCCTCGGTGAAGGTTTGCACTCGCCAGGAACCCGGCTATGCCGGTGCCTCACAATGAGCCGACATGGTCGAACGGTCCCCGCGCTCATCTTCGGATGCGCTTTGCTTGCTGGCTGCGGAGGGAGCAGTCGCGGACAGCCAACGGGCGGAATTCACGCCAAGCTCGCGTACTCGGAAGGCGGAGGCCTGCGTGTCATCGAGGCCCCGGCAGGCGGCGGCGCCGACCTCGCCGGCATCCAAGCCAACGACGTCATCATTGCGATCAACGGCACCTCGGTTCGTGAGCTCGACTATCAGACGATCGTGGATCGGCTCCGCGGGCCGGTCGGATCCACCGTCCAACTCGACGTGTTTCGCAAGGGTGAGGTCAGTACGGTCGCCGTCATGCGTCAGGCCTATACGAAATGAGCGGCATCCAACGGACACTCGGCGTCATCGGAGGAAGCGGGCTCTACGAGCTCGAGCAGCTGACTGACGTGGAAGAGTTGGAGGTGACAACCCCTTTCGGGGCGCCCTCCGATGCGATCCTCGCGGGCACGATCGGAAGCACACGACTGCTTTTCTTGCCCCGCCACGGCCGAGGGCATGGCATCGCGCCGCACCGGATCAACTATCGGGCGAATGTCCTGGCGCTCAAGATGGCAGGGGCGGAGCAGATCCTCAGCATCTCCGCCGTTGGCTCGATGAAAGAGGACATTCATCCGGGAGACATGATCGTCGTCGACCAGTTCATCGACCGTACCAGGCATCGCGTCGATACGTTCTTCGAGGACGACGGTGTCGTCGCGCATGTGGCGTTCGCCGACCCGATCGACGCCCAGCTCGCGGGCTCTCTGACCGGGGCAGCGCAACGGGCGGGGGCGACAGTGCACGAGGGCGGTGCCTACCTTTGCATGGAAGGTCCCCAGTTTTCGACACGCGCCGAATCGCAGCTCTACCGATCCTGGGGCGTGTCGGTCATCGGCATGACAAACTTGCCCGAAGCGAGGCTTGCCAGGGAAGCAGAGCTGCCCTACGCAACGCTCGCCATGGCCACGGACTACGACTGCTGGCACGATGGACACGAGGCGGTCACGGTCAATGCGGTCATCGCCGTCATGCAAGGAAACGTCGCCAAAGCCAAGGAAATCATCGTTGAGCTCGCTAGAGCCGTGCCCGACCCGAGCGGGCGCCCGGCCACCTTGGCCCTCGCCGGCGCCATCATCACCCACCCCGATTCGATCTCTGCGGCCGCGCGCGACAAGCTACGGCCACTCATCGGCAAATACGTACACTGAAAGGCACCATGTCCTCGCTTCTCGTCGTTGGTTCCGTCGCTTTTGACACCATCCACAATCACCTTGGCTCTCACGACCGCGTCATCGGTGGGTCGGCGACCTATGCGTCGCTAGCCGCGTCACAGCTTGCGGACGTCAGACTCGTGGGGGTCGTCGGCCAGGACTTCCCTCGTGAAGCGGTAGAAATGCTCCGTAGCCGCGGCATCGACACGAGCGGTCTCGAAGTCGCCATCGGAGAGACCTTCCACTGGGAGGGTCGCTACTCCGACGACCTCACGTCGCGCGAAACTATCCAGACCGACCTCAATGTCTTCGCGGATTTCAATCCGAAGATCCCGGCATCGTTCCAGGATTCCGAGTTCGTGATGCTGGGCAACATCGCTCCACAACTGCAATTGCACGTTCTCGATCAAGTGCAGCGCCCAAAGCTCGTCATCGCCGACACGATGAACCTTTGGATCGATACCGCACTCGATGCGCTCAAAGAGCTACTCACGCGCATCGACATTCTCGTCATCAACGAAGAAGAGGCGCGGCAGCTCACAGGCTATCACCATCCTCTGGCGGTCGCCGAAGCCCTGCGCGCGATGGGCCCGGAAACGGTGATCGTGAAGCGGGGAGAATACGGTGCGCTTCTGTTCCTCGAGGAAGACATCTTCTGTGCGCCCGCCTACCCGCTCAAGGCGGTCGCCGATCCGACCGGCGCCGGTGACTCGTTCGCTGGAGGCTTCCTCGGCTACCTTGCCGAGAACGGGCACACCGACCTACGTCAGGCTGTCATCTGTGGCTCCGCGGCAGCATCGTTCTGCGTTCAGGACGTGGGCGTCGGGGCACTTGCCGAGCTCACCCGCGAGCACCTCAAGAAGCGAATCCGAGACTTCCGAGAGCTCACCTGCTTCTAAAAGTCTTGGCCCGCCGTTTTCTTGACCGTAGCAGCGCGAAACCGACACTGCGGTCTAATGGAAGGAACGGCCATGAACCTAGACGAGCTCAAGGGAACCCTGCGCGGCCTCGTGCGAAAGACGATCGAAACCCGATTCAGTGGAGCGAACTACGCCACTCTGGCCCAGGCCCGCGGCTACGCCGACGGCTACATGCGCGCCCTCCTCGACGCTGGCTTGATCGACCAGCGACAGTTGCTCGAACTAGTCAACGCCGAACGCCGCCTCTTTGTCGACGAAGCCGGTAAGGCCGGCAGCGCAACGCGCGCCGCTTAGGCCCGAGCACGCTGACAGCGTCGCCCGCACTGGCACCGTCACTGGCACCGTCACTGGCACTGGCACTGGCACTGGCACTGGCACTGGCACTGGCGAAATTATCCCTTTCAAAAAGGGGGCTGACGCGTTTTTCGTGAATTGCCACTCGAGGGGGTCGTCTAGTCAGGTTTGACTTGAGACCCAATGACGAGGCGGGATTTGCTTGCGTCCGGATTGCTGCACCTCCAGACCGCTATTGCTGTCGCGATCGTGAGTGCCGGGGGCGGGATTCGAACCCGCATGTGTTTCCACGAGCGATTTTAAGTCGCCTGCGTCTGCCATTCCGCCACCCCGGCGCTGGCGAGAACATCGCCTTAATGAACGAGCTCGTCCACTCGTCGCGGCATTTGCGGGCCTGGGACTTCCGGACCGGTGTCGACGATTCGATTCTTGCTGTCGACCAGAACGACCTTGGGCTCGTGCACCCTCGCCTCTTCGTCGCTCATCTCGCCAAAGGTCGCGATGATCGCAAGGTCGCCAGGGCTCATGTGATGCGCGGCGGCTCCGTTGACACAGATCACTCCGGAACCTCGCGGGCCTTCCAACGCGTAGGTCGCTAGACGCGTGCCCTGCGTCACGTTCCAGATCTGGACTTCTTCGTGTTGCAGGATGCCGGCGGCATCGAGCAAATTGGCGTCGATTGTAACACTGCCTTCGTAGTCCAGGTCAGCGTGGGTGATCGTAGCTCGGTGGATCTTTCCGAGGAACATTCGTCGGCGCATGATTTGAACCTCCGTAGCGTCCCGAGACGGGTACGCTCAGATGCATCACGAATCTAACCCCGGACTAGCCGGGTCGCAAGCAGTTGCATCATTTGCGATCCTAGTGCTGAAAACCCAACAATTTCAGAGCGAAGGCGCTGCGATGAACTCGAGGCCCAGCACATAGCCATCGGGCCGTGCCTGGGACCAAACCACCTTCGCGTGCTCGATGGTTTCGTGGTCGGGCGCCGTTCGAACCCGAAGCGTGCAGACGTGATCGACCGGCACGCCGGTGTCGACCGCGATGCGAAGACCGCCGACGCTCGCATTGAGCGCTAAGCCTGACCCTCGCGCTGGCGCGAGGAGCTCGACCTCCGCGTCGAGGGCCCAGCGGCGGAACCTGCGCCGTGCGCCGCGATGCACGTGGGCGTCAGCCCCGCCCTTCGGCAAGATCGAAGAGAGTCTGTCAGCAGCGGGTGTCAAAGCACCGCGGAATGTATCGAAGCGGGTGCACCTTGACCAGCGTTTTCTTCGCGAGTTTGCAGCAAAAGCATTCGTGCATCTACCCTTCAGGGGGACACACCCCCGTCAGTTGTTGGGTCGCATACCAAAGCGGCTCATTTGCAAACCCCGTGTCGACGGTGGTACGTTCCTCGACCCGAAGCGATTGCTTCCTGTGAGTGGGTTGGAGGGAACGCTGACAATTCAGGATATTCAGCAGGCGCTTGCGGACGCCGGAGTTGAGATCTACCGGACCGACGATCGGGAGCTCCAAATCGCCGAGCGCGTGCGCCTGCACATCATGGACTCCGGAGTTCGGGTCGTCCTGAACGGCCGGCTGGTCGTGCAGTTCACTGCCCGAACTCAGCGGTCGGACGCGCCCTCAGCCCATGCAGAAGAGCTCTTCCGGCGCGTGCGTGAAGAGGTCGGCGAGCAGGCCGGAAACCGCGGCTACGAAGAGTCCGGGGCCGAAATCGTCGAGGTGAAAGACCCCGTCAACGAGGCCCGGGTCCTCGATGTCTGGCACGAGGTCACCTATCGCAAGCCACTCGCAGCGGTCGCCGATGCCGTTGCCGAAGTGCGTTGGGCGCTCGACCTCGAAAAATACGTTCGGCCCTGAGCGCCGCTACGGGTAGAGACGGTCGGCGCAACACAGTAGCCACCCCAAACCGGGGGACGCGACACCGTAACATTCTCGAAAGGCTTGGCGGTTGCCAGCACTGCTGCTTGGAGGGATTCCCGTCCGTCGAGCACGGCGCTTTGGCGGGATGCGTTTGCGCCGAGCTGACTTCCGCGGTCGCGGTTCGCGAAGTAGGATTCCGCTTCCTCGTCGGAGATCCGTGCAACTGGGCCGCGAGCTCGCACCTGCACGCTCGTACTCGCTGGCAAAACGGGCGAGCGGATCGTCGAAGGTCACCCGTGAGGCCCCTTTTGCAGGTGCTTCTCCGCAATGTCCGCCCAGGAACCCTCCGGCTCGAGCGCAAGGTATCGCTCCCAATGAGGGCGGGATGCGGCTCGCTCGCCCTTTGCTTCGAGCGCCATCGCCAAATTGAAATGCGCGTCCGCGAACGAGGGGTCGCTCTGTAGCGCCGCACGAAACAAGACCACCGCCTCATCGACCTCTTCGCGCTCGAAGCACAGGAACCCCAGGTTGTAGAGCGCCTCTGGCTGTTCCGGGTCGCTCTCGAGCGCACGCCTGTAGTAGCTCTCGGCGGCTTCGGTTTGATCACGCCGGTACTCGAGGTTTCCGAGGTTCGTCAGTGCCGTGGAGAGAGTCGGGTCGAGCGACAACGCCTTCTGATACGCTTGCTCGGCTTGGTCGTACGTTTCCTCGTCCTCGTCGAAGCGACAGCCTTCGAGATAGTGCTCGTAGGCGCGAGATCGATCGTCGTGGTCGAAATGCAGCAATCGAATGACGTCCGACTCCAAGCCGTCGATGCGAAAGTCGAGCACCGCCTGGCCGGTCGTTGGCTCGTAGGTCCCGGTTGCGTCCTGCACGAGAACGGTCCTCCCGTCTGCGAGGATCCGAAGCTCCGATAGCGGCTGCGTCGTCTTCGGAAACGCCGCGCGCAAAGACTCGACCGACCGGCGCACCTTCTGAAGAGGCACGCCCTGCTCGAGAAGCCCCTTGGCCGCCCGGACCCCGACCAGATCTTGAAAGGTATAGTAGTTGCGGCCAGCAACGCGTGCGGAAGGGCTCAGCAACC
>CALLDH010000218.1 GCA_937998345.1 uncultured bacterium | reverse complement strand
CGGCTTACCTCCTCGGTCACTCCCTGCGAGGTACAAGAGTACCTCTCAGTCGTTCCCTGTGGGGGCGCTCGACCACGAACGAAAATCTCCGCACCCTAGTTTTGGCTAGTTTCGCCCGTGGTCGGCTTACCTCCTCGGTCGCTCCCTGCGAGGTACGGGAGTACCTCTCAGTCGCTTCCTGTGGGGGCGCTCGACCAGAAGCGAAAATCTCCGCACCCTAGTTTTCGGTAGTTTTGGCTAGTTTCGGAAGAGGGCGTGCCAGATTGGGTGGGCGTCTGCGGGGGCGTCGAGTGGGGGCGTTTGCATCGTGCCGGTCTTGCATGCGTATGCGCTGAGGGTCGTGCTTTCGGTGAGGCGCGCTTGGAGTTCGGGCATCGATGCAGAGTCAGTGCCGACGCATTTCAGGTTCGAGCCGATGGGTTGCATTGCTTGCAGGGCTTCGTCGAGGTCGCGTACGCCCGCAACGGTGATGTTTCGGAAACCGGGGCTCCAGCGGACCGGCTGGGGCTCGCGAACTGACACCGAGTAGGCGTCGCCTCGAAACAAGGTCCCTTCCACCTCCGCAATTCCCCTCCACTGTGCCTGTGCGGCGCCGATCGAGACCGGGAGAGGGCCGCGCGGGAGCGTGCGGCTCAGGGGTTCGAGGCCTTCTTTGGTGAGACGTTCGGCGAAGTCCATTGCAGACAGGTCCGGCGTTTCTTCGAGGTAGACGAGCTGCGGCGATAGGCACCCCCGTTGGTCGTACGCGCAGATGTCGAGCGAAAGCTCGGAGATGGTGTCGTCGAGGTGCGCGCCCCGGACGGCATGGGATCCACAGTACGCCGCGCTCACGCCGTGCCCGTGCGCAATCAGCGGAGTGCTTGCGAGGCGGGCCGCTATCGCCTCGATGGTCTCGTCGCTCCCGTACACCGAAACCGCTTCGGCAAGCTCGACCAGTGCTGCCTCCGCCTCCGCGTCGCCTCCTGCGAAAACGACGACGTCCATCGCAGCGCCCAATCGGGAGTCGGCCGACCGAAGGGCGTTTCGGAGCATCGCTGGGAACAGCGTTTCCCTCGAAGATGCTTTGACCAGCACCGGGACGCCGAACAAGAGCGGAACGACGATGCCTCGGACCGAAGCGGTGAACACGTTGCCTGCAAGGATGACCGACAGCAGTCGGATCGGATCGAGGGCTCGATCGGCGCCTTGCCGCGCGTTCTGCGCCAACGCCAGCATCGCAGTCTCGGTAATGGTTTCGAGGGTCGTGCGGGTCGCCCACTCGACCATGGGGATGCTCAGGCCGGTCGCTTCCGATAGCGCGTCGCGCTCGCCTTCCGCTTGCCGTGCGAGAGCCGAGGCCGCGTCCGAGAGCCAAAGAGCGCGTTCTTCTAGGGTTGATGTGCTCAGCACCTCGCCCGCCTCGAACACGGCAGCGGCGCGAGCGCGGACTGCCGGCCCGTCGTCGGTCACTGCGCCCCCAAGGCCTGGTCCGCGGCAAGCGAACAGCCCCGGGGAGTCGCCCCCGACGCTCGACCGAGCACGACGATGCCGTCGTCGAGCCGCCGCGCGAGATCGGCGGTCTGGATGCAGCAGACCGAATCCAAATTCGCCGTGTCGTCGATTCGAAGAATGCCCACGGATTCGCCTTCGACCGGGTGGAGTGTATCCGGGTCCACCGGTGTCGCGCGAACCCAAGGGGGGACCCACAGTCGCCTCGGCCCGGCGGAACCGTAGATGTGCTCGCGCAGCGTCGTGTCGTAGAGCTGGGAGCTGAGCTCGGTCGCTCCGAACTCGTTGATGATCCGTGGCACCGCGACTCCGTACCGTGCGCGTATCGCTTCGAGGAGGACCCCTCGATCGACCTCGCGAGAGCGTCCCTTGTACCCTCCGGTTTGCATGATGCGGCTTCCCGGGGGCAGCTCGAACCGCCGGTCGCGAAGACCATCCTCGGCATGAACGAAGGCGAACGAAGTCCCCAGCACCGCAACTGGCTGGCCCAAGGCTTCTGCGTCGCGAAGCTGTTTGGTCAGAAGCTCGGTGTCGAGCGCACCATGACGCCAGACCCAGGCGCACTCCGTCCCAAACCATTCCGCGAACCGCGCCAGCATGTACTCGAGCGAGGAGTCCTGCGCTTCATCCTCGTGCGGGGCGAGCATGACGAGCCGCATCTTGTCGACATCGGGAAACAGCATGTGGCGGGCCGCCACGCGCGCGGCGAAATCATAGAGCGAGAGGTCGCGGTACACGTGCACGCTTCGCTCGGAGGACGTCGTGCCCGAGCTTCGGAACACGCGGAGGTCGTCGACCTCGGGATGTGCCGCGATCCGTCGAAATCGGAAGACGTCGGTCGGTAGGGCAGGCGGCCATGTCCCTCGTCGTTGCAGTCGGCCATATTCGGGAATTTGAGTGGCCTGCCACGCGGCGAGATCTCCGATCAATTCATCGCGCGCCCGGGCGTCGACCCTCTGGCCAGCTTCGAAGCGTGCGATCTGCGCCTCGATGCGAGTTTTCAACGCAGCACGCGCCGTCACCGCGCCCCCAGCACGTCTCGGAGCGACGCGATGAAGCCTGCGAGTTGGGTTTCACTCACTGTCACCGGAGGGGCTAGTTGGAGGATGTCGGCCTTCGCTCCAGCGGGCAGCACGAGGTACCCGTGTTCGAGGAGTGCGCGGGTGACCGTCAGGGCCTGCGTAGGACGCTCTAGCTGTAGGCCGAGCATCATCCCCGCGTGCCGCACTTCCAAAACCCCGGGGATCCGCTCCGCGGACAGTGCTGCCGCGAACACCTCGCCCCGATCGGCCGCTCTTCTGACCAGCTGTTCGCGTTCAATCAGCTCGAGCGTTGCGAGCGCGGCCGCGGAGCCGAGCGGGTCTCCGTAGAACGTTCCCGTGTGGATCGCCTCCCGGTCCGCGGTGCCCCACGCCTGCATCACCGCTTCGCTCCCGAGGCACGCGCTGACCGGCAAGCCCCCACCCAACGCCTTCCCGACGCAGATCACGTCCGGGGTGATTCCGTCGCCAACCGACCGCCACCAGGCACCGCAGCGGCCGAGGCCGGTGAAGATCTCGTCGACGATCAGCAGTGCGTCGCTCTTCTTGCACGACCGCTCGAGCGCTCCGAGAAAGCCGGGCGGTGGGAGACGAACACCCGCGCGACCCTGAATGGGCTCGACAATCACTGCGCCGATGCCGTTCCAGTCTTCGGGCAGTGTACCGAGCGCCGCGTCGAGGCTGACATCGCCTCCGGGCCATGCCGCGAAGTGAACGTCGGACTGCAGCTGCGCCTGAAACGGTTCACGAAAGCGCTCGGCGTATCCGGACACCGCCAGAGGACCATAGGTCAAACCGTGATAGCTACCTTCAAACGCGACGACTCCCGTCTTTCCAGTCGCCATCACCGCGGTCTTGAGCGCAGCCGTCACCGCGTCTGCGCCGCTGAGCGAAAGCATTGCGCGCGCCTGGGGCCAAGGGGCTAGCGCGCAAAGCCGTTCGAGGAGCTCGATCTTCATGTCGGATGGATGCAGGTCACCGAGGGCGTGCAGCAGTCGGTCGGCCTGTCGCTTCACCGCCGCGACCACTTCAGGATGACGATGCCCGACGAAGGCCGCACCGAACCCCGACGTGAGATCGACGTATCGGTTTCCATCGGCATCGACGACGTTCGCGCCCTGCGCTTCGACCCAGACGATGGGGTCGTGGCTCGCGCCAGTCTGTTCTTCGCGCCGCTTGCGCCGCGTCGTCAGCGCTGGGCACTCGCTGGCCGCGAGGCGTTCGATCCAAGCCCGTCCCGCGGCTGCGGGCACCGGCTTTCGGATCGCCGGAAGTGCGTCACCCAATTCCACTCGGGAGTCTTAGCACGGGGCCTGAGTGCGAGGTCTAGCTCCCGGGCGGTTTGGGCTTCCAAGGGTAGAAGACCACCGCGCGTTCGCGCGCTTTGCGGAGCATGTCATGGCCGTCGATCATCAGGACGTCGATTTCCACGTCGTGCTTTCGGCCGGCTTCGCAGAGATCCTTGATGATGGCGGTGACGTTGTCGCGGTAGTTGTCGGTGACTCGGAGCCCGATTGCCGGGGTCGGGTCTCCGGCCGGACGCGCGACCTCGCAGTATGACGCCCATTCGATCTCGAAAAAGCCTCGCAAGACGTCGGCGAGCGACTTGAGCAAGGTCGCGTCTGGCGCATAGCGGACATCGACCAGTTTGATCCCGTCGCCGATCGAGGGCGCGGCGACCCGCGCCGGGCGCTGTGTCGGAGGACTCTCGGTGTCCTCCGCTGGCTGCTCGGTTTGCTCGGGCGGAGCCTTCGGTTCCACAGGCCCCGCTCCTACGGGACCGATCGCCGGTAGCTTCAGCTTTCCTGGTTCCAAAGACGGCAGCGCCTGAGCCGCTGGCGCGGTAGGTGCGTCGGAGGTGAGCCTCGGCGCAGTAGAGGAAACGGGATGGTTCGACTCCGGCTTTGCGATGTCGTCCTGGGTGGTCACTACCGACGGTAAGACCGACTTCGGTCGCCGCTTGGATGGCGGGATGATGCTCGCAGCGCCATAAGTTCCGCCGTCGCCGACCTTCGCGGCGCGTGTCCCGGTCTCTTCGATCTTCGCACCGGGTGGCTCGCTCTTTGGTTTGTGCGCGGGACGCGAGCTCTTGCGGTGCCTTGGCGGTGGCTCGCTTTCCTTTAGCGCGGCACGTGGCTTGGTCGGTGGCTCACTGTCGTACGGTATTTCTTTCGGTATCTCGTGCGGCTTCGTCGGCAGGTCGCTCAAGCGATCGAGCTTCTCAGATTGGCTCGGTGCCATGCTGTACATCGTCGAGATCCCCTTCACCGGAGAGGCGAACGAGCTAGGTGCGGACGGTTCCTTCTCTGGAGCGGGCGGCTGCGGCCGTGACGTGCGGAACGGCCCGGTGCTATCCATCTCGCGGAGGATCGACTTGAGCTCGCAGCGCTCGTATTCGAGCGAGTGCTCCAAGCCGATGTCGATGACGACGAAGGCGTACTCACGCGTCCATGCGTGCCGGAGGATATCCCCTCCGATCGCCCGGTGCGTCGCGATGCTTCCGTCCGGTTCGAGCCAGTCGAATCGCTCCGCTGCGCCCTTCAGCTTCTCTTCGGAGCTGAACACCGCGAGCGCCTCTTCACCGTCGGCGTTGATCAGCGTACGAAAGCCCTCGGCGCGCGGCTCCCAGGTCGCCAACCAGACCGGTCGCAGCGAAAGCGCTTCGAGCGCTTCTGACTTGGGCCCAGGGCCCTTCCCACCTTCGTTCAGCAGAACGAGGAACGCGTCGATGCCGCGATCATCCACTGGGCTTCCCATCCCGTTTACACCATCCACCTACCATTGTAATCCTGAAGGCGTACCGGAACGCAAGTTTTCTCTGACGCTTGACAGGCCTCTGTCGGCGGCTAGGCTCCGCGCCTGTTTTCCGGGCCCAGATAGCTCAGTTGGTAGAGCAGAGGACTGAAAATCTTCGTGTCCCTGGTTCGATTCCAGGTCTGGGCACCTAGGCTGGCCGGCGCCGGCACCCCCACAGGAGGGCGAAGAAGGCCAGGCTAGCCCAGGTGACAGCATGCGAGCTCGGGGCCGCGACCCCGCATCCGCACCCTCCTGGAGAAGCCACGGTGGCGTTGTGCT
>CALLDH010000217.1 GCA_937998345.1 uncultured bacterium | reverse complement strand
CCTTGCGGCCCGACGTAACGCGCGTTGATCAGTCGGAGCTCGGGCTCGTCACCCGCAGCACGTAGGGCCTCTTCGTAGGCGCCGCGGATTTCGGCAAGCCCATCCTCGAACGTCTGAACCGCATCAGGCTCTGCCATGCCGCGTCCGGAGCGTCTTAATCGATGGCGTCGACGACAGCTTTGAAACCACCTGGATCGGCAATCGCAATCTCGGCAAGCACCTTGCGGTCGAGCTCGATGTTCGAGCGCTTGAGACCCGCGATGAACTGGCTGTAGTTCAGTCCGTTGGTGCGCGACGCTGCATTGATCCGCGCGATCCAAAGGCGGCGGAATTCACGCTTCTTGGTACGGCGATGCCGGTAGGCATCCTCCCAAGCATTGTGAACCTGTTCGATCGCAACGTGAAAGGCCTTGCGGCGTGCGCCGTAGTACCCCTTCGCGTGCTTGAGCAAGCGATTGCGGCGACGTCGGGCTTTGAAGCCTCGTTTTACTCTGGGCATTTGTGTTCTCCTTAGAAGTCTTAGAGTTCGTAAGGAACCAAACGCCGAATGCGGGCTTCGTCGCTAGGATCGACCATGGAGTTCTTCTTGAGCTTCCGAAGCCGATTGGCGGACTTGCCACGCATGATGTGCTGCTTGCCAGCCGTGGAACGACGAATCCGCCCTCCACCCGTGGCCTTGAATCGCTTCGCAGCAGCACGCTTTGTTTTCATTTTAGGCATTTGACTGTCCTCGCTTGAAGCTCCCGGACCAGCGGAGACCGCGGTGGGGGAGCGGAGAGGCCCGGGTTTAGCGCGTGGGTCGGGGGAGTCAAGCGGCTGGAAATCCAGGGCCGAGGCGGATTCCGGGGCCAGTTCCGAGGCCGAGGCCGGGAGTCGGGACCGAGACCAGGCCCGGGGCCGCGCCTGCTTCCGGGGCGATTTGTGGTACGAATTCAGCCGGCTCGCAAGGAAGTACCTGATGATTCCCGTATCCAGCCTCGATGCAGGCATGTTCTATGTGGAGACGGAGGAGATGCCCATGCACACCATGGGGATCTTGCTCGTCGAGCCAGCCGGTGACTCCGAGATTTCCGCGATGGAGCTCGTTCGCCGCGCGCTCGAGGAGCGTCTCCACCTGATACCGCCGTTTCGACGGAAGTTGGTTCAGGGACCGCTCAAGATCGGGGATCCGTATTGGCTCGAGGACCCTGACTTCGACCTCGCCAAGCACATGTCGCACCATGTGCTGCCTGCGCCCGGCGGGCGCCACGAGCTCGACGCGCTGGTCGGCGAGCTCGCAAGCGGCTGCCTCGCGCGCGACAAGCCCCTCTGGGAGCTTGCGGTCATCGAAGGGCTCGAAGACGGAAAGGTCGCCATCGTCACCAAGGTGCACCACGCGACGATGGACGGTGGCAGGGGCGCCGCGCTGATGGGACAATTGTTCTCGACGGAGCCGCACGGCGACGTTCCCCTTCCGGAGGAGCCCTGGGTTCCCGATCCAGAGCCGACGACCCCGTGGCTCATGGCCGACACGGTTCGCACGCTGCTGGGCAAGCCGCGGCGGGTGGCGACTGCAGCAACCGGAGTCGTCTCCGGGCTCCGAGGCCGTGGCAAGAAGAGCGACGCGCCCACACACGAGGACCGGACCGACAAGCCCGGGCTTTTCGAAGCGCCATCGACGGCGTTCAACCGCGTGTTGACGGCCAATCGTGCTGTTGGCCTGTGTGACGTGCCGCTCGAAGACGTCAAAAGCATAGGTCGCGCCCTCGGCGCTACGGTCAACGACGTCGTCCTAGCTGCATCCTGCGCCAGCGTGCGCTCGTGGTTGCTTTCAAACGGTGGCTTGCCCGAGCGGCCACTCGTGGCGGTGGTCCCGGTTTCACTGCGAGCCGAAGGTGACCACGGCGAAGGCAACCGCGTCACCGTGATGCGGGTGCGCTTGCCAGTGGACATCGACGATCCGGTGGAACGGCTGAGAGCAATCCACACCGCCACGCGATCGGGAAAGAAGGGCCGCCGCGGCAGCGGCGGGGGTGGCGGCGGCGGCGGCGGCGGCGGCGGCGGCGCGCTGAAACACATCGCGGACATCTTGACCAATATCTCCACGCCGCTGGTTCTTGCAGAGATCTTCGGGCGTTACTCATTGATCGCCGAGCGAATCCCTCCGGTGTGGAACCTGGTCGTCTCGAACATCGCTGGATCGCCCGTCCCGCTCTACTTCGGCGGAGCACGGCTTCGGCAGCTCTACCCACTCGGCCCCATCCAGCACGGCTCCGGTCTGAACATCACGGTCCTCAGCACGGATGGCAGGCTGTGTTTTGGCGCGCTGGCCTGCACCGATCTCGTGCCCGACGTCGAAGCGATCGCCTCAGCGTTCGAGGAGGAGATTCGGATACTGAAGAGGTTAGTGGGGGAGTAGCGCGACGACCTCGGAGAGGCGGCTCTCCGCGTGCTCGCCGGTCACGATACCGAGTCCGTCGCCTGAGGGGCTGAATACGCCGACCGAAATCACCGCGCCCGCTGGGAAGCCCAGGTCCGCGTACACCCGGCCCTTCCAGTCGCAGAGGACCGGAATGTTGGGGAGTTGTTCGGCCAATCCTTTGGTGACCACGCCCTTCGGCACGAAAAATGGAAGGCGTTTGAGGTTACTGAGGCCGATGATGCGGGTCCCCTCGGGAACACGGGTGCGCAGTGCGTGCTTCCACCTGAGCATCGCATCGGGCGCCTGCCGCTGAGCACCAGCAAGGACCACGACGGGCCCGTCCCCGAACACCTCTGCCTGGCGATGCGTGCGTCCAAACTGATCCTCGAGCGTGAACATGGGCAGCGCTATACCCCGGAACCCCGAAAAGCTGACACTGACACGGCCACCGCCACGGTCCGGGTCCCGGCCCCGGCCCCGGCCACCGATAAGAGGTCTGACCCCTTTTTCAAGACTCTGGTTGGCGGGCTTGTTGGACTTTGACCCGGGGTGCCAAGATTGCCGTCATGGTGCGGCCTTCTAGGCGAGCCGAGGTTTCTACGGTGGCGAGGTCGGCTACGGCTTCGACGATTAAGTCGATTTGCCGCTGGGCGGTTTCTGGGTGTGTGATCTCTCGGCCGCGAAAGCGAACGGTGAGTTTCACCTTGTTGCCCTCTTCGAGGAAGCGGCGCACGTGTTTGGTCTTGAAGTCGAGGTCGTGATCGTCGGTCTTTGGGCGAAGTTTGATCTCCTTGAGCTCGATCTGCGTCTGCCGTTTTCGGGCGTCAGCCTGCCTCTTCTTTTCTTCGTACTTGAACTTTCCGAAGTCCATGATCTTGCACACGGGTGGCATGGCCTTCGGGTTCACCTCGACCAGGTCGAGGTCGAGACCTCGAGCCATCCGGCGGGCCTCGTCGGTGTTCAAGACGCCTAACATTTCGCCCTCGGCTCCGATGACACGGATCTCAGGCACTCGAATGCGATCGTTGACGCGTGGACCAAAATCCCGCGGCCGATCGCGCGATCCAAAGCGCGGTCTAGCGATGACTATCTCCTCTTGTTGAATCCGTAGCGGAAGGCGGGTGGTTCTCATGCGCGAGGCGGTCGAACACATCGGACAACGGGATGAACCCGAGGTCCTTGTTCTCGTCTCGCGAACGGAGGGCCAAGCCCTGCCCCTCTACCTCTTTTTGACCAATCACACCGAGATACGGAATCCGCATCAGGCGCGCTTGGCGAATCTTTGCGCCCAGCTTGTCACTACTCAGATCGGCGGTGACCCGGAAGCCTCGTTCCTGGAGCTGCTGCTGCACGTTCTGAGCATACTCGTTGAACTTCTCGCTCACCGTCAATAGAGCGATTTGCTCTGGCGCGAGCCAAACGGGGAACGACCCCCCCACGTGCTCGGTGAGGACGCCGAAAAACCGCTCGATGGAGCCCAAAATCGCCCTGTGCAGCATCACGGGCCGGTGCGCGGTGTTGTCCTCGCCGACGTAGGTCAGGTCGAAGCGCTCCGGTAGATTGAAGTCTGCCTGGATGGTCCCGAGCTGCCATGGACGTCCGATCGCATCCTTGAGGTGGAACTCGATCTTCGGGCCGTAAAACGCGCCCTCCCCCTCTGCGATCTCGTACGGGAGCTCTTTGGCCTTGACGGCCTCTTCGAGCGCCTCCTCGGCCTGGTCCCAGACCTCGTCGGCGCCGAGACGCTTTTCAGGCCGCGTCGCGATGACGATGCGAACGTCGGTGAAGCCGAAGTCGCGATATGCATCGTGCACGAGGTCGAGGAAGCTCTTGATCTCGTCCTGCACTTGATCGAGCGTGCAGAAAATGTGGGCGTCGTCCTGCGCAAAGGTTCGAACGCGCGTGAGCCCTTGTACTACGCCACTTCGCTCGAAGCGATGGAGCCGGCCAAAGTCGGCCATGCGCATCGGGAGGTCGCGGTAGCTCCGCTTGGTCATGCCGTACATCAGGCAGTGACTCGGGCAGTTCATGGGCTTCACGCCAAAGCGAAGCGACTCGTTGAACGCCTGCGTCCATTCTTCGGCGTTCTGCGGTGGCTTCTCGTCGACCTTCTTCTGAAGCTTTTCAAGGTTTTCCGAGGTGGCCGCCATGTACATGTTCTCGGCGTAGGATGGCAGGTGACCCGAGGTGTGGAAAAGCTCGTTGTCGAAGATCTGCGGGGTGATCACTTCTTCGTATCCGTAGCGGGCGTAGAGCGAACGGACATAACCTTCGAGGAGGTTGTAGATGGTCGAGCCCCGCGGGAGGAAGAATGGGGACGCCGGCGCGTGTGGATGGAAGGCGAAGAGCTTGAGCTCTTTGCCGAGCTTGCGGTGGTCTCGCTTCTTGGCTTCCTCGAGCTGCTTGAGATGGGCGCGGAGAGCCTTAGGCGACGGAAACGCCGTACCATAGATGCGCTGGAGCATCGGGTTGCGCTCGTCACCGCGCCAATACGCGCCGGCCACACTCGTGAGCTTCACGGCCTTGAGGAAGCCCGTGGATGGGACATGCGGCCCTTCACAAAGGTCGACCCAGTCGCCGTGCCGGTAGAGCGAGATGGGATCGTCGAGGCGTTCGAGGTGCTCGAGCTTGAAGCGTTCGTCGAGCGACTCCAGCAGGGTGCGGGCCTCGTCGCGGCTCACGACCTCCCGCCGGAAGGGGCTGTCCGCTTCGACGATCTCGACCATCTTTTCTTCGATGGCGCGAAGGTCGTCTTCGGAGAACGTGCCGTCGGGCCGGGCATAGTCATAGTAGAAGCCATCGTCAGTAGCCGGACCAAAGGCTACCTTGGTCCCAGGGAAAAGGCGCTGCACCGCGTCGGCCATGACGTGAGCGCTCGAGTGGCGGATGATGGCCAGTGCGTCGGCATCGTGGATGCCAATCGGCTCCACCTCGGAAGCGCCCTCGGGGATTGGCGTGTGCAGGTCGTAGACTCGACCGTCCACCCGGACCGCTACTGTGTCTTTCCCTAGCGCGCCGCGCTCTTCGAGCACTTCGCGCGCACCATGCGCTTTCGCTTCATTCGTCATCGGTCAACGGACCGAAGTATGTAGCTCGCGCTCAAGACCATCATTTTCCAAGTTGGTAGGCACGGGCGGGATTGAACCGCCGACCCCTACCGTGTCAAGGTAGTGCTCTCCCACTGAGCTACGTGCCTGTTCATCGTTTCCACCAGCGGTGGAAGCGGCGTCTTAACCCCCGCCCCTAGGGGTGTCAAGAAGGGTTCACCTTTGCGTAGAAACCCGCCCGCTGATAAGTCCACCGTTCGATGAGCGCGGATCCGTCCAGTGAAAAAGAGCCTAGTGGGCTGCGACCTCTGCCGTCGGTCAATATGGCACTGCTACCCGACGAGCTGCGGGCTCGTCGGACACGACGTCTGGTGCTGGGCGCCGTGGTCGGCGCCGTCGTGCTCGGCGCTCTCCTGCTCTGGATCGCCCGGAGCGTCATCCCCCAGACCTGGGAGTGGATGGAGGACACACTCGGCCATCAGGACGCCAAGCTCGCAGCCGACCTCGGCATGCCCGAAGGCCTCGCGCTGGAGGAAATGGATGGAGGAGTCGAGGAAGAGCTCACCGAAGAGCAGACGCTCGCTCTTTCCCGCTCGCGGCCCAACGCCCGGTACGAAACCTTGTTCGGAGGTGTGCCGAGCTTTCGCGGCGCGCTTCTCAACGCAGGGCTCGAGGAAGATGAATGCGCGGCGATCGAACAGGCCCTCCAGCACATCGTCGACTTCCGGCGGTGCCGCCCCGAGCACAAACTCGTGGTGGAGCGCGATGAATCCGCGGGGCTGAAGCGATTCGAGTACCACCCTTCTGCAACCGAGTTCGTCGAGGTCACGCGTGCCGAAGACGGACTGTTTCGGGCGGAGCAAATCCGCGTGAAGGTCGAGCGAGCCCCCATCGCGCGAGCCGCTTCGGTGGAAACGTCGATCGGCGATGCCTTGGTGGGCATCGGACTTCCCGCTGGCCTAGCCACGTTTTTCGTCGAGGCCTTCGAAGGCCAAGTCAACTTCGCACTGCAGGCACGCAAGGGCGACGTGTTCCGGATCATCGTCGACGAGGAACGGGTAGACGGGGAGTTTCTCCGCTATGGCCGTGTGCACGCGCTCGAGTACGACGGGCAGCGCACCGGCAAGGTGCAAGCATTCTACTATCAAGCCGGAAACACCCAGGGGCAGTTCTACGACGATAGCGGCCGCGCCATGCAAGGCGGGTGGCTGCGCACGCCGCTTCGCTACGACCGCCTGTCATCCCGATACAACCCGAGGCGTTTTCATCCAATTCTGAAGCGCACGGTTCCCCACCTCGGAGTGGACTACGCCGCGGCCACCGGAACTCCGGTGTGGGCAGCGGCCGACGGTCGCGTGACCTTCGCCGGGCGCAAAGGGCCCAACGGGAACCTCGTGGTCATCCGGCACGGAGGTGGCTTCGAGACCGCTTACGCGCATCTCTATCGCATCAAGGGTGGCATTCGCCCGGGGAAGCTCGTGAAGCAGCGCGAGCTGATCGGCTTCGTCGGATCGACGGGCCGCTCCACGGGCCCGCACCTGCACTTCGGCCTCAAGAAGTACACCCGCTCCATCGACCCGCTGACCGAGCTGAACGGCCCGGGCTTGCGCATGGCCGCACGGGAGCTGCCCTCGTACAAGGACGCGGTTGCGGGTTGGCAGACCCAGTTGGGCGGCATCGACGACGCACCGAAGGTCGTCGCGGGCGCGGACGAACCGCTCGTCGAGCAAGTCGACGAAATCATGGACTGAGAGATGACCCGGTCCGTCGCACTCGAACGGTTGGTGTTTGTGGTGGTTCCGCTGTTGACCGTTTGGGGGATCTGGTCATACGGGTTGTGGGACCCGTGGGAGCTCGACCTTGCCAGCGCCGCGCGCTTTGGACGTGTCCCCGGCGTGCTCGCCGGTTGCCTCACCTGCTTGTTGGCGTTCCTGTTGCTGCGAGGCTATTTTGGCGCGCGCACTGGCGTGATCGCGATAGCGGTGATCGCATCCACGCCCCTGTTCTTGCTGAACGCGCGGCTGCTGATGGGCAACGCCGTCGCGGTCTTCGCGCAGACCTGGGTCGGGCTAGCCGCCATCGCCGCGTCCTCCGGCCCACACAGCTCCGGCCGCGCGCTTGCACACTACCTCGCGCTCGGGCTCGGCGTCGCCGCCAGCACGCTTGCGAGCGGAGTCCTTCTCGGCCCGCTGCCCGCGATCGCCGCGGTTGCCGCCTGGAGCGTTCTCTCTGAGGACAGCGGGCAAGGCAGTCGCGTCAGTCGCTGGCTGTTGCCACTCGCCGCGGCAATCCTGGCCTTGGGCGTGGCGCGCGCAGTCTCGGTCGATGATCCCGGCTTCAGCATCTGGCTCGGAGGAGGCGCCCTCGGCGGGAACCCACCCACGTTCGACAAGGCGGCTGAGCTCGTCTTCCATGGGTTCGCCCCCTGGAGCGCCGCGCTACCGGTGGCGGTGATTTGGACGCTCATCCCTCGCCCGGCACGGACCGTTGAAAGGCAGGACCTCGCCTGGGTGCTACTGCTCTGGGCTGCATTCGCGTTCGTCTCCTGGACCGTCTTTGCGTCGCGCTACGGAACGCCTCCGTATCTGGCTCTGGTTCCGATGGCCGGGCTGGTCGCGATCTGGATGGCGGAGGTGAGCGACGAGCGCGTCGCCCGGTGGCCCGCGGCCGTCGTCGTCGCCCTGTTGATCGGGCTGCTCATCAGGGACTACGCGTTGTATCCCGACAGCCCGCTCCGGTCCCTGGCCGTGGACGGGTTGAACGTCCCCGGCGTGTACGATCCGAAAGGTCAGTGGGCCTTCCTGTTTTCGTGCGCGGGTGCGCTGCTTTGTCTGATGCTGGTGAGCCACGATGCGATTGAACGGCCGCAGCCGCAACGTACCGTTCGATGGCTCAGATCCGAGTGGGAAGCCGGCGGCGCACCGCGCGGATGGATCCTCCTTTGCGTGTCGCTGCTCGCGATCTCGGTCTCGTTCGGACTGATGTGCTTCGTGCTCGACCTCCGCGTTGCGTCGATCGTAGTCCGCGCCGGCCGAGTTGCGTTCTTCATTCCGTTCGTGCTGGCAGCGCTGATCCTTGGGCTTCCCTGGGTACGGTATGCCTACGGGCGGCTTGGGAATCTACGCGTGTTCCCAGCGCTCGGCGGTGGCTTGGCGGTGGGAGCTTTCGTAGCCCTTTCGTTTCAGCCGGCTCTGAGCCAGCACTTTTCGCCCAAGCCGGTGTACGACGCGTTCGGCGAGCTGACCGAGGGAAACCCCGACCCCTTGGCTTCTTACAGGTTGCCCTCGACCGCGGCGCACTACTACACCCGCGCGCCGATCGAGGAGATCGCAACGCAAGCCGATCTCGTCGCCTTCCTGCAGAAGGGCGGACAACGCTGGGCCGTGATCCAAGCCGACGAGCTGCCGGCGCTCAACCGCGCCTATCGCCGCGAGACAGGCGAGCACCTGTACGTGGCCGATGCCAGGAGCGCGCGATTGCTCTTGATCGCATCCGAGCCGATCAGCGGGCGGCCGAACCAGAGCTTCATCGAAAGGGCCGTTCTGACGGACGCACCGGAGGCTCAACACCCGATGCGCGCAAACTACGAGGACCGCGTCGAGCTCGTGGGGTACGACCTCCGTCTCCCCGGCGGCGACTCGGTGGGTGCAGGCCAACGATTCGAGGTGACCTGGTACTGGCGAGTCCTCGGCAAAGTGCCAAGTGGCTACGAGGTCTTCGTGCACGTCGATGGCCAGGGGCTGCGGCTCCACGGAGATCACATACCCGTCGACGGCCACTACCCGACCAAGCTCTGGGAGACAGGAGACGTGATCGTCGACACGCAGGAACTCCTGGTCCCCGCGAACTACCCCATCGGCGACTACACCATGTACGTAGGCCTGTTTAGCGGAAGCAATCGGCTCGAAGTGAAGTCAGGACCGACCGACGGCGTGAATCGGGTGAACGCCGGCACCCTCCCCGTCCGCTAGTGTGCGGAGCTTTTCTCTCGCCCGCTAATCGCGGCCGACGTCCGCGAAGACTGACGTGGCTAGATCGAGCCCGCCGGGAAATGCGCTTTGAGGCCGCTCGGCATCCTCCTCAGGCTCGACGGGGATTGCGGTGATCCGCGATGGCCGTCCTGCATACCCGGTGGACGGCGACGGGGCTGCCCATCCCGAGACGGTTCCGCCAGCGTGGGACGCAGGGTCGGAGGCCTCGCCGACACCCACGGGGATCCCGGTCAGCGTGCGCTGATCCAAGATGAAGGCCTCGTCCGCGCGTAGGCATCGCATGCTGCGCGTCAGACGCCGGCGCTCATCGGTCCGCAAGGCCTCAAACTCGATGCCCATGCCGACCGCGCGACCATCGCCAGGCTTGCGTTGAAGCTCCACGCGCTGAACACGGCCGGCCACATAGAGGGGTTCTTCCCAATCCGGCGGGTAGAAGGTGAGCGCGACCTCGTCCCCGATCTCGAGCAGCAAGTCGGTTTGGATCCAGAGCCCCTCTTCGCTCACGTCGGTCACTCGGTGCGCAATCGCCTCACCCCAGAGCTCGGAGTAAACCGCGCACTCGAGATCGACGAGCCGTCGAACCGCCCTGCGCGCCTCGCGTTTGGCCCCGAACTGGCGAGCTGCCATACCCGTGCTTGTATTCGAGCCAGCGCTCGGACGGCAAGTTACGGGTCGAGGTCGATGGCCTGGTCGGCTTCGAGGATGTAGCGCGTTTGATCCCAGGTCCCGGGGGTGGCCGTGGCACGGTCGTCGCCAATCTCGTATATCCACAGGCCTTCTCGGCCAGCGTGGGTGGTGCTGCCCGCGCAGCACAAGGTCAATGGCGTCTCCGGCACGCGCACGTGATAGCGCCAATGGATGTGGCCGTGGAGAATCACGCCGCGTCGAGCCGCGGCGCTGATCGCCAACAACTCATCCGCGTTCTCCAGGCCGTGCGCCGGCCGGTCTGGCCTTCCGTTGGCAAGACGCGGCGCGTAGTGGGTCGCGATCATCACGAAGCGATCGCGAACGCGAGCGTCATCGAGGATCTGGGTCAGTCCATCGAGCTGTTCGTCTGGAATGCGTCCGCTCGAGTAGGTCGGCTTCGGGTTCGCCCGCGCGCTGTTGACCCCTACCACCACCAGACCATCGGCGGGAAACCAAACCTGAGGCCAGACGCCGTCCACCGCATACTCGGGGAGCTCGGTCTTCATCAGCAAGCCGAAGTGTTGGTCGAACCAGCCTGCCTCGACCGTGTCGCGCAGGTAGAGGTCGTGGTTCCCGGGCACGGTGAAGAAGCCTAGCGGGGCGTGGGTGAGCGGCTCGATGATTCTGCGCGCATAGGCGATCTCGGGCTCCGTGCCGAGCGCGGTGTAGTCCCCGGTGCAGATCACCAGGTCGGCCCCCTGCTCTTTCGCGAACGCCGCGAGGGCCTCCACCTTTTGTTCCGCTTGGGCAAACACCCTTCGGCGTCGGAAGCGAAGATTTGCCAGGCCAACGATGCGCTTGTTGATGAAACTCTTGAGCGGGACGCCGGGGAAACCGTCCTCGAGGTGCACATCGCTGACGTGCAGAACCTTGATCACGGCCATTGTGCTGGCGCCTGGAGGCCCGCCCCTTCATCGAGGCCGAAGCGAACGTTCAGGCATTGAATCGCCTGGCCGGACGCGCCTTTGACCAGATTGTCGATCGCGCTCATCGCGATGATCGTCCCGCTGTTGGGATCCTGCACATAACCGACGTGGACTCGATTGGAACCGCGCACCCAGAGGGTGTCGGGGTGCTGCCCCTGGTCGAGCACATGCACCGACGGAGACCCCGTATAGAGAGCCCTCGCCGCCTCGATGCATGCCGCAGCCGTCACGGTCGCGTCCGCGGGCTGCGCGTAACAGGTCGCCAGAATGCCTCGGGTCATGGGAACCAAATGCGGCACGAACGTGACCTTGACTGGGCCGCCGGCAAGCTGGCTCAGTTCCTGCTCGACCTCGGGCCCATGCCGATGGACGCCTGCCTTGTAGGCCCGGACGCTCTCCGCGGTTTCCGGGAAATGAGTGGCACTCGAGACGGCTCGTCCCGCACCTGACACTCCACTCTTTGCGTCCACGACAATTCCATCGGTCCGTATCAGACCGTCCTTCACCAGGGGCGCAAGCGCCAAGGTCGCCGCCGTCGGGTAGCAACCCGGAACAGCAATCAGATCCGCGTTGCGCAGCTCATCTCGATGTAGCTCGACCAAGCCGTAGACCGCCTCGGGCAAGCGTTCGGGAACCGGGTGCTTACCGTACCAGGCTTCGTAGACCGACAGATCCTCGAAACGAAAATCGGCCGAAAGGTCGAACACCTTCTGGCCACGTTCGCGTAGCGCGCTCACCGCCTCGGCACTCGCCGCATGGGGTAAGGCGCAGAACGCGACGTCGGCTTGCGCGGCGATCGTATCGGGATCGAACGGCTGAACCGCTCCCTCGACGATCCCCCGTAGGCTCGGCAACACGTCCGCAACGGCCTGACCCGCCGTCGTGTTCCCGACGATCGAGGCTAGCTCGAGCGAAGGATGACCCAGCACCAGGCGCACGAGCTCTGCTCCGGTGTACCCGGTTCCTCCAACGACGATCGTGCGTATGGGTTTCGAGGTCATGTGCTCAACTCCATCCTGATACTGACATGTGCGCTGTCCACACCATTAAGCAAAAAAGCCGCGGCACTGAGGGCGCCGCGGCTCGAGATTGCAAAGACGAGTTCTCAGCGCTTGGAGTACTGGAACTTCTTGCGGGCGCCGGGCTGCCCTGGCTTCTTACGCTCCTTCTTCCGAGCGTCGCGGGTCACGTAGCCGGCCTTCTTGAGGACAGGCTTGTTGTCCTCGTCCATGCCGACGAGCGC
>CALLDH010000216.1 GCA_937998345.1 uncultured bacterium | reverse complement strand
AATCCCTCGCGAGGGACCTCGAGAGGTTCGCACGATTCGTCGCTCTCGCGGAAGCCCCGTTCGCATTTCCAGCGGGCTCCGGAAGAGTCGAGATAGGCGTTCTCAGGTAACACAATGACCACGCAGGACTGCTCGATCCTTCGGTAGCCTCGATCGCACTCCCATCCACTTCCGCGGAAATTCAGGAAGGCGTGCGGAGGCACTTCGATCTCCGTGCATGCCGCATTGGTTTCCCGGTAGCCTCGGCTGCATTTCCATCCGCCCCCCACCGAGTCCAGATAGGCATTCGGAGGCACCTCGACGGCCGCGCACGACCCGCGAACTCTCAGGTAACCTCGATCGCAATCCCATCCGGTTCCGTAGCGCTTCATGTGGGCGTTGAGAGGCGCCGCCCCCTCGGACGCATCGCGCGCCGCTGCGACGCCAGGCCATGAGGCCAGAACCAGCAAAGCGATCAGGAATCGACAGGACCCGGTTCGCCGTAGCGACTCGATGCTCATTGCTGGGATTCTCCGATTCTTTTGTTGTTCGATCTTTCCGGCGCCGAGATCCGAGACGGCCCTCGCGGAAGTCATCGACTCATGGGCGTGAATGGTCTCTCGCCTCACGCTGTCCCTCGCGCATCTCGGCCCAGAAGCGGGCGCGCGCCTTGGCCACCTGTCGATCGCCGGGGCCTCTCTGCGACCGCCGCCAGAGGCGCGACAGCGCGTGGCGTAGACGTCTCCACATGTCAGCTCCCCGTCGCGGCCACCGAGGCGGGCCGGGATTCGTTGTCGAGCCCGTAGCTGCCACCGAAGGTGTCGTAGTTGCGCCACTCCTTCGCGTAGGCTTCCTCGGCAGAACGCGCGTAGCTGTAGGCGAAGCGCGTGTAGCTGCTTTCGGCGTTCCCCACGCGACTGAGCGCCGGGGCGCCCACGGGAAACTGTTTCACGCGACGCACTCCCCATGGCGCTTTCGCGAGGGAGGCATGATCCTCGGATCGGCTCGGCATACCCACCCACTCGTGCAGACATCGCCTCACGTCGCAGTCTGAGCGCCCCACGTAGAATACTTTGAACGTGTCGTCGTCCATGTACCCGAGGGCGTAGTTGCCCGGCGACATCCGCGTCAGCACCTCGTCGATCACATCGTCGCTGAGCGGATAGGATTCGCTCATCTCCAGCGATCGCATCGTCGAATACTTTGCCGCGCAGGCGGGGCAAACCGAGAGCCGATGCTTCGCTGGATGGAGTCGCGCGCACCAGAAACAGCTCACGAGCGGCAACACCTCTTGCACGATCTCCGACGGGCCGTTGGTGGCGTCTCGGCCTTCGCTCTGTTCCATTGATGCATCTCCCTGGCAGCCACGGCTGCGCTTTCCTGCTAGGAATCGATGGCGAGGACTTCGCGCTCGCAGATGGTGATACGGTCTTCAGCGTCGAGCCGCTCCGCGCAGGCGTCATTGCGCGGAGAGGCGAGAAGGGCTGTCACTCGGCGACAGAGTTCCTCGGGGGTGAAGGGCTCCTCGATCACCGGATAGCCACGTTCGCGAGCACCGCGAGCCGCATCGGGCCCCGCGAAGTGCCGGCACATGAGCAACACCCGGATTTCCGGGCGCACGCGACGCAGGCGACGTGCCAGCTCGAAGCCGCACATGCGATTCATATCGGCACAAGCGATCAGCGCATCGATCTCGAGCCGCGACGTCTGAAAGAGATGCTCGCCGCTGGCGCCATCGGCGGCGGAGAGCACGGTGTACTTCTGGTCGCGGAGGGCGCGGAGAAGCGGAGTGCGGTGGTGGTGGTCGTCGACCAGCAGCACGCTGAAGGGGCGTTGCGGAGCCGCGTTCGGCGCTACCGCGAGGCGGAGAGCCGGAAACCGGCCCACGTCGGGAAGCGGTCGGGGCTGGAGCACCGGCTCGCCAGCCGCCGAGGCGCCCGCGTGCATCGCCCGCATCATCGCCATTGGGGAGTAGGACCGTGCACCCGGGGCACACTGGAGACGGGTCTCGTGGAAATCCAAGGGATGGGACCCGGGACGTTCGGGGGCGCCGGAGCGGGGCCGGGCTTCGGAGGGAAGGGGCCGTTCGTCTCGAGCCTCCGCTCTTCGCTTCGAACTTCCATGTCGCCTCCCTCCCCGGTGGACCGTCGGCGGGCTATCGCGAGTAGGCATTCACGTCCAGCTGCTGAGTATATGCTATAAATAAAGGATGTCAAGCAAACACGTAAAAGGCTTGAGTTATCAAGCGCCTGCGTCATTACCCGGTTCGGCTTGCTCGATCCGGGCGCGATTGCCTGGATCGGCTCGAGGGGAGCAGGTCACCCAACATCTGGAAACAGCTCCCCGTAGTAGTGGGGCGCTTCGTACTCCCACCTTCCCCAATCGTAGTCGTAGCCTTTCACCGTCAGTTGGTTCTGCACCTTCCACACACCATCGGTGCCGAACGCGACGCTTCCGGCCTCGACTCGCTCGTCCCAGCTGTCCAGGTCGCCCGTGAGGGTTCCGACGCCGTCCTTGACGCCCACGCGGATCCGGTCGGCCACCCGCGAGGTCGTCCAATACGCCCGAAATCTGTCTCGGATCTCATTCTCGAGTGTGACATCCGAGCGCTTGGTGATCGCACCGGTAGCCGGCTGCACCCGAATCTCGTTGACGACCTCGCGCACAGCCTGAACGCGTCCGGCGACGTCGCTCGCGTGGGATTTCTCGGACCCGTCTTAGACCCGTCCAGTAAGCGTGACGACGCCGTCTTTGGTACTGACGCTGATCTCGGAGGCCGGCAGGATCGGATCGTGCCGGAAGGCCTCGTAGACCCACGATGTAATGCTGGAATCCGTCACCGGATCGGCTGCTACGGGGGCGGCTACCGCAAGCATGGCCGCCAGCAGGGCGGCACTCAGCGGGCTTTCTTTCGCGGATTTCGTCATCGAACTTCTCTCCTCGGGCCTTTGCGCCGCCAGCTGATTCGATTCACTCGTATCCAGTGAGCTTGAAGCTTTGGATGCCGTTTGCGCGGATCACCGCTCCCTGCCGTGCGCTCCGTTACTCGGTGCGCTTTCGCCTTCAACCGAGGCGGCGGCGGAGCCGAACGCAGCTAAACTCACGCCGGCTTCACCGCTTGCCCCCTGATGAGAGGGCTGCAATCCTCGCGTAGATGGCCTCTGCCATCGAACGGAGCAACCATGAGTGACAAGTCACCCAAGTCGAAACAGCGCAACCAGAAGCAGAAGAAGATCGCCAAGGCGAGAGTCGCGGCCCAGGTGAAATCCAAGCAGGACAAGCAAGGCCAAGCCCCGAAGGAAACGACGCCGACGGGCAAGAAATAGCTCGCAGCGTGGGCCGCTGTCGGTCCGAAGAACGCGCGCGTGCGTGCGACGACCTGGCCCGGCTCCGGCCAGAGATCAGCACACCAGCGGAGCGCTACACCGAGAATCACTTCATCGGCGCTTCAAACGCGCGAGCCGACCTGGATTCACTTCATCGCCTTCCGAGTCGCCGCCTCCTCACCCGGGGAGGGCCGAGCATCTACCCGGCTTACATCCCCATGTCGCCCATGTCGGGCATGCCGCCCATGGAGCCGCCGCCGCCGCCGGCCTTCTTCTCCGGCTTCTCCGCGACGAGCGCCTCGGTCGTGGGGAGCAGGGACGCCACGCTGGCAGCATTCTGGAGCGCCGCGCGCACGACCTTGGTGGGGTCGATGACCCCACCCTCGACGAGATCTTCGTACATTTCGGTCGCCGCGTTGAAGCCGAACGCCCCACGACCGTTCTTCACCTTCTCCACGACGATCGCTCCCTCGATCCCAGCGTTACCTGCAATCCAGCGCAGCGGCTCCTCCGTCGCACGGCGCACGATCTTCACGCCGGCCCGCTGATCATCGGGGAGGCTC
>CALLDH010000215.1 GCA_937998345.1 uncultured bacterium | reverse complement strand
CCGGGCCGGATCGAATCCACCCGCGGAAAGCATGCGCCCCAGTTGATCGCGGACCTTGCGTTCGTACGTCTCGAACGGCGCCCACTCCTTCCGCCCGATCTTCCACTGCTCTGGCGCCGGCAACCCCGGTTTCAACGGAATTCGCAGCAGCTGTAGCACCATCGGCTCGTCCGGCGTGCGCGGGCAGCGATACCCTCCCATGCTCACCGGGTCGCCCAGCCGCACGCTGGTGTGGTAGCTCCCCGGACAATACGCCGAATCGAGGCCGAGCCGCTCGAAGCTCTTCCAATTCCGAATCAGCACCCGCGTGTAGACGAGCGGCGCCTTGATGGCGTACGACAGGGCTTCCCTCTGCTGCTCCGGCAGCTCCGGGCACAGATACGGGACCATCATGTTGTAACAGGCCAGCACACAGGAACGCCCCCGCACCCGCTGAACCTTGCCGCCCCGCACATACGTGATCTCCACCGCCTCCGGCTTCTGCCCATCCGGCACGTTCCGCACCCGAACCGCCGTGCTCTCGAGACGGAGCCGTACGGACGTCTCCTCTCGATCGAGCCGGGTGTAATCGAACCGTGCCGTGACGATGTCCTCCATGCTCTTGCCGGGAGCCACGCCCGGGACCAAGGAGCGCACCAGAAGCCGCGCGATCGAGGCATTGCCGTCCGGAAACCGGAGATACCCCTCCCTGCTCCTCTCCCGTTTGGGAAGGTCCATACCCCGGAGGCCTTGGAAGCCCGGATATCCGGAGTACCGGCCGATCCAAGCGGGCAACGCATCGATACCGATCGCCCACAGACCCATTGGCAGTGACTGGAGATAGGGGATCGCATCTTCATGGATCTTGACGAAGTCGGTGAGGAAGTCGCGGTAGCTCATCCGCCGCAGGGCGACTTCCTTTTCCTCCGGAGAAAGACCCGGCAGGTAATCCACATGTTCTTCATAGAGCCGCGCAAGATCGTTGCGGGCCCGCTCCGAAAGCGGCGTCTTGGCCAGGAACTCCCGCCATCGGTGTTTACGCTCCCCCGTTAGTGGCCAATCCACTTCCCACCACCCGAGGTCACGCCCCACCGTCACCAGCCGATCTACTCCGAACGTCTTCTTGTCGAAGAAGACTCCCCGGTTCAGGCCAAGCGATGCGTACAACTCCCCGTCCTCGAACTCCGAGGAACGCTCCACGTCGATTCCCCGCTCCCGGATCAACTCCTGCGACGCCTCGTCGTACTCGGCTAGGTCCTCGATGAACTCCGTTCCCCCATTCGTCAGCAAGGTCCGCCCCCCCGAGCGGAACTCGTTGCGCGTGGCGTGCCCTCCGAAGTCTTCGTGGTTGTCCAGGATCAAGATCTTGGCGTGCGGGCCCTGCAGCTTGCGGAAGAAGTAGGCCGCAGCCAGACCACTGAGTCCCCCGCCCACGACGACCAGGTCATAGGCCTCCCCCGTGTCCGTCGCGGCGCCGAATCGCTTCAGTCTGCCGTCTCGGAGATGGTGGGCTACCTCGAAGGTGCCGTCGTGACTCCCCCGCATCCCCGTCCGAGCAGGCGGGTAGTCATCCACATCCATGGCGGGAGTGGGCTCGCCCGAGCTGCACCTGACGAGCGAGCTCGGGCCCAGGAGCGATCCCGTCACCGCGATGCTGACGCCGTTCAGGAAGTCGCGCCGCGTGATCGGCCGGTCCATGCCTAGTTCATGGTCGTTTAGCTTGCCCGTGGTCGTACTCCCAAGAAGGCATTGGTCCGAAGAGATTGCTCGACGAACCAATGTAAAGTGATCTCGATACAAAGGTAAGACCGGGCGCTCAGCCGCGTCAAGAGTTCCGGAGCCACCGTCGTGGGGCTCGAGCGGACCATCCGCGCGGCGGCTCGCGTCAAGGGGGTCTTCGATCTTCAAGTTACTCGCCAGAAAGGCGTGAGCCCGCAGAGCAGCCAGAAACATGACGCCAGCGCGGGGCCTGATTTCCCCTTCGGCCCCTACTTACCAGAACACGTACTTATCAGACGTCCCGAAAACCTCGCCCAAAATCCCTATCTTCTAAACCCGAGTCCATGAGGCTCTGCGCAAAACACTCTCCCGCCACTTCCCGCGTGTGAGTGTCGGCGATCAGCGCGACGTTCTTCCCCTCCAGGTCTGCCGACACAACCTCTGGCACACGCTCATGGGCATCCTCGCTGTACACAGCTCTTTTCGGGTCTATCGCGTGCGTCCGCCCGCACTCACACTTGAATTCATCGCCGTACATTTGCGGACCTTGGAACCTCTTTTCCCTTTGCCGTTTACCGTCTTCCCTAGAGGGCTAGAAGCCCTCTATGACTCTTATGTGTTTCCAGCGACCTGACAGAAGCCTTCCAAGCCACATGAGCGCCTGCGCACAGACAAAGGCAGTTGCGATTCCCCATTCGACGTACGCTCCCCAGTGCGCAATATCAGCCCAGACCAGGGCTCCGAGGAAGACGGCGTGCGCTGCCAGCGCCGCCCACAGGGTCCACCGAGTATCTCCTGCCGCCTGAAGAGCCGAGAGAATCACGATGTTGAATGCGTCAAGCAGGCAGTACAGCGCAACGAATCGCAGGAGGACCGTGCCGAACGAGGTAAGCGAGTCGAAGAACTCCACGGTCATTGAGTCCGGACTATAGAAGAGTCCGAACAGCTCGTGCGGGAGGAGCACAAACAGCAGCGCCACGAAAGCCACCCAGATCTGCGACATGGCGAGGCCCCTTCGCGTCACGCGCATCGATTCCGAAGGATCTTCTCTTCCCTGTGCATTGCCCACCAGGATCGCTACAGCCTGGGCGACACCGATCACGGGGAAGAACGCGAACCCTTCGATCCGCCAGGCAATGTTGGTCGCGGTGAGTTCGAGTTTGCCCAGTCGGCCGACAAAGAACAGAAACGCAGTCCATGCTGATACTTCGATTGCGAATCGGATTCCATTCGGGAATCCGTACCGCATCAGCCGTCTCAGAAGCGGCCAGTCAAGTGCCCTTCTCTTCCATGTTCCATAGTCGCGCCGATGCTTCGGCCGAAGGAAGAAGCCTCCAAGGATGAAGAGAATGGCGGCCTGTCCGAGCACCACGCCGATTGCTGCACCGAGTATGCCCATCCGGGGAAACCCCCACCGCCCGAATATGAGCACCCAGTTGATTGCGACATTGACAACCGCGCCTGCGGCCTGCGCATAGAAGATCTTCTTGGTATCGTGCCGACCGGCAAAGAAGCCGTTCACCGCGTGGCCCATCATCACGAGCGGCGCGGCATAGCACAAGACCTGGAAGTAGATCACTTCGAGTCTCTGAACTTCGGGATCATGCCCAACCAGTCTGAACAACGGCTCGGCGAAAAGTCCGCAGAGCGCGACCAGTGCACCTGAGGCAATGCCGAAATGCACTCCCTGCCAGACTGTGGCGGCAACGCGGGTTGGACGGTTCGCACCAACGAAGTGGGCCACCATGGTCGACGTGTAACCTGCGGTTCCGAAGAATGCACAGGTAACCAGCCACGAAGCCATTCCTGCTGGGACGGCCGCCGCAACAGCATCGGCGGAATACCACGACAGAAACAGTGTATCCATGAACTGCATGAGCATGTGACTGCTCATGGTCAGGACAAGTGGCGTGGCCAGTCTGAGTATGCCGAGATAGGTGGAGGGTTGTCTTCGTTCCATGTTCGAACCCGGAATGGGGCCTCAAATATACTCAGGCAGAGAATAAGCCGCTCTGGGAATACCCAAAGCGGCCTACCTGGAGAGCACGGGCAAAGTCGACCGCGGGAAGATCTATTTGCCCAGAAGAATCCGTGAAGCTTTGACTGTGATCTGACAGATCACACCCGAGCAGTGCGGAACCTGGTAGAAGCGGTTGCGCGCCTTCACCGGCCCGATCGCGATGGGCTCGAACAGGATGTCGTAGCGGGAATCGCGTTTCAGGGGAGGCTCTTTCCATTTCGCTGCGCGAGCTTCGAGAGGTTGGCCTGGTGTGACCTGCGGTCGATCCGATAGAAGTAGAGCACTGCCACAGCGGCGCCGTACAGGATTCCGGTGATCGGGCCATAGATCAGGCCGATGGCGTAGATCGCCTTCTCTGGAACTTCGCCGACGGCGGTCTGCACCGGGAAGTCGATCAAGTGAAGGGCAAAGCCGCCCACCACCGCGCCGAGGGCCGTGGATGCCTTTTCGGCCAAGAGCCGCGTGGCGGCCAGCACGCCTTCCTCGCGCCGACCGGTCTCGACTTCGCGCGCTTCCACCAGATCCGCCACCATGGAGTAGTTCACGGTCGACCAGATGGTGTCGACGACCCCGACGATGAGGGCGCTCGCCACCAGCAGCGGAAAGAGCGCGGGGTGCTCGTTGCCGGGAAACAGTCCGACGCTCCGCAGCGTGTACGGCGCCGCGTAGAACACGAGGGATGCCGTGCCCACGAACGCCAGAACGTTGCGTTTGTTGTGCCGGCGGGTCGCGAGCGGGGTGACCGCATAGGCGATCGGCGGACACACGAGCACTAGTGCCATCAGCCCGCTCAGCTGGCCCGACTCGAGCTCCCAGTAGTAGCTCATCAGGTAGATCCACAGGGCATTCCCCGCACCCGCGGCCGTGCCATTGAGAACCGCCGCCACGATGATGGCGACGACCGATGAATCCGAGAGCGTCTGTCGAATCTGGCCGAAGACCTTCCGGACACTGCCCAGCGCGGGCGGGGGCGGGAGCTGCATCTTGGGTACGGCACGCTGGGTACCCAGGGCCGCGACCGCCGCCGCCAGCAAGATGGCGATCCCGGCCACGAGACCGTACTCCGCGTAGCCCGATGCCCGCAGGACGCCGACGGGATGCTCGGGGGAGTCGCGGAGCCAATACCCGTACATGGCGACGGTCATCAACGTTCCAAAGAAGAACGAGCTGGCGACCCAGTTGTTCGTGAGTGCGGTGCGTTCGTCGTAATCTCTCGTAACTTCTGGCACCAGCGCGATCAGCGGAATGAAGAAGAAGGTGTGAGCCAAGCGGATGGAGACACTCAACAGGAGCAGATAGGCAAACAGGTCGTTCTCCGATAGCCAATCACTCGGAGGATTCCAGAGCAGGTAGTAGGTGAGCGCGAGCGGAACGATCGAGGCATAGAGAAACGGATGTCGACGGCCGAGCTGGGAGCGTGATCGGTCCGACCACCAGCCGACGAGCGGGTCGGATACGGCATCGACGAAGAAGCCAACGCCGATGGCGAAGCCAGCGTACTGAGCCGGCAGCCCGAGAACCTGGCTGTAATAGATCATGACGAACGAAGAGAGTCCGTCGCGGACGATGCCTTCGGCGAGCCCTGCCGAGCCGAAGGAGAGCCGGACCTGAAGACGCAAGAGGCTGCGCTCCTGTACTCGATTCCGCTTCCGTGGCTGAAGTATACGCGAAACAGGCGTAGATCTGATTCCGATTTCGGGAGCCCGACGGCATGCCGCTCCAGAACCGTGCGAAGAATTGCAGGGGAAAGGACAGACACGCGGACGCTGGGCAGGTCCCCCGAAGGCTGCTCGCGAATCCCCCCCGGCGCGCCATTGAATTGTTGAATCTTCAATCTAACCTATTAGATATGAAGATCTATCACGACCACACCCGAAGAGAGTTTCTCAGGAAATTGATCGTAGGCACTTCCATGATGGGAGTCGCCCCCGTGCTAGGCAGCTTGCAATCCTGTGGCGGAACAACTCCAGCACCGAAGATCCCGCAACGGCCCTTTGGAAAGACGGGCGAAACGGTGGGTATCTATAGCCTTGGAGCCCAAGCCACGGTCGAACAAGTAGGAATGAAAGAGCAGGCCCTTGAGATCGTAAACCGCTGCCTGGATCTGGGCATCAATTACATCGATACTTCTGCTTGGTACGGCAAGGATGGAAACAACAGCGAAGGGGATCACCTGCGGGGAACCAGCGAAAGATATGTGGGCGAGGTGATGAAAACGCGACGCAGTGAAGTGTTGCTGGCCACCAAGACCCATGACCGAAGTTACGACGGGGCCATGCGGCACCTGGAAAGTTCATTGAAGAACTTGCAGACCGATGTGATCGACCTCTGGCAAATCCACAATATCAAACCAGGTGGGGATGAGGATATCGATCATATCTTTTCCGATGAAGGGTGCATGAAAGCGCTGATCAAGGCGCAGGAAGAGAAAACGGTCCGATTCCTGGGCATTACCGGTCATGCCGATCCCGATCCCATGAAGGAAATGGTGGACCGCTATTCCTTTGATGCCGTCCTGATGCCGCTGAATGCGGCTGATAGGCATTACAATTCCTATATCGAGAAGCTGCTTCCAACAGCCGTGGGGAAGGAGATGGGAATTATCGGAATGAAGATCCCGGCGCGCGACCGGATTTTCGACCACGGGGGGATCCTGACCATGAAGGAGGCCATGCGCTACAGCATGTCGCTCCCCATCAGTACCATCATCGTTGGAATCGACAATCTCACCGAGCTGGAAGAAAACATTCAGATTGCCCGGGAGTTTGAACCTTTGACCGCCGATGAAATGCTGGCCATCGAGAAGAAGGTTCAGCCCCACTACGAACATCTCTTGTTTTACAAAGGGCTCTCTGACTGGCCGGAGAAATGGTCCGGTAACAACGTTTGAGGAGAACACGAAGTTCAAGTTGATCTTTCGGCAATGATGGTCGGACGGCTGAAGCCTGTGACCCGTCAGTCGAGTTTGGACAGAACGCGCGGGTAAATCAGGAGCAGGCTCCGGAACCGAGCCGGCCGGCTCGGCCGAGATCGTCGAATGGAGTGGAGGACCCCCCGCTCAGGCGGGGATCCTCGGGGCCGGATCGCTCCTCGGTTAAACGAACCTCGGCGAAAGTTCGCATTCCATTCGCTCCGCCAACCTACTGCTTCTCAGCCTTCGCGGAGGCGCATCTGGGCCGAAACCGAACCGCCAAACTCGGCAACAGAGACAAACGCGGCCAGCTGCCCGCCATCGGCCCGGAACTCGCCGTCTCCGGTTCGGATCCGGCTGTGCCCCTCTCCCAACACCCCGCGAAAGCGCGGGAGTTTCTGGGGTGGTCGCGGTTAGCGGGTGCAGAGTCTCTGCAACCGCAGACTGGATGGCGGAGAAAACAGTCTGTAGCGAACCCGTCTCTGGGGCTCAATTCCCTGATCCGCACGGAAAATACAGGGAAATCGCCCGGATGCAGCGATCCAGGAGCAGCGAGATGGTCTAGTTCCGGCTCCATCCCGGCTCCTCGGCGGCGATTTCCGTAAGGCTGATAACAGGGAATCTTTGCGCCATGAGCAGGAATCTTCTAGCCGGGTAGAAGCTCGCCCCCGGGGACTCCGAGCCGATTCCTCAAGCCGTGCGGGAACAGTCAGGCCGCCAGCCTCAGCGAGTTCCAGAGGTCGCGGGGTCGGGTCAGTCGTGGCCGCGGCGGACCAGCTCCTCCGTCAGGAGGCTCACCACGAGCTCGGTTCCTCCGTATCCCGGCGGGGGGGCGCGCATCTCGAGCGGCGCGATCATCCCGATTCGCATTGCCGGACGCACCTACATCTCCATGTCGCCCATGTCGGGCATCGCCGGACCGGCCTTCTTCTCGGGCTTCTCCGCCACCGCTGCCTCCGTCGTGAGCAGTAGTGAGGCCACGCTCGCCGCATTCTGCAGTGCGGTGCGGACGACTTTCGTGGGATCGATCACACCGGCCTGGATCAGATCCTCGTACACCTCCGTCTGGGCGTTGAATCCGAACGCCTCGCGGCCTTCTTTCACCTTCTGCACCACGATCGCCCCGTCGATCCCGGCGTTGCCGGCGATCCAGCGCAGCGGCTCCTCGATGGCCCGGCGTACGATCTTCACGCCAGCGCGCTGGTCCTCTTCCGGCAGGCTTTCCTCGAGGCGGTCGAGGACCTTCTGGGCCCGGAGCAGCGCCACACCCCCGCCCGCGACGACCCCTTCCTCGACGGCTGCACGGGTGGCGTGGAGGGCGTCTTCCACCCGCGCCTTCTTCTCCTTCATCTCGGTTTCGGTGGCCGCGCCGACCTTGAGCACCGCCACGCCGCCGGCGAGCTTGGCGAGCCGCTCCTGGAGCTTCTCGCGGTCGTAGTCCGAGGTGGTCTCCTCGATCTGCTTGCGGATCTCGTTGCAGCGACCCTCGATGTCCTTCTTGGCCCCGGCTCCCCCAACGATCGTCGTGTCATCCTTGTCGATCACGACCTTCTTGGCCTGGCCCAGGTCCTTGAGCGTCACGTTCTCGAGCTTGAGGCCGAGCTCCTCGGCGATGACCTGCCCGCCGACCAGGATCGCCATGTCCTGGAGCATCGCCTTGCGGCGATCGCCGAAGCCCGGGGCCTTGACGGCCGCGCAGTTCAGCGTTCCCCGCAGCTTGTTCACCACGAGCGTGGCGAGGGCCTCGCCTTCGATGTCCTCGGCCACCACCAGCAGGGGCTTGCCCTGCTTGGCCACCTGCTCGAGCAGGGGCAGGAAGTCCTTCATGTTCGAGATCTTCTTCTCGTGCAGCAGGATCAACGGCTCCTCCAGCACGGCTTCCATACGCGCGGGGTCGGTCACGAAGTAGGGTGAGAGGTAGCCGCGGTCGAATTGCATGCCCTCGACCACCTCGAGGGTGGTCTCCATGGCCTTCGCCTCTTCGACCGTGATCACCCCCTCCTTGCCAACCTTCTCCATAGCCTCGGCGATGACGTTGCCGATGGTCTCGTCACCGTTGGCCGAGATCGTGCCCACCTGGGCGATCTCCTCGCTGTCCCGTGTGGACTTCGACTGCTTCTCGAGCTCCTCCACCAAGGTGGCGACGGCCTTCTCGACACCCCGCTTGAGGTCCATGGGGTTCATGCCGGCCGCCACGGCCTTGCTGCCCTCGCGGAAGATCGCCTGGGCGAGCACCGTGGCAGTGGTGGTTCCGTCGCCCGCCACGTCGGAGGTCTTGGAGGCCACCTCCTTGACCATCTTGGCACCGAGATTCTCGAAACGATCCTCGAGCTCGATCTCCTTGGCAACGGTGACGCCGTCCTTGGTGACCGTGGGCGAGCCCCAGCTCTTCTCGAGAAGGACGTTGCGCCCGCGCGGACCGAGCGTTACCCGAACCGCGTTGGCGAGCTTGTTGACGCCCGCGAGCAGGCGCTCGCGGGCGTCGCTGTCGTAGCGGATCTGCTTGGCAGCCATCTCGCGGCCTCCTACTTCAGTACCGCGAGGACATCGTCCTCGCGGATGATCAGGTGCTCCTCTCCGTCGATCTGGACCTCGGTACCCGAGTACTTCCCGAAGAGGATGCGGTCACCCTTCTGGACGTCCAGCGGCCGCAGCTTTCCGCTGTCGTCGGTTCGCCCCTTGCCCGCCGCGACGACCATGCCTTCCTGAGGCTTCTCCTTCGCCGTGTCGGGGATGATGATTCCGCCCTTGCTCTTGTTCTCCTCCTCGATGCGCTTCACGAGGATGCGGTCATGCAACGGTCTCACCTTCATGGTTCGCTCTCCTTTGGACCTCTCGACGCTGCGGGGAACTCCTCACCGACCTTGCCCGGCCGGGCGGACCCCTCATTTGCACACCTTGGCACCCGTCAAGGATTCGCCCGAGCCTCCGGGTAGGAGACCGGCCTCCGTCAACGCTTCGGCCGCTCCTGGTACGGGACGGGGCGTTTCGGAGGCCTCACCACCGCCTCATCGGAGACCGCGTCCGACCCACGTGCCGCCGGTGTGTGCTTCTTCGCCCCGGAAGACTGCCGAGCGGTTCCGGAAGGCTTGCGACGTTTGTCCGCGGCTCGCCTCCTGGCCATGGTTTCCCCCTCAGCGCCCGGCGCCCCGCGGTTCGACCACCGGAGTACAGGCTGTCACAGACCTTTTGCAAGGCACGTGCCACGCTGAGCGAGACCCTGGCCGCCACGCCGTGGGCTACGCTTC
>CALLDH010000214.1 GCA_937998345.1 uncultured bacterium | reverse complement strand
GAGACCGGCGCGCACCTCCTTGGCCGAGCCGCAGGCCGACGCGAATCGCGCCCTCGCGGTTCCGGCATCGTTTCCATCGGCCTCGGCAATGTTGAGAACGACACTATTCATCGCCCGATGAATCTGGTCGAAGAGCGACCTGTCGCGCTTGCGTACGACCGGAAGCACCTGCCGAACCCCGCCCGCTGCCTGAAGCGCCCGTTGCTGAATGATGAGTCCCATGAGTGATCTCCTTTTTCGCGTGTGAGTGGGGTTCCCCAGAAAGGGCGAAAGCCCGCCCCCACTCACACGCGAAAAAGGGAGATCACGACGACCAAGTCAAGTCACACGGATACTGCCACTGGCACCGTCGCTGACACTGACACTGGCACTGCCGCTGCCACTGCCGCTGCCGCTGACACTGCCGCTGCCGCTGCCACCGCCCCAGCCTAGCGCACGAGATACTCGCGCAGCGCCTCGCGCGCGACGTAGCTCGCTTTGATCCGCCACTTTGGCTCGTTCACCACGAGCGCGGCGACCGCAATCTTCGGGTCGTCGACCGGCGCGTAACCGACCCACCAGTTGTAGGTCCGGTGAGGGTTGTAGCGGCTCAGCGTGCCGGTCTTTCCAGCAACGCCGATGCCGGGCAGGAACGGGCGGCCCTTCGGATCCCAGAACGCCTTCTTGGAGGTCCCCTTCGTGACCGTCCGCGTCATCATCTCGCCAGCGAGCTCCGCAGTGTGTCGCGGCAACACCTGGCGATACGTGCGGGGCGTGTGCTCGTAGAGGGTTTCGCCCGTGGGAGTTTCGATCCGCTCGACGAGCGCCGCGTAGGGCATCTTGCCGTCATTCGCGATAATCGAGGCCACGAGCGCTCCGTGAAGCGGCGACATTTGGCTATGCCAAAAGCCGGCCGCCATCCGGGCGCGCTCCAGCCTGCTGTCCGGTACGTCCACGGGGCTTGGCGTCGTAGGTAGGTCGAACGGCAACCGTTGACCAAAGCCGAACGCCGAAACGTATTGCGTCATGCGCGCTTCATCGATGTGCCGGTCGGCGAGCTTCGCAAACACCGCATTGATCGAGTAGCCGAGCGCATCGGCCATCGTCGCGCACCATCGGTCGCGCTTGGGGCTGTCCACCAGGTCGGCCGCCACCAGGCCGCGCATGCCTCCGCCGTAGCAGACCGAGGTCGTGCTCTTCACGCCAGCGTCCAAGAGCGCAGACGCGGTGATGATCTTGAAAACAGACGCCGCGGGCGGGCCCGGGTCGGTCACCACGCGGGCGCTGTCGCCCTTCCCCGCTTCGTAACCTACGTAGGCCAGAACGTGGCCGGTCTTGGGATCGATGGCGACCAAGCCACCGGCTGGTACGTCATAGCGGCTGAACAGGCTGCGAACGTGTGACTGCAGGTCGTGATCGACGGTCAGCACCGCGCGCGTCCCATCGTGCCGCGGGACGACCCAGCCTTCACGACTCGGCTGAGCCCGCGCGATATCGATATCCGCAAACGGGGGGGTCACCACGCGCGCCACGTTCGTCGACGTTCGATGAGCAGAAGGCGGACTCGCCGTCAGAGCCAAAGGGGTTCCGAGGACCAGAGCGAGGCTCGCCAGCCCCCACAGCCAGGAGTGAGAAATTACGTCGCGCACGCGCCCACGCTAAAGAACACCATGGTAACGGTCAATAAAGCCATCAGTCCGCTGTGACTGCAACCACCTGCCAGTGATTTAACGCGAGTGCCCAGGCCGCGGTATATTGGAGGGGTGCAGTTCAAGGACCAGACGACGAGCGCCAGCCAGACCGTCTTGACGGAGGTCGGGGAAGCTCGCGCGCCCAGGCCAACGAGCGAGAACGGCTGTCTGATCGTCATCTACGGACAGGAGATGGGCCGTCGCGTGCGCGTCACCACTGAACCCTTGATCATCGGACGCTCGCCCAAGTGCGAAGTTCAAGTCGATCAGGAAAGCGTCTCGCGCAACCACTGTCGCATTCGCTTCGAGGGCGGCGAGTTCCTGGTCCGCGATCTCGGCTCGACGAACGGGACCTACGTCAATGACGACCTCGTCCACGAAGAAGGGCGGCTTCGCCACGGTGACCAGCTCAAGGTTGGCCGAACCATTTTGAAGTTCATCGTCGGAGACGACGTGGAAGTGGAGTACCATGAAGAGATCTATCGGCTGATGACGACCGATGGCCTCACGCAACTTCACAACAAGAGGTACTTCGACGAGATGCTCGACCGGGAGGTCGCGCGCGCCAAGCGATACAAGCGCACCTTTTCGTTGCTCGTCTTCGATATTGATCTCTTCAAGAATATCAACGACCGCTTCGGTCACTTGGCTGGCGACGCCATCCTGCGACAGCTGGGCGCGGTCCTCTTGGGGAGGCTTCGAGTCAATGACGTGTTGGCCCGAATTGGCGGGGAGGAGTTCGCGCTCATCACGCCGGAGGTTGGTCTCGATGGCGCCACAGAGCTCGCCGGAAAGATCCACCGCTTGATCGCCGACACGCGCTTCGAGTTCGAAGGCACGCGGGTCGCAGTCACGGTGAGCGTCGGCGCCGCCGAATGGCAGCCTCACTACGAAGATCCCTCGGATCTGTTCAAGGCCGCCGACGAGAAAATGTTCGAGGCCAAACGCAACGGCCGAAACCAAGTCTGTTCCTAGGCGGCGGACGAGCCTTCGACTTGGCGATGCCAGACCCGAATGGCTACCCGGGCCCTTCGCGCAGCCATCGCCCGGAGCCAAGATCTCACGGCCAGAAGCGCTCGAAGCCAAATTCAGGCGCTCTGCAGCTCCAATCGCGAACCCCGTGGGTGAGACCCTTGCCAGGAAAATGGTGCGTGACTATGTTCGCCCACAGTACTGGAAAAACTTGGGTTCTGACCGAGTTGGAGTAGAACAACAGCATGAGCGACGAAGACGAAACAATCACATCGATCCCGCCCCCCGATACGGGCGAAATCGAGTTCGGGGACGAGCTGCCGGTCTTGCCGATCCGCAACGCGGTGCTCTTCCCGGCGGCTGTCGCGCCCTTTGATGTGGGTCGGGAGAAGTCCGTCGCCCTCGTCGAGGACATCGAGAACCTCGATCAGCCCATCATTGCGATCGTCGCGCAGCGGGACCCATCGACCGACGATCCGGATCAGAACGACCTCTATCCGGTTGGTGTCGCGGCGCGCGTCCTCAAGGCGCTCAAGCACAGCTCCGGAAACTACAGCCTCATTCTGCAGGGGTTGGTGCGGATTCGCGTCGAGCAAGTGGTAACATCCGAACCATACATCCGCGCTCGTGTGTCGCGTCTGGACGAGCCAGCCGCCGAAGACGTGGAGAGCGAAGCGCTCGCGATGAGCCTCCGCGATATCGCCAAGCAGGTCATCCAGCTCATGCCGGAGCTGCCCCGCGAGGCGGGCTCATTGATCGACTCCATTCAGGAACACGGTCAGCTCGCTGACCTGGTCGCGGCGAACCTCGACGCTCCCGTCGATGAGAAGTCGCAACTCCTCGAGACGCTCGACGCGAAGGAACGCATCCGCAAGGTGCTGCGCCTGCTCACGCGTCAGCTGGAGATCCTCAAGATGCGAGAGCGCATCAACTCCCAAATCAAGGAGGAG
>CALLDH010000213.1 GCA_937998345.1 uncultured bacterium | reverse complement strand
GAGCCACACGCCGATGCGAACCGCGCCCTCGCCGTCCCGGCGTCGTTCCCATCGGCCTCGGCACTATTGAGCACGACGCTATTCATCGCCCGATGGATTTGGTCGAAGAGCGACCTATCTCGCTTCCGAACGACCGGAAGCACCTGCCACAAGCCGCTTGCTGCCTGAAGCGCCCGGTGCTGAATGATGAGTCCCATGAGTGATCTCCTTTTTTGCGAGTGAGTGGGGTTCCCCAGAAGGGCGAAGCCCGACCCCACTCACTCGCAAAAGAAGGAGATCGCGATGACCAAGTCGGATCACAAGGACACTGACACTGACGCTGACACTGGCGCTGACACTGGCACTGGCGCTGACACTGGCACTGACACTGACACTGACACTGGCACTGGCACTGGCACTGGCACTGGCACCCCGAAGAGCCGACGCGTTGCGTCGTCCACGGGGCTTCGCTGGCACCTAGCCCCGTGGGCGATGCGCAGCATCGACCTTACGGGGTGGCACTGAGACTTAACCCTTTGAAAAAGGGGTCTGACCCCTTTTCTCAGTGCACTGCGGAGCGCAGTGGTAGGCGATCGACGATCTTGGCCTCAGCTTCTAGCAACTCGTCTAGCCGCTGCTGTACCCGTTCCTGGGGGAAGTACTCCTTCGCCAAGCGTACGAACAACCCATGGTGCCTTGCTTCGGATCGGGTGATGTCGGCGTAGAAGTCCTTTAGCGGGCCTGGCTCGAGCCCCTCGGCAACGAGCCCAAAACGCTCGCAGCCGCGTGCCTCGACGATTCCCAGCACCAGCAAGCGGTCGAGGAAGTACTGCTCCGGCCCTCGCTTGATCAACTGCATCAGCGCGCCGACATAGGGATCCTTCTCGTCCGCTTGGGTCGACAGGCCGCGGTCGAGGATGATCTCCATCACTTGGGCGTAGTGTTCGAGCTCTTCCTGCGCGAAGGGAATCAGCTCTCGCACTAGCACGGTGCGGTCGGAGTAGTGGGCGACGAGCTTCAACGCCGTCGCAGATGCCTTTCGCTCGCACGCCGCGTGATCGATCAGAAAAGCGTCGAACTCGTTCAACACGACGTCGATCCAAGCGGGGTCGGTGTCGGTGCGCAGGCGGAGCATGTCTGGCCTAGCCCCTGAGGGCGTCGAGGATCGGTTCGATCGCTTCGCGGCGCAGCTTCAGGGCCGCGCGGTTGGCGATTACGACCGAGCTGACGTCGGCGATCTTCTCCAGCGGAACCAAGCCGTTCTGGCGGAGGGTTTCTCCGGTCTCCACCAAATCGACGATGACGTCGGCGAGGCCGGTCAGCGGGGCGAGCTCGACGGAGCCTTGGCAGAAGATTAGCTCGACTGGGGTGCCCTTGGCTCGGAAGTACCGTTCGGCAATGTGAGGGAACTTGGTGGCGACGCGGAGGGGGCGCTCCCCTTTACCCGAAATGGGCTCCTTCGGGCGGCCGCAGACCATCATTTCGCACTTGCCGATGTCGAGGTCGACGGGGGCGAATACGTCGTAGTCCCGCTCCATCAAGACGTCGCGGCCAACGATGCCGAGATCGGCGGCGCCGTACTCGACGTAGGTGGGAACGTCGTCGGGCTTGAGGAGCAGATAGCTCAGCCCGGACTCTTTGTCCTCGCGCACGAGCTTCCGGCTCTTCGCGGTGAGGGCGTGGGTGCAGATGCCAGCCTCTTCGAGCCGTCCGCTCAGCTGTTCGAGGACGCGGCCCTTGGGGACTGCAATGACAATGGTGTCTCGGCTGCGTTTAGGCATTACCAGATACTCGCTCGATGTTGGCCCCTAGCGGGATCAGCTTCTCCTCGATGTGCTCATAGCCTCGATCGAGGTGATATACCCGCCGAACGTAGGTCGTGCCTTCCGCGACCAAGCCCGCCACCACCAGCGACGCACTCGCTCGAAGGTCAGTGGCCATCACCTCGGCTCCTTCGAGCCTGTCGACGCCCTTTACGGTCGCGGTCCTGCCGTTGACTTGGATCTTGGCGCCCATGCGATTCAGCTCCGAAACGTGCATGAAGCGGTTCTCGAACACCGTCTCGGTGATTCGGCTCGTGCCCTTCGCGAGACACATCAGCATCATGAACTGCGCCTGCATGTCGGTTGGGAATCCGGGGTGCGGCTGCGTGATCACGTCGGTCGGGCGAATCGGACGTGAGCCGACCACACGGATGCCATCGCCCTCGCGCTCGACCGTGGCACCCGCCTCTCGAAGCTTCGCGATCACCGCTTCGAGCGGCTCGAACCCGATGCCTTCGAGCAGCAGGTCTCCAGCGGTCGCCGCGGCCGCCACCATGAAGGTGCCGGCCTCGATCCGGTCCGGAATGATCGCGTGGTCAATCGGATGAAGTGAATCGACGCCTTCGATCGAGATCACCGAGGTGCCAGCCCCTTCGATGCGCCCGCCCATTTTGTTCAAGACCCGCGCCAGCTCTTCGATCTCTGGTTCGCGAGCGCAGTTCGTGAGCGTCGTGCGCCCCTTGGCCAACACCGCCGCGCACATGAGGTTCTCGGTCCCGGTGTGAGTCGGGAAATCCAAGGCAATGTCGGAGCCGCGAAGCCGGCCCCCGGGAACGGTGACCTCGACGTAGCCATGGTGGAGCTCGACGTCTGCGCCCATCGCCGAAAGGCCCTTGAGGTGCTGGTCGATGGGGCGCGCACCGATCGCGCATCCACCCGGCAACGAAACCACCGCCCGCCCGCAGCGCGCAACGAGTGGCCCGAGGACCAAGACCGACGCCCGCATCTGCTTCACCAAGTCGTACGGCGCGGTCGGCTCGATCGCCCGAGACAAGTTGACCCGAACGTGACCGTCCGTGTACTCCGCCTGCGCGCCGAGGCGCTCCAACAGGCGCGTCATCGTGTGGACGTCGCGCAGGTTGGGGACGTTGCGAAAGACGTGCTCGCCGTCTGCTAGAAGGGCAGCCGTCAGGATGGGCAACGCCGCGTTCTTGGCGCCGCTGATTGGCACCGAGCCCGCGAGCCTGTTTCCCCCCACGATTCGGATGCTATCCACGACGCCCCTGTTACCCCGTGGCCTTGCTTCGGGCAACTTCAGGCGAAGAGCAGGCCGAGGGTAAAGGAAACAAACCCAATGAGGGCGCCCCATATTGGGGCTCGTGCAGAGGCCCAATGGAAGCGGCCGCTCGAATCAAACCCGCGCGTCGCCAAGAGAACCAACGCGCCAACCCACATCGCCATTCCCAGCAATAGGAGGGTTCCCCACCACGGATCGGGGGAGACCTCCTCACTGAGAAGCCGGCGATGGTCGGCCCTGAGCTGCTCCGCGTGGAGATTCGCGTCGATCGCGGCGCTGCGATCCAATGCGACGAGGCGCGCAATTTGGTCGTTGGCGTTCTCGCGCACGGGGTTCGAGCCGGCATAGAGGAAGCGTGTGGCGGCGAGCCCACCCGACAGCGACCGCCAAGCCAACAAGGCTCCTGCGACATCGCCGTCTTCCTCCAACTGCGCCGCAATCGACTGCAACGCCGAGACGGCCTCTGCGGTGTGCGGGCTCAGGGGCAAGGACCAACGAATCGCGCGGCGGTAGTGCTCAACGGCAAGCAAGGGTCGCTCGTCATCTCGATAGGCCTGGGCTGCAGCAAGCTCCGTGCTGGACTCGGAGGCGACCCGCCACAGCACGAGCGCGGCCAAGGTCATGGTCACCGCAGCCACGGCAGCGCCCGGACGCCCCCACCCGGGCTTCATAGGAAGTCTCGGCGGCGGAAGATCAGGGCGGCGACGACGAGCGTGGTTCCAGCATAGAGAACTGCGTAGCCCATCGACGTCGCGACGTATGTGAGCGGTTCCCCGTAGGCGGTCGCCTTCGTTATCAGCGTCGTTCGGCCTGGGACGAAGAGATTGAAGTTGGGTACGACCTCGGCCAACCAGCGGAGAAGCGTCTTCATCGTGGGACTGAGCACGCGGGTCTCCATGGCGACCATGTCGTGCGCCGCCCGGCCGACCAACCAGACGCCGAAGGTGAAGGCGCCCGTGAGGAAAGGCGTCGAAAACGAAGAGAACAAGAGCGCGACCGCGGTAAGAATGAGCACTTCGCCGAGATTGAGAACCAGCGAAGCAAGGAGCCGGAAGAGCTCCACGTCGACCGTCGAACAAACCCATG
>CALLDH010000212.1 GCA_937998345.1 uncultured bacterium | reverse complement strand
GGCGATGTTGAGAACGACACTATTCATCGCCCGATGGATCTGGTCGAAGAGCGACCTATCGCGCTTTCGCACGACCGGAAGCACCTGCCGCAGCCCGCCCGCTGCCTGAAGCGCCCGTTGCCAAATGATGAGTCCCATGAGTGATCTCCTTTTTTGCCTGTGAGTGGGGTTCCCCGAAAGGGCGAAAGCCCGCCCCCACTCACAGGCAAAAAAGGAGATCGCGATGACCAAGTCACGCCACACGGACACCGTCGCCGGCACCGTCGCTGACACCGTCGCTGGCACCGTCGCTGACACTGTCGCTGACCCTGTCGCTGTCGCTGTCGCTGACACTGACACTGTCGCTGACACCGTCGCTGACACTGTCGCTGTCGCTGTCCCTGCTACGGGCGGAGCATGAAGTAGATCACGACTCCCGTGATCGAGACATACAACCAAATCGGTAGCGTCCACCTCGCTAATCGCTTGTGCGCAGCGAAGCGTTCCCGCGTTGCAAGATAGAACGTCGTCAGGATCATGGGCAGCATCACGATCGACAGAAGGACGTGGGTGATCAGGATCGTGAAATATGCAATGCGAATCGTGCCGACTCCCTGATACTGGGTGTCTCCGTGGGCGTAGTGGTAGAGCACGTAGCCCACGAGAAACACCGCGGAGGCCGCAAAGGCCGAGACCATGAGTCGCTTGTGCACCTCGCGGCGACCACTTCGAATCGCGGCGAAGCCAAGCAGCAGGAATGTGGCTGAGGTCGCGTTGAGCGCTGCGTTCACCGCGGGCATGAAGCTCAGATTGGCGTGCGTGCCGCCGCCCTCACGAATGAGAAGGAGCCAGCCGAGAAAGCCAACTGCCGCGGTCGAAACCGCAGCGTTGAAGATCCAGAAGCTGCGGTCGCTCTGGGTGGTCATCACGCGACCCTAGACTCAACCTCGGACGTCGGCCAGCGCTTCATCCACGATGGCCAAGGCCTCCGGGACTTCGTCGTGCGCGTTGGGCCAGTGGGGCGCGAACCGCATCAACCCGTCCGGCGTGTTGCAAACCACCCCGCGGTGGCGCAGCCCCGCACCGAGCTTGGACAAACGGACGCCCTTCGGAACCGACACGCTGAGCAAGGTGGAGCGAAGCACAGGCGTCTTGGCACGATGACTCCGGAAGCCACGTTCGGCCAGCCCAGCTTCGAGCAGATCGAGGTATGCATTCACGTGAGCATGAATCGCCCGCACGCCAAGCTGGCTCAGCAACTCGATCGATGCGCCCAACGCGGCGAGGCCGATCACGTTGCTCGTCCCGACCTCCAGCGACAGCGCACCTCGCGCGAACGGGGCATCGTACCGCAACTTGGGCTCGTCGCCCATCAAGAACGCAGCGGGATCTTTGTGGCCGAGCCAGCCTGCGAGCCTCGGTTTCAGCGTCGAGGCACAGCGGTCGGCGACGTAAAGAAAGCCCGCGCCCTCCGGGCCCATCAGGTGTTTGTGGCTGCCCGAGCTGAGATAGTCGATGCCGCAGGACACATCGACCGGCGTCGCCCCGAGAGCCTGAATGGCATCAACGAAGATCTCTGCACCGTACTTGTGACAAAGAGCCGCCATCTCTGCGAGTGGCATCCGAAGGCCGGTCTTGTATTGCACCGCGCTGACCGCAACGACCCGGATTCCACGGTCGAGAGCCCGTTCAAGCTCGGCGAGGCCCTCCTCTGCTGCGCGCTGAAACGCATCGAGGGACAACCAGCACAGCTCGAGGCCAAACTCCTCGGCGGCCTGTTGCCACGGGGTCACATTGGCGGGGAACTCGCCGTCGAACAGCACCACCCGGTCGCCCTTCTTCCACGGCAGCCCGAACGCAATATCGATGACCCCCTGCGTCGTGTTGGCCACAAAGGCGATCTCGCTCGGCTCGGCGGAGATCACGGTAGCCAGCTGCTGCCGAACTTGCTGAAGGCGGGGCGCCCAACGCGCGAACCCCGCCATCCCACCCCGACCGTAGTCGTTTGCCACCTCGGCGATCCGCTCGCGCACCGGCAGCGAGAGCGGCGAGATCGCCGCGTGGGCAAGGTAAGCCGTTCCTTCTAAGTCCGGAAACAGCGTCCGGTCACCGAGCTTCGGCTCCACCATGTGTGCTCCTTAGGGGACACTCTCCGCCCATGCAAACACCCGGAAACACTTCACTTCTCAGACAAAGATCGCAGCGCCAAGATCACATCGCCGCGAACGACATCGTCGCCTTCGTTCGGAACGATGCTTTCCACCGTGGCTTGCTTGGGCAGGGTGTCACCTTGGTAGACCAGTCGGTTGAAGGTCTTCATCACCTCGAGAAGCCCGACGGTCTGACCTTGCTGCACGGTGTCGCCAGCCGCGATGAAGGGAGGCTCCGTGGGAGACGGCCGGTTGTAGAAACGACCGCTCATCGGCGCGACGAACGCGAGAGCACCCTGGGTCCCGGCACCGACCGCGGAGGTCGTCGCCGCAGCATCTCTCATCGACGCGGTCGAAATCGCAAGCAGCGCATCGCCGTACTGCACCGGCACACGCGACCGCCCACCACCCGCGCGCTGGGCGACGCGGCCTGCAACGCCGCCGGGGACCGTGAGGTCGTGCAGCACTCCCAGCACGTCGATCGTACCGACTACCTGCCCCGCCGACACGAGCTGCCCCTCGGCGACCGCAGGCGTGAAGACGCCGACACTGGGTGCCAGGAGCTCAGTCGTCTCTCCGTCACGGGGGCGGGCGCGCAGGACATGACTGCTCTCGCTCATGCACGCCCTCCATTCATCAGGACGTCGAGGTCGTGCTGGCTCCAGATGCGCGGGTTCTTCACCCGGCGATAGCCCACGCCTTGGTAGCTCATCTCGACCAGCACCTTCAGCCAGTCGCGGAGCTCGTCGAGCCGCACGATCTCGTCGGTGTCCATTTGCCGGGCGGCCACGTAGGGATCCATGTCGGCTTCGATGCGTGCCTCGACTTCTCGCATACGCTTCTCGATCTGCGCCCGCTCCTTCGGGTCAGTCGTCACGATCTCGAAGTCATCGTCGAGCTTGCTGTTGTAGGAGGCGATCGCCAACGTGCGGCCTTCCATGACGCTGAGCCGGGAGATCGGTGTCGAGAGCTGGAGCACCGGATCGTACGGAAGCCCCGCCATCGCGTAGTAGCCGGCGCCCGAAGCTTTTCGCAGCAGCACCGTGAACATCGGGGTCTCGTTGGTGCTGTTCGTGTAGATGAGGTTCGACCCATAGGCGAGCAGCCCGTGCCGCTCCGCTTCCGCGCCAATGTCGAAGCCACTGATGTCCTGCAACCAAATCAACGGAACCCCGTCGCTGTTGCACGCGCGACTGAAGGCGCTGAGCTTCGCGATACCTTGCCGATACAGAATCCCCGCCGGGCGCTGCTCCTCGCTGGCTTCAGGATCGTCGATCAAACCTTGCCGGTTGAGCACGAACCCCGCGTACAGGCCACCAACGCGAGCGACGCCGCAGATCATCTCGCGGCCAACCGAGGGCAACACCTCCCAAAAGAGGCTCTGGTCGCACAGACGGGCGAGAATCTCGGTGGCGTCGTAGGCCTGACGATGGTCGACCGGAAGCAGGCCTGGAAGCTCTGCGGGAGAATGTGCAGGCTCAATCGACTCGACGCCACCGCGGTAGAAGTCTGCGCCCGAGCTCGGAAGCCGCGACACCTCGCTCCGCAAGCAGTCGATCAGGGTCTCGTCGTCTGGAACGCGCTCGTCGGCACAACCCGATTGGTGCACGTGCACCTCCGGCCCGCCGATGTCGAGCGAGGTGATGTGCTGACTCTTGGCGCCCTTGATCAACGCCGCACCGGCGATGACCATATACGCTTGCTCGGTCATGTACACGCGATCGCTGATGATCGGCATGTATCCGCCGCCGGCAATGCAATCCCCAAACACTCCTGCGATTTGCGGCACGCCTTCGGCCGACAGCAGGCTGTTCATCTTGAAGATGTGCCCAGCGCCAGTGGCTCCCGCGAAACTCTTGCTTTGCTCCGGAAGGTAGAGCCCGCTGCAATCGACAAGATAGAGCGTAGGCAAGCGCAGGCGGCGAGCGATCTCTTGCGCGCGTTCGATCTTCTCCGGTGTCTTGGGCCACCAGGCGCCTGACGCTACGGTGTTGTCGTTCGCAATCACGACACACCAGCGGCCTTCGATCTGCACGAAGGCGGTGACGACACCGGCCGCCGGGGAGCGAAGCCCGTTGAAATCGAGGCCGTAGTTCACGAAGGTGCCGACCTCGAAGATCTCCGACCCGTCGTCCCTCAAGCGGTCGAGCCGCTCACGCGTGGTGAGCTTGTCTTTTTCGTGCACACGGTCGGCGTACTTGTCGCCCCAACCGGCATGGACCTCTGCGCGACGCTCGTCGAGACGCGACGCCAATGGCTCGTGGCCGGCCAGCTCACGATCGTAGGTCGCCTGATCGACGACCGCTTCACGGGTCTTCCCGATTGGAACTACCGGAACGTGTGCCATCAGCCCTCCCATCCTGGCACGGCACGGGTGTCGTACCGATTCTCCCGGAACTCCTCGGAGCTCAGAACCGCAAGATGCATTGGAATCGTCGTCGAGATGCCGTCGCAACGGATGCCCTGCAACGCTTCGGACAGTCGGTCACAGGCTGCCTCGCGGTCCTTGCCCCAGGCGATTACCTTGCAGATCAAACTGTCGTAGTGGGGCGGGACTTCGTAACCGGACTCGACGTGGGTGTCGACGCGCACTCGGTCGTCACCGCTCGTGGCGACTTGCCATCGTTCGATGACGCCCGGGCTCGGCGAGAACCCGTTCGACGGATCCTCCGCATTGATACGGCACTCGATCGCGTGACCGCGAAGGTCGATGTCCTCCTGAGAAAACCAGAGCCGCTCGCCCCCAGCGATCCGAATTTGGGCTTCCACCAGGTCGATGCCCGTCCGCATCTCCGTAACCGGATGCTCCACCTGCAGACGGGCGTTCATTTCCATGAAGCGAAGCTCTCCGCCCGCATCGAGCAAGAACTCCATGGTGCCCGCACCCACGTAACCGAGGTCGCGTGTCGCACGCACCGACGCGGCGAGGGTCTGCTCGCGCTCGGCGTCGCTCAACACGAGAGCCGGCGACTCCTCGATGAGCTTCTGGTGCTTGCGTTGTACGGAGCAGTCCCGCTCTCCGAGGTGCACGACCTGACCGTATTTGTCCGCAAGCAGTTGGATTTCGATGTGACGCCCACCTTCGATCAGCTTTTCGAGATAAAGGCGACCGTCGGCGAAGCACGCTAGTGACTCGCCCTGTGCCGCATCGTACGCGGCGTTCACGTCGGCCACGCCACGCACGATCCGCATCCCGCGACCCCCCCCGCCGCTCTCGGCCTTCAACAGGATCGGAAACCCAGTCGCCTCCGCAACCTCTCGCGCCTGATCAGCGTCCCGTAGGACCCCCGCGCTCCCGGGGATCAGCTTCAACCCGGCGCGGGCCATCGCGGCCTTGGCCGGCGTCTTGCGGCCGAGCTTCTGCATCACTGCAGCGGGCGGACCGATGAACGTGACGCCGTGCGCTTCACACAGCGCTGCAAAGACGGGATCCTCAGCGAGGAATCCCCACCCGGGGTGAAGAACGCTGCAACGCGTCTGAATCGCAGCCTGCACGATTCGCTCCCTTGCGAGGTAGCTCTCGCTCGACCTCGACGGGCCGAGCACCACCCACTCGCGGTCGCGGAGGTAGGGCGCGTCACGGTCGCCTTCCGAAACGCCGAATACCGGTGTGATATCGAGCGCGTCGCAGGCCCGTGCAATGCGGGCGGCAACCTCGCCACGGTTCGCGATGAAAAGACGTCGAAATCGGCTCACGGGCGCGAACGTTAACACCGCCCCCGTCCCCTGAACAGCGGAGGGAGCATTGCGCCGCGGTTCGTGTCAAAATGGTCCGGTAATGTGTCGCTTATTCGGGTTTCGCAGCGTGATTCAGAGCCAGGTCCATCGGTCGTTGATGGACGCCGACAATGCGCTCGGCGCGCAGAGCAACGACCACCGCGATGGCTGGGGCGTCGCATTCTATGTCGACGGTGCTCCGCACATCACTAGGAGCCCGGCCACGGCGCTCGACGACGTCCTCTTTCACCGTGTGAGTGGCGTGGTCGCGTCCGAGACCGTCCTTGCGCACGTGCGCCGCGCCACCAACGGCGAGATTTCAGTCCTGAACTGCCACCCGTTCCAGCACGGCAAGTGGGTGATGGCCCACAACGGCGACATTCAAGACTTCAGTAAGCACCGGCCGGAGCTCGTCCAGCGCGTCGCGCCAATGCTGCGGCGCTACATCCTCGGAGACACCGACAGCGAGGTGCTGTTCTTCTTGTTCCTCACGCATCTTTCGCAGCACGGCCCGCTCTCCGGACGCATCGGCGTGGAAGAGACTTCGATGGCGCTCCAAGCCACCCTCGACCACGTGCGCGCGATCTGCGACGTCGACGCGGAGAAAGAACCGTCGCTGCTCACGGTGATCGCGACCGACGGGACCACGATGGTCGCAGCAGAGGGCGGCAAAGAGCTTTTCTGGTCGACCTACAAGACTCGATGCGCAGACCGCGACACCTGCCCTAGCCTTTCCGCAGAATGCGAAGCCGCCACCGAGAGCGGCTACGTCAACCACCTCATCTTCTCGAGCGAAACCATCCGCGGCGAAAACATTTGGCTCCCGCTCGAGGCCGGCGAGCTCATCGGCGTCGACTGGCGAATGAAACTCCTCCGCACCAGCGGCCACCGCCACCTTTCCGTAGTCAACTGAGCAAAAAAGGGGACAGTCCCTAGGCGGGAGTGGTGGGGCGGGACAAACTGCTGCCGGAGGCATCCGGGCGAAAGATTGAGTCATCGATGGAGCAGGTCTACAAGAGCGAGTTGAATCGCGGGGTGCCATTGGCGGGACCCGAAGAGTTTAACGCCGTGGATATTGGTCCGCTGTCGATCTGGCCGCCGGTGGTGCTCGCTCCGATGGCGGGGGTGACAAATTGGCCGTTTCGAGCGATTTGCAGGGGGTTTGGGGCAGGGCTCTACGTGAGCGAGATGGTGACAGCGAGGCCGCTCGTCGAGGGCCGGGCCAAGACCTTAATGCTCGCGGAGTTTGGGAAGGACGAGTCGCCGCGAAGCCTTCAGCTCTACGGCGTCGACCCGCACTACGTGGGCGAGGCGGTGAAGTGGCTCGTAGGTGAAGGGCACGTCGACCACATCGACATGAACTTCGGCTGCCCGGTCCCGAAGGTCACGCGAAAGGGCGGAGGCTCTGCGATTCCCGCGAAGCCTCGCTTGCTGAGCCGCATCGTCCGCGCGGCGGTGCAGAACGCGGGGGCAATTCCGGTCACCATCAAGTTTCGTATGGGCATCGACGATGGCTTGCTCACCTACGAAGATGCTGGGCGCGTCGCGGAAGAGGAAGGCTGCGCAGCAGTCGCGCTGCACGCGCGCACCGCGGCACAACTCTATGACGGCGAGGCGCGCTGGGGCGCAATCGCCCGTTTGAAGCAACAGGTCCGAACGATTCCGGTGCTGGGCAACGGCGATATCTGGGAAGCACACGACGCACTTCGGATGATGCGCACGACGGGATGCGACGGCGTCGTCATCGGTCGAGGTTGCCTCGGTCGTCCCTGGCTATTTCGAGACCTGGCAGACGTCTTCGAAGGGCGGGACCCGCGCAACCCGCCGACGTTCGGTGAGGTCGCCGAGATCGCGCTCGAGCACGCGACGCTTCTAAGCGAGTGGGCGGGCGAAACCCCGGCCATGCGCATGTTCCGCCGACACAGCAGCTGGTACACGAAGGGCTTCCGAGGCAGCGCCAAGCTCCGCTCCCGCCTCATGCGCGTCACCACGCTCCCCGAGCTCGAAGAAGTCCTCCGCTCCGCCAACCCCGAAGAGCCCTTCCCCCCCGAAGCCATGCGCGTCCCCCGCGGTAAAACCGCCGGCTGCCAGAAAGTCTCCCTCCCGCAAGGGTTCCTAGAAACTCGCCTGGCGGACGACACCGCACCCACCTACGTAGACCCCGGCAGCGGCGGCTAACGGGGGACACTCGCCACCCCTCCAAGTCCTTGAAATTAGGACCCTTCTAGCGCAAAGATCGCAGCGTCCAGCTGCACTGCTTCGCTGAGGATAAGGGAGCCGCTGCGATCTGTGGCTGAGAAGTCGTGGGATTTCTTGGGGTTTGGAGGGTGGAGAGTGTCCCCTTGCGGAAACGACACTACGCTTCCGGCTCGAAGGAGCAAGGATGTCAGAGCATCGAGCGACAGTTCATTGGAATCGGCAGGACAAGAGCTTTACACCCAAGGAGTACTCTCGCGAACATCTCTGGACGTTCGAGGGAGGTAGCGAAGTGCGCGCGTCCGCCGCGCCCAAGTACCTTGGCGACCCTGCCCTCGTCGACCCCGAGGAGGCGTTCGTCGCAGCGATTTCGAGTTGTCACATGCTGACGTTCCTATCGCTAGCGGCGCGCGACGGTTTCGTGATCGACGACTACGAAGACGGAGCCGTGGGCTTCATGGAACGCAATGCGGAGAAGCGAATCGCGATTACGCGTGTGGTGCTGAGCCCCAAGATCACCTGGGGCGGCGAGCCGCCTAGTCAGGAGAAGCTCGACGAGCTCCACGAGAACGCACACAAGCACTGCTTCATCGCGAACTCGGTGACGACGAAGATCAGCGTCGAAGAGCCATCCTGACTCACTCCCCAGGCCGGCAATCACAACAGCACTGACGCTGACGTTGGCACTGACAGTATCACTGCCCCGCCCTAGCAGACCGCGCCCTCAGGGATGCACTCCCAGCTGATCCAGCAGTACCCGCAGTAGTATCCATCGCCACAGCCTTCGGCCCGGCAATCGAATTGCGAGAGGCACTCGTCGAGCTCGAGTGTTGGAGTCCAGCCGCATTGACCCCACGGCTGGATCTCGCACACACCGACCTCTTGGTAACAGGCGAACTCGGGCAACGCGACACAAGGAGAAGCCACGTCACCGCTCGCACAAATCTCGCCGTTGCAGCCTGTCGGACGACACTCGTCCGGTGGTAGACAGGCGCCGGCTTCTGGCGACAGGCAGAGCCACTCGGCCTGGCCGTCGGCCGTCTGGCAGTAGTCGCAAGTCCAGCCAGATTCACAGCCGTTGGTGCGGCAATCACCAGCCGGCGGCACACACCAGCCGACGCAGACGTCACACTCCGGGCATGCTGGATCTTGCCTGCACACATCGGCGGCGTTGCATCGCTGCTCGTCACCGCATTGCTCGATCCCGTAACACTTGGGCACGCACTCGCCGCCGAAGTTTCGAATGTGCGTCTCGACGGGACAGTCGTCCTTGCACTCGCCTTCGTACGCCACCAGTACGTGAGCGCACCGGGCCTCGCAATCATTTCCGTACGTGCGACCGTCAACCCCGCACACGGGCGAATAGTTCTCCGGACAAGCGCAACGTTCGCATACACCCTCGTGCAGCGGGCTTCCCAAGATCCCTACCCGGCAGATCCAGCCCACCGGGCAGTCGTGATCGTCATCGCAGAAGCCCTGCCGCGGAACGCACTGACCTGCTTCGCAGACGTAACCAGGCGCACAATCGCCGTCGTCGTAGCACTCGCCGGGCTGCACGAAGTGCTCCAAACACTCCACGAGCTCGTGCGTCGGAGTGAACCCGCACTGTCCGTTCGGCTGCCGTTCGCAAGTCGCCTGCTGGTAGCACTCGTACACGGGACTCCACTCGCAGGTGCTCGCGATATCAACGCCATCTTCGACGCAGAGCTGATCACTGCACCCTGCCCGGACGCAGCCTTCCCCAGGAGGTTCTTCGCAGTACCCCTCATGACGAATGCCTACGCCGGCACATGCGGCCTCGCAGGTGTTGATGTAGTTGCGTCCATCCCCGCCGCAGACCGGCTCGAACACGCCGGGACAATCACAACGAGTGGGGCCCGGAATGCACCAGTAGGCCTCAGGGTCTGAAGGGAAGCCGGCCGGGCCCGTGCACTCGTCGCCGACGAAGCAATCGTTGGGCGACCCACAATGCATTGGCTCTTCGCAACGGCCACGGTGTTCGACGTCGTGCTCGCCGCGGGCAGCATCCTCGACCGCATAGGTCTTTCCATCCTCGCCACAGACGAACCCCTCGACCGGACCGACGGCCGCGCTCCTGGTCTCACCACAACCAGCAACCGTCATCGCGACGGCGCCTACCATCACACAAGCCAACCAGAATCGATTCATGACTTCTCTCCACGCACGGGGGCCACACCGTCTCTATAGGCAACTTTGATGCCAGTGCGCGCGGCGGAAATACACCGTCATTTCAGGGGCGAGAGAGTACCCCGGTGTGCCAGCCCGTGCCAGAGCCGCCCTCGCGCCGAAAAAAGGTCACCTTTGCTGGGCCAGGCGGCGCTCCAGCCGGGCCACTCTTCGTTCGGCGGCGTCCTCCCCTTCGGCCAGCGCTGTGCCGGCCGCATGCTCGAGCGCGCGCGCCAGGTCCTTGCGCCGATGTTCGTAGAGTTTGCTGAGCGCCAGTCGGACTCCAGCGCGCAGGATCTCATCATCGGCGGCTCGGAGCGCGTCCAAGAGAGCCCGTTCTTCGTCGTCGACATCGCCCCCGCGCCGAGCCATCCGCGCATTGAGCATGCACGCCTCGACCGTGCACATCGATTCGCCACCGCCTTGCGCAGCTGCATCGGCAAAGGAGCGAGCGCGCGCACGGTCGCCAGTGCGCTCGGCAACTTTTGCGTAGGCTAAATGGTCACGAGGGTCGTCACCACCGTGCACCTCGTCGAAGTGATTGACGAGCTCGGCAACGAGCGCGGCCAAGGCGATCAAGTCGTTCGCGTTGTGCTCGATCACTTTGGCAATGGGAGACAAGTCACCGCCGTCGAGGTAGTCGAAGTAGAGCTGAGGGATCAGCGCGCCCGAAACGTCGTCTTCGCGGTACATCCCGAGCACCTTGCGCTCGAGCTCCACCAGCCGCACCGACTTCAGGCGCGACCTCAAGACCCGACGAGCGCAATGCAACAGATCGAGATGCGGAGGCAGGACCGGTGCGCGAACACGGTTCAACACGAAACGGCTGCGCAAGAGCGGCCAGTCGAATGTCTTGCCGTTGAAGGACACCATGCAGGAGCTCTGCTGCACACGCTCCCGCAGCCAGTGCAGCATCGGCGCCTCGCGGCCGAGCTCCGGAAGAAAGAGTTGTTGAATCCGCATGGATTGATCCTCGAACCACCCGATGCCAATGAGAAACGGCACCGTCCCCGTCCCGCCCGAAAGGCCGGTCGTCTCGGTGTCGAAGAACAAAGCTCGCTGAAGGTCGACGCCTTCGAGCGAGGGGTCCAAGGCAAGCTGCGCGAGACGCTCGGTCGACACACGCAGCGCTTCCGCAATGGGCGCCCGCCCGTGATGATGGTGAGGCTCGAGGTACTCGTCGATCAGGTGAAGCTCACCATGCTCGGTGTCATGCCGTTGACCGGGAAGCGCACCTCGAACACTCACAACGTCGAGTTGCCGAGGGGTGGTTTGCGCCATCCGCGCGAGACTTCGCTTGATCGACATCGGCCCTCAGTGGATGGCGCTCACGCCAACAGCATCCAACAAACCAAGCACCAGGCGCTTGCGCGCAGCCTCGGGCTCATCGTCACCAGAAGCATCCGGGCCAATGCAGCCAGGACAGCCTTCGTCGCACTCACAGCTTTCGATGAGATGCCTTGCACGACGCAGCAACTCCTCTCGCTCTTCGAAGAGGCGCGACGCCAGGCCGATCCCGCCAGCGACCGTGTCGTAGAGAAAGATCGTGGGATCAAAGCCCGGACCCTGCCCCTTACCTGGCGGCGCCTCGTCTTCGTTGCGATTGCCAAGCGTGCGACCGAGGTCGCGCGGGTCGATCATGAGCCCCACGGCGCCCACCACGTGCATCGCCTTGGAAAGCCCCCGCAGCGCATCGACGACGACCGCCCGCGGCTCGGTTTGGCTCTGCACGAAGTCCTCGGGAAAGGTGAGCCAATAGGCGGTCGTGTGCTTCTGCATCTCGGGCAGATGCACCTCTCCGTAGCCAAGGTTCTCGTGGGTGTGGAACTTGATCTTCTTGTAGCCGACGACCTTCTCGATGACGCTCACGTCACCGAGGCCGGCGTCGAGCGGCACCTCGCCGAGCTCGACCGTAGAGCCCTGGTCTTGCTCCAGCACCGTGACCTTGCTGTGGGTCATCGCGGTCGTGTAGTAGTCGGGCTTTGCACGACGCACGAACGCCTTGTGGTTCTCGAAGTCGAGTCGTTCGACTTGATATTGACCGCCCTCATGCTGGTAGATCGCCTGCTCGTGCAGCATCGTGTGGGTGCTCCGCCAGTCCATCTCGGCGATTGTTCGGTTCCCGTCCAGCTCGATGATCACGAAGTTGTCCCAACTTGCGCTTCGAAGCGAGACGTTGTTGGCGGGGTAGCTGTCCGAAGCCCAGTGGTAGATTGAACCCGCCGCCGTAGAGGTGGGATGCACGACCCCGTTGTCGGCCAAGTAGTCGAGCGCTTCGCCAAGCGCGTCGTCCGGGACGTCGCCATACAAGTCGTCGGGCTCGAACGGCAGCTCGAAGGCCGCACACTTGAGGTGCTGAATCAGAATCTCGATGTTGTCGGGATCGATGCGCGCATGTTCGATCGGCGCCGATATTAGCTGTCGCGGATGGCGCGCCATGAACTGGTCGACCGGATTGCTCGACGACACCAGCACGGCCAAAGACAGATCCCGCCGCCGCCCTGCCCGGCCAAACCGCTGCCAAAGCCCCGCCATCGTTCCCGGATACCCAGCGCAGACGACTGCATCGAGGGCCCCGATGTCGATGCCCAGCTCGAGGGCATTGGTTGCCACGACACAACGAATCTCGCCTTCTCGCAGCGCCGCCTCGATGCGCCGGCGGGTCTGCGGCAGATAGCCACCTCGATACGCGTGGATCGCGGATGGGTCGATCTTGTCGCGGGCCAGCCGGTCCCTCAGATACTTGAGCATCACCTCGACCCCGTTGCGGGAGTTGCCGAACACCAGAGTCGGAACGCCGGCGCGCACCAGGTCTTGCGTCAGTCGCACCGCCGTCTTGATGTAGCTCTGCCGCATGCCGAGCTCTGCGTTGATGACGGGTGGGTTGTAGACGACCACTTGCCGCGAACCGGTCGGCGCCCCGCTGTCGTCGATGAGCTCGACCGGCCCGCCGCAGATGCGCGACGCGTGCTCGCGCGGATTGCCTATCGTGGCCGACGCGAACAGGAACGTGGGCGACGAGCCATGAAAACGCGCGATGCGCTGCAGGCGACGCATGACGTTCGCGAGGTGTGACCCAAAGACGCCGCGATACGTGTGCAGCTCGTCGACGACGACATACTTCAAGTTCGAAAAGAGCCGCGCCCACCCGGTGTGGTGCGGCATGATGCCCGCGTGCAACATATCCGGATTGGTGAGCAATACCCCCGCGCGTTGTCGCGCAGCACGGCGTGCATCATTCGGAGTGTCGCCGTCGTACGTGATCGCTCCGACGCTCAAGTCGGCATCTCGCATCAGCCCGCGTAACGCTTCCTCCTGATCACGAGACAGCGCCTTGGTCGGAAACAGATAGAGAGCCGTCGCGCTCGGATCGGAGGCGAGCGACTGCAGGATCGGCAGGTTGTAACAGAGGCTCTTCCCGGAAGCGGTCGGGGTAGCAACGACCACGTGCTTGCCCCTCGAAGCGAGATCGAAGGCGCGCGCCTGATGGCTGTAGAGCTCCCGGATTCCCCGCAGATGCAGCGCCCGCACGACGCCAGGAGCCAAAGCAGCTGGCATCTCTGCGACACTCGCCTCATGCGGCTCGATCGCATGGCTCCAGGTCACGTTCCGCCAGGTCCCATTGCTTTGCCAGCGCGCGAGAACCTCCGCAGCCCCCCTTGGCCTTGCCCAGGGTTCGTCCAGCCGCCGAAACGCGTGATCCCTACCCGTTGTATGCCCCCCCACTGCGCTCATGCACAGCACTGTACGGTTGTTTAGTCAAGCCGGTCAAGAATCTCCAAATCGCTTGGGCACATCAAGATTGCGACCTACCCTGCGGGGGAGATGAATGTGGGCGGGGGCGACTCCGTCGAGGCCCACACCCCACAGGAGAAAGAGAATGAGAATCGTTCCATCGATATTGATCGCTCTGACGCTGGTCTTCGGCGTCTCGTCCATGGCCACGCTCACCGCGAGCGCGGATGCCGGCGAAGCCAAAGCTCCGGCTGGCAAAGAGGCCAAAGACACCAAGCAGAAGGGCAAGACGGAGGCTGAAGCTCGCAAGGAAGAGCAAAAGGCCAAGGCCGAAGAGGAGAAGGCCAAGGCCGAAGCCCGCAAGGCAGAGCAGAAGGCCAAGGCCGAAGCCCGCAAGGCAGAGCAGAAGGCCAAGGCCGAGGCTTACAAAGCGAAGCAGGCCGCCAAAGCTGCTGCAGCCAAGGCAGCTAGAAAGGAACGCCTGCGCAAGCAGGAGGACAAGCGTCATGAGGGCCGGCTCAAGGAGATCGAAGCCAGGCGAGCGCGCGTGAACGAGCTGCATGAGAAGCAACTCAAGAGCATCGACGGGGCGGCGGCCAGGGAGAAGGAACTTCACCAGAACCGTCTCAAGAAGATCGACGCTCAGTAGCAGCCCTCCTCGACCATCGCGAAAAGCCCGTCTCCTTCTAGGAGGCGGGCTTTCTTAGCTTTCGCTGTGGCCCGGAAGCGGCGCGTTCGGGTCGTAGGGCATTTCCTCGCCGGCTTCCATGCGCTCCTGCATCTCGTACTTCGAGGGGCAGCGTGGAATCACCTGATTTGCGAGGAACACGCCGTCGTCGCCAAGCTCGCCCTGGACGGTCACCTGAATGCCCATGCCATCGCGAAACGTGTCGGGCACGACACACTGCGGGAAGCGCACGGGCATCTCTTTGCCCTCTTTGTGGAGAACGAAGCGCCATTCGCACGGCTCCTCGCGGAACTGAATCGAGCCCTGTCGCAACTCGCCTTCGACCCGCAGGTGGCGGCCTTCGAAGGAGTCCGGTTCGCTCATCACCTCGTGCACCAGCTTCGAGTACACGAAGGGGTTGTCACTGCCCGAAAGCAGCCACGCGGACGCACCGACGAGCACGGCGAACACGAGCCCTACCTTGACAAAACCGGGAAGCCCTCGCTTGCGAGCGGGTTCCGAGGATGGAGTCGCGTCCTGCACGTCCGTCATGATCGCAAGTATGGTGCCCAAAGTCGTCGCCCGCCAGGGCGCACCCAAACCGGTACGCCCCGACAAGAGCTACGGCTTACGGCTGCACCTGGAATGCGATGACGAGCGCGTAAATCGCGAGGGACTCGATGAGCGCCAGGCCGAGAATCAGCGGGACGAGAATCTTGCCCGAAGCGTTCGGGTTACGAGCGATGCCCTCGAGGGCTGCGGCCGCCGCGCGACCCTGACCCATGCCGCAGCCAAATGCTGCGATGCCGATGGCCAGACCGGCGGCAAGCGCGCGGCCTGCAATCGCGGTGGCCTGACCCTCTGCAGCCGCCGCATCCTGTGCGAAAGCGGTTGCGGTGAGAGCGAGTGGTGCAGCAAAGCTGACAAGTCGAAGAGCCAATTTCTTCATTTTCCGGAGCCTCCTCAAGCCTCTCTTCCGAGAGGGAAACTTAGTGTTCTTCTTCGTGTTGAATCGCAAGGGTGATGTAAATCAC
>CALLDH010000211.1 GCA_937998345.1 uncultured bacterium | reverse complement strand
GGGCCGCGGATACTTCGGTCGACGTGGCTTTCGGCGGCGAAGTGCACCACGAGATCTGGGTCGAACTCGTCAAACACCGAATCGACGCCGTCCATGTCCGTGATGTCGACCCTGCGCAGCGCGTAGTTCGGCAGCGGCTCGATGTCGCGCAAGCTGCCCAGATTCGCGGCGTAGGTGAGCTTGTCGAGATTGACGAACTGATGCTCTCGGAGCTCTGGCACCAACCGGTTCAAGAAATTGGCGCCGATGAAGCCGGCACCGCCCGTGACAATGATCTTCATCGACTGTTCTCGGCCTCGGAGAACAGCATAACCGGAACGATTAGCCGGTGCACATCCAGGCAGGTGAGCGCAGGCGCGTCAGGTGCCCAAGTGGACCGTCAGGGCGAACGTGCCGGCGATCGCAGTGCCCGCGGTGCCCGCGGTGAAGCTTCCGCCCGTGATCGTTTCGTTGCCCTGGAAGACCAGACCGATAATCGAGTAATCGAAATCGGCGGCGATCGACAACCACTTCACGATTGGGATCCTGAGGCCGGCGCCGAGCGAGGCGCCGCCACCATGACTCCGCACGTTGCTCACCAAATCTTCGAAGCCCGGGATTACCAGACCACCGGTGGTGGTGTAGTAGTTGAAGCCGACCCGAATCGACGGGTGCACGTAAGGGACTGCCCGGATCAGAAACCCGAGGTCCAGACCGATCGAGGTCAGGTCGAATGGTTCATAGTCCGCCCGCTTGAATCGGGCGCCGATGGTCGATGATCCTGCGCGAAAGCGAAGGGCGGCGCCGAACTCGGGACCGCGTACGACGACGTTCGGGATCAGGGACTGGACGCCAGCGGGAACGAAATCGAGTGTGCGGAATCGCGTAGCGTCAAAGCGGGACGGGCCAGCCGTGGCTTCGAGCCAAACCTTGCCGCCGACTCTCTTGTCGTAGACCTTCTTCTTCTCGGGGACGTCCGGTGGGACTTCTTCGCCAGGCCCGGTGAGCGACACCCCGTTTTGCTCGACAGAGAACGTTTCCGGCAGTGTCTGCGCGCCGCCAACCGCAGCCAGCATCCAAAATACCACAGCAACAAAAGCAAAGCGTTTCATCGGTTCCCCCTAACCGTTGATACGACGCGCCCCCATCGGAGCCGCGACCCCCATCGACCATTGTCGAGGTGGGGGTTTGGCGCGTCAATGGCAACGGAACACCACTGTGGGGAAGATCGCAATTTACGGACGAGCGTTTCGTGCTTACGCCACGATCTCGCTGACTGGCTGCGTGGCTTCCATGGAGCGGGTGCCCCAGCTCTCGGTGTTCAAGCCCATGGCTTGTTGAATCGTCAGACCGACCCGGGTCGTTGGCGATGTGGCGCCCCTGACGTGCACCCCTGGCTTGAGCGCGCCGCCGGCGCTTCCGGCGATCATCATGGGCACTCCCGTGATCCCGTGGACCTTCGCCAACGAAACATCCGAGTGACCAAGAACCAGGCAGTTGTCGAGCAGCGTTCCATCGCCTTCGGGAGTGGCGGCAAGACGCTCCACGAAGTCGGCCCAGGCTTCCATTGAGGCAAACACGAATTCAGTGGCCTCGGGCTGGTACCCAATCTCCGGATCGAGGGGCTCATCGTGGGTGAGCTGGTGATGCTGTGAGCTCGAGCCCGGCTGGCGAAGGCCAGAGATCCGATCGGAGAACATCATACTGAATACTCGGGTTTGATCGCATGCGAGTGCGAAGGAAAGCAGGTCGGCCATGAGGAGGTTGGTGGACATTGATTCGCCGACCTCGGTGCCCAGGGTCTCCTGCCCCGGGGTAGGCGCCTTCGAGCAGCTCTCGAGGTCCGGCGGCCCCTCGAGCAGGATGTCGAGCTGCTGCTCGAGCTGTCGCACGGATGTGAAGTACTGCTCGAGCCGTTGCTTGTCGTGCGTGCCGACCCGCTGAAGCAGGCGATCGCGATCGTCTTTGACCACGGACAGGACACTTTGCCGGATCATGAGCCGAGGGTCCGGAGTGAAGGGTCCTGCATTCGGGTCGGCGAACTCCGGGCCGAACACCCGCGCATACATGGCCATCGGAGAAATCTCGGGCGCGTTGGCCACACCCTGGCTTTCGAAGCTGTAGCTCTGATTCGGGTTGCCGGTGCACGACATCTCGAGCGAGCGGAATCGCGTGAGCCCGCCGATCTCGGCCGCGATGATGGTGTCGAGAGTAGGTGCCGGAACCGTGTAGTCCGCTACGGGCAGGCTTCCGGTTAGCGTCCCCATCAAACCCGCCGTGTGTGGGAAGTTCGGTCGGCCATCGAGCTTGACGTCGAAGTCGCTCAGGATGCTTACCTGCTCGCGAAGCTTTGCGCCGGTCCCGAGCTCGCGGTCGAGAGCCTGCAGCTCGACGGAGAGCTCGTATCCACCACCTTCCGTTGTCGGGTTCCAGCGATCCGGATTCATTCCGCAGCCCCACATCCAGGCGCCGAACCTCACCGGGAGCGGTGCGCCCTGCGCCAACGCGGTCCCGTTGCTGTTGAGGAAGCAATCGAGCAACGGGAGCCCCATTGAGATCGTGCCTCCAACGAGCGTTCCGCGAAGCAATGTTCTTCGATCGAACCGCTTCATGACTCGTCTCCGGCTTCTTCCGCCATTCGGGGCCCCGACGTGGTCCGGAAGCCGTCGCTCAAGACAAGCTCCCGCATCAGTTCACGCACGCTGTACGCCGACTCGGCAAAACGTTCGCTCAAGGAGGAGAGTAGGGCCAGTTCGCCCCCGATCTCGTTCCGGCCCGCCGCGTAACGGTAGAGGCTGCGCACCAGGCACGGCCCGAGCGCAGGGTGGTCTCGCAAGGCTCGACCCATTCCAGTTGCGTCCTCGTAGGCCGTTCCGTCGAGGTCGCCCGAGGTATCGATGGGAACGCCGTTCTCTTCCTCGCGCAGCATCCCGATCGCATCGAAGCTCTCGAGAGCAAGGCCGATAGGATCGGTCAGCGTGTGGCAACCCGCGCAGGCGTCGTTTGTCACATGCGCCTCCAGACGCTCACGCGCGGTGCGAAGCTCGCCCGTGATGTCCTCGACGATTGAAAAGTCGACGTTTGCTGGCGGAGTCGGGATATCCTGACAGAGCAACACCTCGCGGACGAACTTGCCGCGCAAGGTCGCTGAGCTGCGGCCCGGGTGGGAGTAGAGCGCGTTGAAGCTGATGTGGGAAAGCAGCCCTGCCCTGCGCGCCTCATCCGAGAACACATAGGGCTCCCAGCCGTCGGGCGTCGGGACGGGCACGCGATATGCGACGCCGAGTCTCCGCGTCAGGAACGACTCCGTGGTCGTGAACAAGTCGCGGTAGTCTTTGTCTGCGCTCAGATGCGCCACGATCGTGCGAAGTGTCTGCTCCTTGGCTTCCTCGACGAGAGTCTGCGTGTAGACTGGGAAAAGCGCGGTGTCTTTGCGGACCAGCCCGTCGTCGAACCGCTTGAAGTCGTACAGGTCAGAGAAGATCGAGCGAATGCCGGTCTCGAGCTTCGGCGACGAGAGCAGGCGCTCGACCTGCTCGGCGAGGAGGGCGTCATCGACCAGGTCGCCGTGTTCCCCGGCGGCGATCAGGTCGTCGTCAGGGGTGGTGTTCCACAGGAGATAACTGAGGCGAGACGCCATCGCGACGCTCGTGAGACGCGTGATCGAGGGATCGCGGCGGTCGGGCTCTGCCTCCTCAATCCGGAAAAGGAAATCGGGGGAAACCAAGAGGCTTGCGAGCGCGATCTCGAGCCCCCCGTAGAAGTCGCCCAGTGCCTTCGCCGCTGCACTCGCGATCGCGACTCGAGCGTCGAGCTCTTCTCCGGTCAACGACCGGCGGAAGAGTCGCCGCCCCACGCGCCCGATGAATGCAGTCGCACACTCCTCGTCGCTCGTCGTTGCCGAGGCGGGCTGGCACTGAACGAGGTCGGCGCGATGCTTGGTGTCGAGCGCCTGCTCCGTCACGACGTTTGCCGCCGCTTCGTACTTCTCGAATCCGGATGGAGTGACACTGGCGAAGGTAGCCCCTACCGCGAGGAGCCCGTCGCGCCTGTCGTCGGGGTCGATGCGGCTTGGGACGGTGATGTGGTCTCCGAGCACGTCGCGGATGCTGCGGGAAAACTGCTCGGCAGTGAGGCGACGAAGCGCAACCGGCCCGGCGTCTATCTTCTCGGTCGGTGACGAGTCCGCGCCGCTACTGCAGCCCGTGACAGCGAGGAGTAGAAGACCCAGAATCAAAGACAGGTGAGTGGTCCTCAAGTGTGTCTTGCGCACGCGAAAGTCCTCGAAACCATCCCCGCCACCGGTCGATGGTACGCCGATGCGACAATCAGTGCAATGTAGACCCCGCTGCACCAGCGCAACCCAGTGACACCCGCGCCCGGGTCGCTTAGACTCCGCCGCGCCACGTCCATCGCGGCCCACGAGGAGAGTGTAGTGCTGAGAAAGTTCGTTCTAGTCACCGGGTTTTTGGATATTCCGATTGGCCTCGCGACTTGGGCCGCTGCCATTCTCGAACCACAGGACACGCACTTCGGCGCGCTGATGACATGCGGCTCGTTCCTGATCTTCGCCGGCGCCGCACTCATGTGGTCGGCACAAGACATGAAGGTCCGCGCCCCAATACCGTTCTGGCAGGGCATGGTCCGTCTGACCGCGGTAGCCAGCATCATTTACATGGTTCCCAAAGGCATCGCCGAGCCTTGGCAGTACGGCATCTGCGTCTTCGACGGAGCGATCGCCCTCGTCTACATCATCGGAATGATGAAACACACCGGCGCCTCCTTCTTCCAACTGTTGATCGGTAACACCGCCTAGCCCGCGTCCACCAAGCGATTTCCCCCGCGCCCCGGTGGGGTGCTAGCCTCTTGCGCATGGTTCGTGTGGCGGCGTTTGGGGTTTTCTTGGTTGTGCTCCATTTAGGGCAGCCGATCGTCATTCCGATTCTTCTCGCGACGCTCATCGCGATCAGCCTTTCGAAGATTCTCGACCTGACCGAAAAGGGGCTTCCGAGTTGGGCTGCGGTGTCGCTGGCGGTTTTCGCGGCGGTGGCGGTGGTCATGACGCTCGGGTTTCTCACCACGCGGGCCGCTACCGATTTTGCTCTCGCGTTCAGCGAGTACCGGGACGACTTCGATCGTTTGCAGTTTGAGACATCCTCATGGCTCTGGAGCCAGGGGCTGGGGATTCCTGCCACCGCCGTCGAGTTGTTCGACCCGAACGAGCTCGTCCGCGGGCTGACGGTTCCGGGCCTGACGCTTGCCTTCAGTGTGGTCACGGCGGGCTCGCTCGTTTTGTTGATCACGGTTTTCCTCGTCGTCGAAAGCAGCTCTATCGCCCAGAAGCTCAGGGGCACCGATCGGCTCGGTCGGCTGGATGTTCAAGCGCTCAAGGTGGCGGCGCGCGATGTCCAGCGCTATCTCCTGATCAAGACGGTAACCAGCGCGGCCACGGGCTTTCTCGTAGCGGGGCTGACTAGCATCGTTGGTCTCGGACACTCTCTGCTGTTCGGCTTGATCGCGTTCATTCTCAACTACATCCCGAGCGTCGGCAGCATCTTGGCTTCGATTCCAGCGGTCGCACTGTGCTTGATAACCCTTGGCTGGCTTCCGGCGTTTGGCTTGGCGGCTGGGTACTTCATGATCAATTTGCTCATCGGAATCGTGATCGAGCCGCGATGGGCAGGGCAGGCGACCGATCTTTCGCCTTCGGTAGTCGTTCTCTCGATGGTTTTCTGGGGTTTCGTGCTCGGACCGATCGGCGCGCTCCTGTCGGTCCCGCTCACGATCATCGTCCGGATGACCGCGGCGCAATCGCAGGAATGGACGTGGCTCGCGATGCTCCTCAGCTCTCCACGAAGTGTGCGAAGCTGAGGCGTGGTTTGCTCTCCTCGGGCTTTGCTACCGTGTACGGCCCAGCTCGTCACCGTTCTGGCGTTGGCGTCCTGTACTGAGTCGAGCAGCGTCGCGTACGAAGTGCCCGCGCCGCCCAGCGAAGCGCCGCTTGCCGCTGAGGTGAATCCCTTCATCGGCGAAGCGCATCTCGATGACCAGCCGCTGGCGGTACCAGTGCTTTCCCACGACGCGATTACGGGCGGTGGCACGCTCCGTCTTCTGATGACTGCTACGCCGAACTGACGGCTCTCAGAGTCCCACGGCCTCGGACATGCCAGCGAGGATGTATGCCCCGCTAGGGACTCTCTGTCCGTCCGCCTCGATCCCCTCCACGCACCACCGGGCCGCGTCGCGCACGTTCGCGAATGCCTTGTTTGGAGCGGGCTGCGGCGAGATCCAGCGGAGCGCCGTGTACGCGCCTCGGACCAACGAGTTCGACAAGACGATTGCGCTCCCGATATTTCTCTCGCGGATGATCGGCCGCCTACCGTCTTCGAATTCTTTCATCCTGCGGCGAAGGGTCGCGTCTGGGATGCTTTCGAGCGGCGTGGTGTCGACCACGAGGGCGTGGCGCGTGGGTGCAGCGAAAACATGCTCGTACGACTCCTGGAGATAGACGATGTCGTCGATCTCGAGTCTCGCTGGCATCGACACCAAGACCAGCGGCCACATGGACACATCGAATTCGATGCCCACCCCAGCTGGTTGCGCGCCTACTTCAGGAAGTCCCACCATTGATTAAATGTTATCGAACGTAGCCAACGGCCTGCAACGAATTCGCCACAAACAGGATAAAGCGTCCCATTCCAGGCCTCAGGAGGCACTGGTGTCGGAGCGGCGAGCCGCCTAGCCGACTGCGGTGTTGCCTGCGAGTCCGGCGAGGGCGTACGCGGCGATTGGCACGATCTGCCCGTCTTCCTCAATCCCCTGCACGCACCAGCGGGCGGCGGCCTCCACGGTCGGGAAGGCTTTGTTCGGCGCGGGCTGCGGCGAGATCCAGCGCAGTGCCGTGTATGCGCCGCGGATGACCGTGTTCTGGATGATGATCGCGCTGCCAATGTTCTTCAGGCGAATGATCGGACGCCGGCTGTCTTCGAAGGCCTTCATCTGCCGTCGCAATGTGGCATCCGGCACCCTGACAATCGACGTCGTGTCGACGATCAGCGCGTGGCGCACGGGCGACGCGAAGACATGCTCATAGCAGCGCTGCATGTACTCGATGTCGTCTGGCGTCGTGACTGGCGGTATTGTGATCACCACGAGCGGCCACATCGACACGTCGAATCCAAGACCAACCCCCACCGGCGGTCCGCTAACCCTCAGTGCTTCCCCCATGCTGTGATTATCGGCATTAGCCGTGTCGAGGCAAGCAAGGTGCCACGGCTTACACAGAGCCGCGATCTGTAATGATCAGCTCGTGACTCGGGCGTTCTCACGAACTCGATCATCGGAGCGACGCTACCGAACCCCGTGCCAGAGTGCAGCGCTAGAGGTGTTTCCGGGCGGCCCGGTTGATCTTCGCCTCGAACGCGTCCTCGCGGAAGCCGATGTACACCTGCTCGTCGATCTCGAAGGTGGGGATCGTTTTGCGCGGATTGAGCTCACCAAGCCGGTCCCCAGCGATTGAGCTTTCGTCGGTGTCGAGCTCGACGAAGTCGATGCTGCGGGTCTCCATGTATTCTCGCGCCTTTCGGCACACCCCACACCATTGCGTTGCGTACATGGTGATGGAGACGCGTCGACGAGCGAGGTTCCATTTCCATTCGGGGATGCGCGCCTCGGTCGCGTCTCCCTCCCCGGGCGGAGTCGCATCGAGCTGCGCACCCTCCGGTGTCGGCTCGGGAACCGGAATGTCGTCGCCTGGGACCGGCGGCGGCGGCCGCTCGGGAGCGGGAGCGGGTTCGGGCTCGGGAGCGCGCGGTTCTTCTGCGGACGGCTCTGGAATCACCGGTCGCGGTGCGGTCGTTCGAACGCCTCGGGGCGGTGCACGTTCGGGCTCGGGTTCGAATGAAGCAAGCGTCCAAGCGATACCCGCCAACACCAGCGCGAGAGGGATGATCAAAGCCCACCAAGCGCTTCGGGCGGGTGGGGACTTCGAAGGCATGTCGCTCAGGCGGCACAGCTCACATTCCCCATTTTCGTCCAGCGGGAGTTGGTGCTTCTCGCAGATCCCCATCGGTTCCACCATCGGTCCTTCAGTCTATCACGGCCACGCGGGTCGGCTAAGTCATCATTGGATCGACCAAACCGCCTTCGAGGCTGGCATGGCCGAAATCGTCGACCGGATCGCCGTTGGTCTTTCGCAGGCCGACCGCGGTTGCGAGGGTGTTCAGGAGCTTGTTGTGAGGGACGTCCCCCGCGTCGACGTATGCGCCGGTTCGTAAGAACCCGTCCGCACTGCCCGCGAGCACGTAGGGAAGGTTGTTGATCGAGTGGGGCGGGCCGTTCGAGAGGTCGTTGATCCAAGCGCAGACGCCCTTGTCGAGGAGGGTTCCCGTCTCCGTCGTGTAGGCCGATAGACGGTCGAGCAGCCTCCCGAAAAGGCGAGCGTGGATTCGATCCACCGCGTTGTGCTTGGCCTGCGCATCCGGAATCGGATCACCGTCCGAGCCGTCGGCGAAGATCCTGTGGGAGATCCAGTGATAGGAGGGGAACTCCTCGCCCTGCCACCGGTAGCGCGTGCCGTCGTTGCCGTTGCCGATCTGAAGGGTCGCTGCCTGCGTGTAGCCGCAGGAAAGCGCCAGCGCGATAACTTCGATGTGCAGCTCGGCGACTTCGACGACTCGGTCTCCGTTCTGATGATCTCCATTGATGGCGTTGATCGCGCTGACGGTGGGTTCATCGAGTGGCGAGCACTCTGCAAGCCGGATCTCGAGATCTCGAATCGCGGAGAAGTGCAAGTCCAGTCGGTTCCTGTCGTCCGAGCTCAGGTCGCTTCGATTCAACAGCGTCTGCATCTGGTCGCGCACCAGGTCGTTGACGCTTTGGCGGCGCGCGGCGATTGACTGGGCCGAGGACTCGTCCAGATTGACCAGCCCCATGATGTCGTCGAAGGCGACCTTCGGGTTGGTCTGCGCGCCCCGGCGGTCGTTCGGCCCACGGTAAGATAGAACGCTGTCGAGGAAGTTGTATGGGCGCATCGCGGCCAGTGTGAGTGGACCACGGCCTTCTGGATTGAGCTCACGCGCAATCCGGTTGTCGAGCGACTCGCCGAGTGCCAGCGAGTTGTTGGTCGCCTCCGAATCACCGGTTGGCTGGGCTGTTAGCGCCTGGAGCGCGCCTCGGGCGTGACCACAGCCCGAGATCGAGAAGGCCCCGCGGACGCCCCGCACCATCAGTAGCTTGTCGGCGTGTGCGCTCAGCTCGCTGGTTGCGCGATCGCTGTCGGCAGCCATCGATGCGGCGGTGAGGGCTCCCAGGTTTCGAGGCCAGAACATCTCCGGCTCAGCCGGGTTACTGAAGGACAGCGCCTGAGAACAGCCGTTGCCTTGGCGCATGAACACGACGAAGCCCGGGTCGTCGGGGCTCGCCGCACGCGCCATCTTCGTCGCAAACGTTTCCAAGAATGGCAGACCGACGGTCACACCTGCGGCGCCGGTGAGAAAGAGGCGGCGCCTGAATGGCCGCCTACCGAAAGCGCTCATGAGCCACCCCCATTGCGTACCCTGAACTCCTCGCTCTGCACGAGCCGGAGGATCAACGCCCTGACCGAAAGCCCGTCGAGGGAGGCATCGCCCAAGTCTTGAATCAGATCGAGGTCCGATCCGGCGGTGTCTCGCCCGAACGCGTACTCGACCCAGTGCTTGGTGTAACAGTCGTGAGTTTCGATGCGCGCCGCGATTGCGTCGTTGAACTGCTCCGCTCCGTCGAAGGCAACTGGACCGTCTGAAAACTCGAAGGTCGCCGACGTGTCGACCGGCATCCCGAACTCTTCAGTGCGGTGCTGCCCTAGCCCGTCGAAGCCCTCGAATGCGAAGCCCACCGGGTTGATGAAAGTACCGTGACAGCTTGCACCGCAAGTGCCAGGGCCAGTGTGCATCTCGATCCGCTCGCGAGAGGTCATCGTCATGCCGTCGTCAGCCGGAATCGGTGGCAGCGCGTCCGGCGGTGGCGGAAGCTCGGTACAAAGAACGCGGTGATTGATGAAGACACCCCGGCGGACCGAAGCCGTGAGCCCGCCGTGCGACGCCAGGAACCCAAGCTGCGTAAGCAGGCCACCGCGCTCGGGCTGCTCGACGGAGCTGAAGCTCGCTCGCGAGAAGGTGTCATCGAAAGCGCCTTCGAGACCGTAAATAGCGGCAAGATCGGCGTTCACGAACGTATAGGGCGCGGTAAGAAGCTCGGCCAAATTGCCGTCCTCCTCGAGGACCACGCGTTCGACGAAGACGCGAGCTTCTTCGTACATGTCGTGGCCCATGCCGCCGTAGGAGAGCGGGAACTCCATTGGGTCCTTGCTTAAGTCCCCATAGAGATCCCAGTTGAAGAGCTGCGCGTGGAAACGCTCGAGCATCGCCTGGCCGCGCGGGTCGTCGAGCAGGCGTGCAGCTTGCGCGGCGATTTGCTCTGCGGTGTTCAACTCGTTGCCTTCCACCGCGTCGAGCAGCTCGTCGTCGGGCATCGTGTTCCAGATCATGTACGAGAGCCGCGAGGCGATCTCGAAGCCGCCGAGTTGCACGATGTCACCGTTTTGGCTGTCCCCGAGCTCAACTCGGTAGACGAAGTGGGGCGACTGCAGAAACGCCTCGAGCAGCATCCGGACGCCGCCATCGAGAGGATCCATGTCGGGAAAGTACATGGCGCCCTGTTCGAAGAGCGCCCCATGGGCGTCGAGCTCCTCGTTGGTGAGCGGCCGTCGATAGGCGCGACGGCCGAGATCGCGAGCAATTGCACGCCCGCGTTCGACGGTGTCGCTCGGTAGCTCGCCTGGCAGCAGACCAGCGAGCACCGTAGCGTCTGCCGTCGCAGCCTCAGCCAGCGTCTCTGCTGCTGCCTGGTAGTTGCCCCAGAGGTCACTGCTCACGCGAAGCGCGCGGACGTTGTTGTCGAAAAAGCTGAGCCGCGTGTCTGGCTCGAAACTACCCGACAGATTGGGCGTTGCTGCCAGGCGGAGCAGGTCGCGGACGCTGTTCTCCCATTGGGCGTGGGTGAGTCGTGGAAACGCGCTCCCCGCTGCCAGCTCGCCGGTTGCGCCGCAGACCGACCGGCCGCACCGAGGTGCGGGTGTGTCCAGTTCTCCATTCGGGTTGGCGTCCCCGATCGTCCCATTGCAACCGAGGAGCAGCAAGGTGCAGCAAATCGGTAGCCATCCGGCCAGTAAAGATTTAACCCACAAGAACTATAATTACATCCTAAAGGATGCAGACGTCAAGACATACACCACCCTACATAATAGCTGCTGGGTTGCCGAAATGCCGTGCTAATTCACCCGGGTGTCCAACCTAAAAGGCCTTCTCGAGCGGCTCGATCTGGAGCGGCTCGACACCGATCTTTTCCGCGGATTCAGTCCACACGACGGTCGCCCGCGAATCTTCGGCGGCCTGGTTGCCGCGCAGTCGCTCATCGCAGCGTGCCGGACGGTCGAAGGGCGGGTCGCGCATTCGCTGCACGGGTACTTCCTCCGCGAAGGCGACACCTCCGTGCCCGTCATCTATGACGTCGATCGCATTCGTGACGGCCGCTCCTTTGCGACCCGCCGGGTGGTCGCGAAACAGCACGGTAAGGCGATCTTCAACATGTCGGTTTCCTTCCAGGCTGAGGAGGAAGGGCTCGAGCACCAGGCGCCGATGCCCGAGGCGCCAGCGCCGGAAACGATTCCGAGCAATGAAGAGCGCTTGCGCGCCTATCAGGAGGGGTCGAGTCATCCTGGGATCGATTTCTTGTTGCTGCTCGATCGCCCAATTCAGCGGCGCGAAGTGGACCACGTCGACCTCTTGGAGCCGAAGGCGCACCGCGGGATTCAGCGAACTTGGTTTCGCGCCGGGGCGGCGGTCGGCGACGACCCGGTGATTCATCAGGCGGTGCTCGCGTACGCCAGCGACTACGGCCTGCTCGAGGGCTCGTTCAACCAGCACGGTCACAGCTTTCTGACGGATGAGCTGATCATTGCTAGCCTCGACCATGCGATCTGGTTTCATCAGTCGTTTCGTGCGGACCAATGGATGCTTTACGTCACACACAGCCCGCGAACGTCGGGCGGCCGGGGGCTCAACTTCGGGCATATTTACTCCCAGGAGGGGGCGCTCGTCGCTTCGGTTGCCCAAGAAGGTCTGATGCGAATTCGAAAGCCCCGATGAGGAGCCGAGACGAAACACGGCTGGGCATGATCACGCTTGGCCTCTGGTGGGCGGTCATCCTGTTCTCGTCTTCCGTGGGCGCTCAGCAAAGCCCGCTGCAGCCCCCCGAGGAGCCTGCCTCTGCGCAGGAATCGCCGGAACTGTTGGAGGTCGAGCGCAGAACGGGGGAGGTTCGGGCGCGACTCGAGGAGTGGCAAGCCAAGGCAGCAGAGTACCTCCTGGCCGAGCAGGGAGCCCAAGCGCGCACCGAGGTCATCGACGAAGAGATCGCACGCCTCCAGCAGCGCGACGCAATTTCGATCCCGCCCGGCGCAAGCGCCGCCGAGCTCGATGCGCAACGACGTGAGGCTGTGCAAGACCTGGCGGCGGCCCGACGGGAGGCCACCGAGCTCGATCTCGAAGCCGAACGACGGGCAGAGCGGCGCAAGCGGATTCCGGAGCTGCTGTCGATCGCCAAGCGGCGACTCAAGGAGCTCGATGATGCTTCGCCTCCTCCCAGCGGTGACTCTTCGATGGCCGAAGCGCGTCGGGAATTGGACGCTCTCAAGCGAAGGGCCGTGGAAGCCGAGATCGCAGCCTACCAGAATGAGCTCGGGAGCTACGACGCACGCGGCACGCTCCTCAGCAAGCAACGTGACCAGGCGACTTTGCGGATTGCGTACCTCGAGGCGTTGAGCAGCAAGCTTCGCGAGGCAAAGCAGGGGTCGGAGCGGCTGGCGGTCGAACGCGAGAACGAGGCGACCAGGCAGTTGCTCGAGGAGCTGACGGCGCTGCCGACCGGGTTCAAGGAGAAGCTCCAGGAGCTCTATGAACGAAACGAAGCGCTAACTTCGGTTTGGACCAGCGCTGGTGGGCTTCACGACCAGATCGAGGACGTTAGCCAGAAGCTCCAGCGGGCCGAAGCCAAGGTCGCCGAGCTCGAAACGGAGCTCGCTCGGCTTGCGGCTCGCGTGGAGGCCGTTGGGCTTGCCGATTCGGTCGGCGTGCTCTTGCGGCGTCATAGAGCCGAAGCCCCGGACATCGGTATGTACCGCCGGTTCATTCGGATGCGCCAGGAGCAGATCGGAGATGTGCAGCTTCAGCAGATCAAGCTCCGCGAGCAACGGGAGGCATTGGCCGACATCGATGCGCTCGTGGGCGAAGCGATGGCGTCGATCGAAGAGCCGGTCCCCGCCGAAGAACAGCGGGAGCTCGAGAAGCTCCTCCGTCAGCTCTTCAAGACCCAGCGCAAGTACATGGATGCGCTCATCGAGGACTATGAGACGTACTTCCAGAAGCTCGTCGATTTCGACGCCCAGCAGCAGCAGCTAATCGCGCGCACCAAAGACCTGCTCGATTTCATCGACGAGCGCATTCTCTGGATCCCGAGCGGCAGGGCGGTCCAGCCCGAGCTTCTGTCCGACGGACGGGATGCCCTGGCCTGGCTCTTCGGCCCGAAATACTGGGCACAGCTTGGGAGGGGCGTTCGCGACGCTGCGACGCGGCGGTGGCCCGTAAACCTCCTCGCGTTGCTCTTGGCGATCCTCTTCGTTCCCTTTGCCCGACGGGTCCGCCCGCGGATTCAAACCCTAGGAGAGCAAGCCCAGAAACAGGATTGCACCCGTTTCGGGCCGACCAGTGAGGCACTTGCGCTGACCTTGCTCCTCGCGGTCTGGTTACCGGCGCTCCTCGCCTATGCGGGCTGGCACCTTGGTCTGTCCCCCGTGGCGACTCAGTTCACCCGAAGCGTTGCGTACGGCTTGCTGGCCGCAGCGGGTCTTTGGGCGACCCTGCGCATCTCGCGGCAGCTGGTTCGTCCGGGCGGAGTTGCCGAAGCGCACTGCGCCTGGTCGGCCAAAGCGGCCCATGCCCTTTGGCGCGACCTGCGTTGGCTCACTTTCGTGATCGTCCCAGCGGTCTTCGTCATCTTCGTGTTCGAGACGCGCGGAGACGATCTATGGCGTGAATCAGTCGGCCGGCTCGCGTTTTCGGTTTCGATGCTGGCCGTAGGGGTATTCAACTACCTTGCCCTTCGCTCCGGAGGTCCGCTGTCCGAGGTGCTACGAGGCCGAGGCCGACGGCGCCCTTGGGCTTGGCGAGCGGTCCAAGTCTTGTCCTCGCTGATACCGCTTGCCCTGATCGCCGCTGCCCTCCGAGGCTTCTATTGGACGGCGCTCCAAGTCACGACTCGGCTACACCTCAACCTGGTCTTTGTCTTCGCGCTGGTGATCGTCCTTCAGCTTGCCGCCCGCTGGTCACTGATGGCGCAACGACGCGCTGCCCTCGACGACGAGGCCCATGAGGAAAGGGATCCGAAGCCGGCTCCGACCATGGAGGTCAGCCGGATGATGATCGGCGCCGGCCTCCTTCTCGCGATCCTCGCCACCCTGGCGATCTGGGCGGACCTTCTGCCCGCGGCGAGAATTCTCCAGCAGGTCGAGCTTTGGACAACCACCGAGACGGTTACGGTGGCCGAGCTCGATCCGTCTGGCGTCGAGCGTTATTCCACCGAGGAGCAGTTGGTGGCGATCACTCTGGCCGACCTGTTCCGTTCACTCCTGATCGGCTTGCTCACGCTGGCGTTGATTCGCGCGCTGCCCGCGCTGCTCGAGGCGACCCTATTTCGCCGGGTTGGGCCGGGCGAACGGTACGCGTACTCGACCATCGTCAAATACGCCGTCGTGCTGGCCGGCTTGGCAATCGCGTTCGATGCGATCGGCATCGGCTGGTCGAGCATTCAGTGGCTGGTGGCCGCAGTCGGCTTGGGGCTTGGATTCGGGCTCCAGGAGATCTTCGCGAACTTCATCTCCGGGCTCATCATCTTGTTCGAGCGGCCGATCCGTGTGGGCGACACGGTGAGCGTCGGTGAAGTGAACGGCACGGTGTCGAGGATCCGGATCCGGGCCACTTGGATCACGGCGTTTGATCGGAAAGAGCTCATCGTGCCCAACAAGGAGTTCGTCACCGGGCGACTGATCAACTGGACCTTGTCCGATGCGATTCTTCGGGTTTCCATCCCAGTTGGGGTTGCGTACGGCTCGGACACCGACCGGGTGATCGAGGTGCTGAACCGGGTGGCTCGTGAGTCGAGGCGTGTACTCCGGGATCCCCGCCCTCAGGTCTTGTTTCTCAGCTTTGGAGACAGCTCGCTTTCGTTCGAGCTTCGGGTGTTCGTTCGCAACGCCGAGCACTTGTTCCCTGTTCGGCACGACCTCCACATGAGCATCGACAAAGCGTTCAGAGAAGCCGGCATCGAGATCGCGTTCCCGCAGCGGGACCTACACCTACGATCGATGCCGGCCGACTGGCAAGGGCCGCGCGGCGGTCCCCGGTGAGTCGCACCCCGGGATGGCTCACTGCAAGCTGTAGTTGACCATCATCGATTGACCGTCTCGGCGGATCGACAAGGTGAACTTGTCAGCCGTTCTCAAGGTCGTGTACGCGCCCAGTGCTGCGTCTGGGCTGCTCAAGGACTGGCCGTTGACGCTTTCGAGGATATCGCCGTTCTGGATTCCGAGCTTGGTCAATAGGGTGCCTGGCCGAATCCCCCTGATCTCCATGCCGACCGACTGGCCATCTTCCATCTTGGGTGCGACCGCAGCGATGCCGATGATCTTGCCCGCATTGTCGAGCACCTTGTTGAGCATCGAACGAGAGAGGTTGTAGTTGGTGTCGTTCACCTTCTCGATGCCCTCGGCCATCTCTTCTTCGGTCAGACCAGCGTTTCGGTCCGCGAGCGGGCCCGATTTGGGAGGCTTCTTCTTCTTCTTCTTCTCGGCCGCGGGTGTCAGCCTGGGCTTGGCAGCGGCACCCTCGACTTCAAACATCGCTAGCCGACAAAGGCCGCTCGTGCTCTGAAGAACCACAGCGTCGGAATGAATTGCTCGGATCCTCGAGCCCTCGACGTCCGTACCGCCCCGGTGGAGCCCCGCTTTCTTGTCCGCACCGACGATCGCGGCGAGCGAGCCCTCGAGATCGCCGGGAAGCACGACCGTACCAATGAGTCGCATGGCTCCCTTGCACGGCGTTTCAACGTCTCCCGCGGGAAGGTCCTCCAAAGGCAGCTCGGGGTTCTCGATCGGCGCCTCGGACAGGTCGCCCAGGGCGGAGTCGAAGATGTTTCGCTTCAAGATGATGCCGGGATCCCGTTTACGCTGAACCGCTGCGGTCGCGATGGCTCTCCTCGCTGGAGGCGGAGTTGCATCCGCTTCGGCGTTCAGGACCTTGGCAGCAAAAAGGGCCGTCGCGCCCTGAGCGACAAAGAACGCACACACCGCGAGCGTCGTCAGCAAGAGCACGTTCCTGAATCGGTTGTTTGCGGCCAACGCCATGAACTTCAAAGCTTAGCCTACAATCGGCCTGGTCAATCGGTTATAGTCCCGCGCCCCAATGACGAGAATCAAGCTGTTTTTCCGCCGAGTTTTGCTCGATTCGTGGCGAGATGCCGACTCGCAAGCGGACACCGCGGGTGCCGAGGAGCTGGACTTCCGGCCGATCGTCATCCTCGTCACGACTGCCGTTACGCTCACCTTGTCCCGATACTTCGGCGGCAACGCGACCTTCTCCGAGCTCGTCCCGTATGACTCGAAAGTCTACAGCCGCGACGAGTGGGACCTGATGGCGAGGGCCTGGTGGTCGGGCTTTCGCATAGTGACCTACGTGGTGATTCCCATGCTGACCATCGTGTTGATGCCCGGAGAGCGCATTCGCGATTACTACATTTCGTTTCGAGGCTTCGGACGGCATCTCTGGATCTACATCGGGCTCTATCTCCTGGTCTTGCCTTTCGTAGTGTTCGTGTCGACGCAAGATCAGTTTCTGGGAACGTACCCGTTCTACAAGTACGCCAACCAATCGCTCGGTCACTTCCTCCGGTGGCAAGTGTTGTACGCCGCGCAGTTCCTCGCTCTGGAGTTCTTCTTCCGCGGCTACATGCTTCAAGGCCTCCGCCACAAGTTCGGCTATGGCGCGATCTTCGTGATGGTCGTGCCCTACTGCATGATCCATTACCCAAAGCCTCTCCCCGAAACCCTCGGCGCAATCCTGGCAGGCATTGCGCTTGGGACGCTAGCGATGCGCACCCGGTCGATCTGGGGAGGCGTCCTCATCCACGTCGGCGTGGCCCTCACGATGGATTGGCTCGCGGTTGCCCAATGTCCGCCCCCCGGCGAAGGCCCCTGCCGCTCCCGTTAACCCCTCAAAAAAGGGGACAGTCCCCTTTTTCGAAGGGTTAATCTTCGAGAGTAATCGCGTTGGTCGGGCAGTACTTCACGGCGAGCTCGACCTGCTCGCGAAGTTCTTCTGGCGGTTCTTCCTGCAGGATGTTGAGGAACCCTTTGTCGTCCACCTGGAAGACCTCGGGCACCTCCCCCATGCAGTTGGCGTGTCCCTGGCAGAGATCGAAATCCACTTTGATTCTCATCGGCATTTTCCCTGGTTAGAGATCGACGAAAGCCTGATATACGAAAGTTGACGATGGCACCAGCACAAACCACCGCAACCCCTCTCGCTACGCGTAGCCTCGAAAGGCCTCCCAAGCTCAAGGGTGGGCTTCCCTTGATCGGTCACACGATGGCATTCGTGAAGGACACGATTGGCTTGCTCCAGAAGACATACGACGAGTGCGGTCGCGTCGGGCGGTTCAAGCTGTTCGGCAAGGACATGATTCTCTTTACGGGCCCCGAGGCGCATGAGGCCTTGTTTCGGCAACCTGATGAAGTGCTCAGCCCCAACGCGGCGTACAAGATGATGGTTCCCGTGTTCGGCGAGGGCGTCGCGTACGGCGCCGAGCCCGCAAAGATGGCAGAGCAAATGCACATGCTCTACCCGGCGCTTCGCAACAACCGCATGCGGACGTACACGGAGATCGTCGCGCGGGAGACGCAGGAAACGATCGCAGATTGGGGCGACGAGGGAGAAATCGAGGCGGGCGAGTTCTTCGGGATGCTCACGAACTACACTTCGAGCAGCTGCTTGCTCGGCAGAGAGTTTCGCAACGAGATGAACGAGGAGTTCTCCAAGGTTTACTACGACCTGGAGCGCGGGATCGTCGCCTGGGGCTACATTCATCCGTACCTGCCGATTCCGGCGTTTCGTCGGCGGGATAGGGCGCGCGCGCGTCTCGGTGACATGGTTGCGGAGATCGTCGAGAAGCGAAAGCGGTCCGGGTACCACGGCGAAGATTTCCTTCAGACGCTCATGGACGCTGAGTACTCCGACGGCAGCAAGCTCAGCGACCACGAGATCAGCGGGATGCTGGTAGCGGCAATGTTTGCCGGGCATCACACCAGCTCCGTCACGACCGCGTGGACCTTGATCGAGCTACTGCAACACCCGCGATTTCTCGGGGAAGTTCGCAACGAGATCCGCGCGCGCTACGCCGACGCGGAGGACTACTCGTTTGAGTCCCTGCGCGACCTCGAGAAGACCGAGGGCGCTGTGAAAGAGGCGCTACGCATCCACCCACCGCTGTTCATCCTGCTCCGGGCGGCCCTCGAAGACTGCGAAATTCTCGGATACCAGGTCAAGAAGGGCGACTGGGTGGCGGTTTCGCCGATGGTCGCGCATCGCGACCCGGACGTCTTCGAGAACCCGCTCGAGTTCGACCCGGACCGCTACGGCCCGCGCCGCGAAGAAGACAAGCGCCCGTTCGCCTACATCGCTTTCGGCGGAGGGCGACACAAGTGCATGGGCAATGCGTTCGCGATCTTACAGATCAAGACGATCATGGCCGTCCTTCTCAATCGCTACGACTTCGAGTTGGCCGGTGACCCCGTCGAGACGGACTTCCAGGGCTTGGTTCTAGGACCAAAGCCGCCTATTCGTATTCGCTACCGCCGACGAGGAGCAACCGATGCCCGCCTTTCCGCGTGAAGAGCTCGAAGAAATGATGGAGCGGGGGCTCGAAGCCAACCGTAATGCTGAGCGGGAAGGTGATTGGAGCACGTACCTCGGGGCGCACTACACCGATGACGCCGTGTACCGTTGGAACGTCGGTCCGAAAGAAGAGTTCTGGGCCCGCGGGCTCGAGAAGCTCAGGAACCTACGAGCGATGATCCGTATTGCTCTCTTTGGCTGAGCACAATGCCGACCGACCGCACTCCGCGCTGGTTCTCCGAGAACCCGAGCAAAGCGTGGGGCGAGAAGTTCTTTCTCGCCTACTCGCCGGTCTGGATGACAATGATGGGGCTCGTCATGGGGCTCGGTGTCGCCGCTCGGATAGGCGAGTGGGGGTTCCTGGCGATCGGGTTGGCCGCGGCACTTCCATTGGTGTTGGTCCCCACCCAGATCCGCGATGAGAGGGCCATCGGCCGCCGCTGGTATCAAACGTACTGGTTCAAAGCGAACCTCTACATCGCGATCTTCAACTTCGCCGCGAACTACTTTGGCAGCGAGTACTTCTTCGACATTCTCGGGATGGTCTACGACTACCCGATGATCGAGCTGAATCTCGACTCGACGCTGGTCGGGTCGGGGGAGCAGCGTGTCCCACTCATCATGTACCTGCTCACGCAGGCCTACTTCGTCACCTATCATACGACCGCGGTCATCGTGCTCCGGCGAATCCGCACCTCCCGAATTCCGATTGGCAGAATGCTCTGGCCAGTTCTGGTGCTGATCGTCGCGTACTTCTGGGCCTGGATGGAAACCAAGGCGATGGCGAACCCCTGGATCGAGAGCCAGTTCTACTACAGGGACATGGAGCGCATGCTCACCTACGGTTCGCTCTTCTACTCGCTCTACTTCGTCGCGAGCTTCCCGATCTTCTATCGTCTCGACGAAGAGCGCGACGCGAATTGGAGCTTGCCGATCACGGCGGCCGCAGCGTGCACCGCGAGCATGATCATGATGTTCCTGTTGGATTTCGCAGCGGCGATCTTCGGGCCCCTGACATGACGCGATTACTGCGCTACGCACCGTCCAGGTAATGTCTGACAAGATCGAAATCAAGGGCGTGTACCAGCCGCGCTTCGAACCGGTTGCAGAGCAACTGCTCAAGCAAATCAACTACTACGGCGGTGGTGCGGCTGCGGCGGTGTTCTTGGAAGGCAAACCCGTCGTCGACATTTGGGCCGGCCCGGCTCGCAAAGACGGCACGCCCTGGCAGCAAGACACCATGTCCATTTGTTACTCGGGCACCAAGGGGATCGCTGCGACCGCAATCCATATGCTCGCGACCGATGGCCTGATCGACTACGAGGCGCACGTTGCCGACTACTGGCCCGAGTTCGGCTGCAACGGCAAAGAGCAGATCACAGTTCGACAGTTGCTCTCTCATCAGGCGGGCCTCCACAAGGTCGCGCACCTCGTGGACAAGCTCACCGACATCCTCGACTGGGATCTGATCGTGTCCCGTATCGCCAAGACGGAGCCGGACTTCCATCCAGGCACCGCCAACGCCTACCAGGCCGTCACGTTTGGCTGGCTAGTCGGGGAGCTGATTCACCGCGTATCGGGCTTGACGGTCCCCGAGTTCGTCGAACAGCGAATCGTCGAGCCCCTGAAGCTCGACGGCTTGTACATCGGTAACGCCGACACGCAGATGCACCGCATCCCCGATTTCAAAGGGCTGCCCGAGCTCCAGCGAGATGGCGCCAAGCCACTGTCCACCGACTACCGCGTCCCCTTTTGGGTTCGACCGAAGCAGATGCGGGACCTCTGGAGCCGCGGCCTCACGCTTGGTCACGCCAAGGAGCTCTACTCACACCCCGCGTTCTGGAAGGCGTGCCTGCCTGCGATGAACGGGGTCGCGACGGCACGTTCGCTCGCGAAGATGTATGCCGCCCTTTCCATGGGCGGTGAGCTCGACGGCGTGCGTTTGGTTTCGGAAGAGAACGTCCGGAAATCGGCTGAAGTTCAGACGAAGCGCGCGGACAAAGTCACGTTCTATCCGCTTCACTGGAAGCTCGGATACCACCGTAGCGACGCATTCTTGATGGATGTTCCCGAAGCCTTCGGGCATTTCGGTTTGGGCGGCGCTGGAGGATGGGCCAACCCCGAGCTGAAGCTTTCGTTCGGCCTCGTGCACAGTGGTTTCCCGATGTCGATCGTCGGGCAGACACGAACGGTGATGATGACCGCGGCGGTCTACGAGTCGCTCGGCATTTACAAGGGTGTCTGCCACACACTGCGGCATGGACCGATTGTCGATTTGGTGCCGAAGCACTCTTAGCGAACGGCTCCCGGGGGATATGCATGACTGAGAAGGTAGGCGTCATCGGAGGTGGCATTGCAGGCGTCGGAGCGGCTTGGTCACTTCACCGCGCTGGTTACGAAGTCGAGCTTTTCGAGAGGGGCCCAGCTCTCGGCGGAAACGCAAAGACATTTCGCTGGACCGTCGAGGGCGGCCACGCGGAGTCCCCCCTGCTCGTCGTTGCTTGGCCGCAGATGTATTACCACAACTACGAGTTGCTACTGGGCGAGCTCGGCGTCGGAATCGAGCCGCTGCCAATCTCGTACTTCGTGCAGACCCCGGAGGGGCACTTCTGCCAAGATGGTCAGACAGCGGTACAAAAGCGCTTCGCCCGCGAGTTCAGGCGCTGGAAGAAGCTGGTTGCCTTCGTCACCAAGGTGAACGCGATCTTCTTGCCGAAGAACAAGCACGACTCGATGTACCACTTTTCGTATTTCAATCCGATGAATCTCATTCCGCTCTACTGGCTGGCGAGGCTGTTCGGGATCTCGAACGCCTTCTGGGACACGATCTTCGTTCCCATTCATTGCGCCAGCTTCATCACGACCTCGATGCGCGGCGTCCCTGCGGTGATCCTACCGTTGCTCGAAAGCATCGTGCCGCTCGAGGAGCCCACCCAGATGGGCACCTGGCAAGGGCCGCCGCGTCAGGTATTCGATCGGATGACCGCGCAATTCGCAGACAAGGTGCACACGGGCCACGAGATCACGAGCGTCAAACGTCGCAACGGGCGCTTCGTGATTGGAGACGCACACGGACGGATGTACGAAGCGGACAAGGTCGTTTTTGCCTGCGACGCCACCTCGGTGCTGAACGCGCTCGACTCTCCGACCTGGTTGCAGAGGCTCCTCTTCAGCAAGGCGCAGTATGTCGACGATGTCGATCCGACGTTCGCGAGATTCGTGGTGCACTCCGACACCAGCATCCTTCCGGAGAAGCATCGCCAGCGAATTCTTTCGGACTTCAACACGTACTCCGAGATCGATGAGGTGGGTGCGCTCGAGTGCACCTTCGTGATCTCGGCGCAGAACCCGAGCCTCAAGGACAAAGGCGTACCGATGCTGGTAACCTTCAATTCGAAGAAGGCGATCGGCCAGGTTCAGAAACGCATCGAGCTACCCCATCCGACGCACACGATGTCGCTACGGAACCTCCTCATCATGTCGATGATGCGCTTCCTGCAGGGGAAAGACGGTATCCATTACTGTGGCACCTTCACGACTCCCGAGGGAGGCCACGACCTGTCGTTCATGTCGGGGCTAGTTGCCGCCCACTCGATCGGAGCTCCATATCCGTTCTCGCGAGACAACCCCAACGCCGTCGCTGACTTCAACCAGATGCAACGGATGATGCTGAAAGCAGGGACCCGCCAGCCGCTCTAGAGGAAGATGCCGTACGAGCCGTCGAGGATCATCTGGATGCTCGCGTACAACCCCCAGACTGGGAAGACGAACCACATGGAGTTGCTGATGCCGACGAAAAGCAGCAAGTCTCTGGCCGAGTGTCCATGGTGGCGGCCGTTGTTGAAGAACTGAAAGAAGTAAACAGCGGTTCCGTAGAACATCTGCCAGAAGATGATGACGCCGATGATTCCGAGGACGCGGGCTGGCATCAACTCGAACGTCATTCCAAACGCGAAAATCAACGCGGGGACGAGTGTCGTGAAACCGTTTCCGACGTCGATGTTGTAACCAAACGAACGGCGGTCTGAATAGCCGGGATCGAATAGCGAGTAGCCTGACCAAATTTCGGTCCATTGGCAGGGCGCGAGCACCTTGAGTAAAGGGACCGGTCTCATGAAGATCTCGGCAACGCGAGTGAGCTCTCGCCCGCGGTACGCTTCCTTGGTTGCTTCGTACTCAGCGTGAATCTGGTCTTGGCAGAAGAAGAGCGCGATCTCCCACCAGGCGATCATTACGTTGATCACCAAGAAGAATGCCAAGCCGATCTGTGTCAGGTTGTAGACACCGTGAACGCGCTGGTGCAGCCAGGTGTGAAACACGGTGCCAATGAGGACAACGGCTCCGACGACTGCCGCCGTCGGGATCGTGAGGCCTCGCGGCTGTGTAGTGGATTCCATCAACTTTCTCCGTAGCCAGATGCGGCCTCCGTACTATGATCCGCCCGGGAGCGCAGCAAATGACTTCGGTGAAGCAGTTGGGATACTTGGTTTTCGAGGTGAGCGACCTCGCGGCATGGGAGCGTTTCGGGACCAAGATTCTCGGCCTAGCGGTGGTCGATTCACGGGGAGACACGGGCTTTTCACTGCGAATGGACGGCTATCAGCAGCGCTTTTTCATCGATCGCGGGCCCGCTGACGACCTCGCCGCAATCGGTTGGGAGGTCGAAGGGCCCGCTGAGCTCGAAGCGTTTGCACGACGCTTCGCGGGAGCCGGGCACGAAGTCACGCAGGGCACGGCAGACGAAGCAGCACGCCGAAACGTGGAGGCACTGATTCGCGTCGACGATCCAGCAGGCAACCCAAACGAGATTTATTACGGCCCCAAGAAGACCGATGAGCCATTCGCCTCGGACGTTGTCCGATCGGGCTTCGTGGCTGGCGAGCAGGGGTTTGGGCACGTCGTCGTCGCGGCGAAGGATCAGGATGAGCACGAAGCGTTCTACGCGTCGATGTTCGGGTTGAGATTGAGCGACTACATCCGGTGCGAGTACTTCGGACACAAGATCGACGTCACCTTCATGCACGCCAACGCGCGACACCATTCGCTGGCCTTTGGGGGAGGGCAGCTCAAACGGATTCACCACTTCATGGTGCAAGCCAAGTCCATGGATGAAGTCGGGTTGTGCTACGATCGGTTTCTCTTTTCCGGCGGTATGGTCCACCAAACACTTGGGCGTCATCCGAACGACAAGATGTTTTCGTTCTACGGGTACACGCCATCCGGATTCCACTTTGAGTTCGGCTCGGGCGCCATCGAGATCGGTGAAGGCTGGGAGAGCACGACCCACGGCAAGGTGAGCGAGTGGGGGCACCATCCGCCACAGCTCCTCACCAAAGCGTACCGCCGCGCCAAGGAATCACGCGACAAGAAGGGCTGACCGGGTGTTGGACCGGCTCCGGCCCTTGCGCTAGAACACGTTCTACTCCGAGGTTTGAAGCATGGTCGTAGAAGCAGTTCCCGAAGGAAAATACGCCGATGTCGGCGGTGGCATCACGATGCACTTCCACGAGGCAGGCGGTGGCGATCGCGGCGTCGTCCTATTCGTGCATGGCAGTGGCCCCGGGGCGAGCGGTTGGAGCAACTTCAAGGGGAACTACCCGTTCCTCGCCGAGCATGGCTACCGGACGATCGTGCCCGACACGATGGGCTACGGCTATTCGACCAAGCCCGAAGAGGGCGCGTTCAGCCTCGACGATGTGGCCGCTCAATACAAGGCGCTCCTCGACACGCTTGGCGTGGATCGAGCGACCGTGGTGGGGAACTCACAGGGCGGAGCGGTCGCGATCGCGATGGCCCTCAACTACCCGGACCTCGTGGAGAAGCTCGTCTTGATGGCCCCCGGAGGCCTCGAGGCGCGAGAGACCTACATGGAGATGGAGGGCATCAAAGCGATGATTCGCGTCCTCTACAAGGAAGGCATCAGCAAAGAGACAATGCGAAAGGTCTTCAGGCTCCAACTGCACGACGAGACCAAGATCACCGACGAGGTCATTGAAGAGCGATATCAGGTCGCCATGACCCAGCACAAAGACAACATCGCCCGCATCCGAGTTGCCAACCAGGAAGAACGGCTCTCCGAGATCCAGTGCCCGGTGCTCTGCTTCTGGGGTGCAAACGACAAGTTCTGCCCGTCGAGTGGCGCATCCAAAATCGCCACCCGCTGCGCTAACTCCCGTACGATGCTTATCGCGAGCTGCGGCCACTGGGTCATGGTCGAGTACGCCAAACTCTTCAACGAGCTAACCCTAAAATTCCTCGCCAACGACCTAGGGTGAAAAAGGGGACTGTCCCCTTTTTCGAAGGGTTAATTGTCGGCTACGGCTTTCTCTACGGCTTCTAGGAGGCTTTTGCTGTAGACGCGGCCGGTTAGGCTTTCTCGAGTCTGCTTCGCGACCGCATCCCACTCGGCCCTGTAGGCTGACGTGTCGACCTCGATCATGCCACGCTTGATCAGTGAGGCGTAGGCTCGGTTGTCGTCGCGGCGAGCGAGGGTGTCGTTGGCTCTGGCGGCGCGTTCGCTCGTGTCGATCAAGGCTTTCTGGTCGTGCTCCGTGAGCTGTTCGAACTTCTCTTTCTTGATCAGTGACCCGCCGACGAGGATGCCAAGGTTGTCCTTCGCCATGTAGTTGAGGCGCGTGTACCACTGGAGCGCGACTGCACCGAGGGCGGAGGAGGGCACGGTGTCCAGCATGCGCGTCTGCAGGCCGCCGTACACTTCGGGAACGCCCACACGGACCGGGTTGGCGCCAATCGTGGTGACATAGGCAGCGAACACGGGATCGTCTTTCCATGCCCATGGCCGTAAGGCTTTGAGATCGTCGGGCTTAGCGAACTTCTCCATCGAGAAGAGGCGGTTCTTCCCGGCCTCACCCCAGGCCAGCATGATGAAACCACCATCATCAAAGAGCTTCGAGAAACGGTCTCCGAGCGCCGTGCGCGCGCGTTCGAGTTGCTCGTACTCGGTGATCACGCCGGGGGCCGTCAACACCAACACCGGCCGAGCCACCATTCCAAGCCCGGTGGTCGTCACGCCGGCCGCGTCCATCTGCCCTGCGCGCACCTTGCGAATGAAGTCGCGCTCATCGCCCTGACTGCCGCCGGAATAGAAGCGGAGCTCAACTCGGTTCTCTGTTGCCTCCTTCAGACTTCGGTTCCAGGCCTTCATGACCTTCATGAACCCGGAGCCCGGAGGCGCAAGAGAGGCGAAGCGGATGATGATCGGTGATGCTGCGTTTGCCTGCGGGACCGACATGGCGCCCGGCACTAGGAAGGCACTCACGACGAGGATTGCGACGAAGACGGGTTTGATTTTGCTCATTGGTGTCTCGACGGGGGAAGCGGACACTAGCGCAATCGCTGCGGAGCGACACTCGTCTCTTCGCAAGATCTCCTGGTCCGACGTCAGTGTCCGTGGAGGGATTCAAGTTGGGCGCTTACCTACTTGTAGGTAGCGTCACTTCGGATGAGCTTTGCGGCGCGATACCCGATCAGCATGCTCGGGGCGTTGAGGGCCGAGACTGGAGTCCAAGGGATCGTGGAGGCGTCCGCGATCCGCAGGCCAGTCACACCTCGCAGGCGAAGCTCGGGGTCCACGGCGTACGCTTCGCCCGTTCCCATGCTGCAGCTGCCAGCGAAGTGATAGGTCGTGATCGTGTTCTTCCGGACGTATTTCGCGATGGATTCGTCACTCTTCACGCGCCCGCCGGGCATGAGCTCCTTGGCGCCCCATTCCGAAAGACCGCTCGAGCCGCCGATCGCTCGGGCGATCCTCACGCCTTTGATCATCGTTTCCATATCCTCTGGATCCGAGTAATAGGCCGGGTCGATCAAGGCCTGCCGGTTCACGTCGGTCGACTGCAAGCGAAGGGTCCCGCGGCTCTTCGGCTTTCCGAGGATCAAGATGATGCCGAACATGTGGTCGGTGAATCGCCGCAGGGCGCCGATCTTGAAAGCCGCGGCGACCATGCTGCGCACCATCTGGCGCGACCGCGGGCCGTAGAGCGCGTGTGGGATCACCATGGGCGGCAGCATGCGTTGCATCATGTGCCGCATCGCCGAAGGGGCGGGCCAGTACGTGTAGCAAGTGTCGCTTTGCGAGGCCGGCAGATCGCTGTCCGCGTTCGTGCGGAAGAAGCTGTAGAGCTGGGGATAGAAGCAATCGATGTCGTTCCGCGCCTTGAAAAACACCGGCACGTTCGGATGGTCGTGGAGTCGATCGCCGATTGAGGGGCGGTCGGCGACTACCGGGATGTCGAATGCTCGAAGGTGCTCGCTCGGGCCCACGCCAGAGAGCATGAGCAGCTTGGGGGTTTCGAGCGCGCCGGCGCATAGGATGACCTCCTTCGCGGCGGCCGCACGCTCGAGTGCGCCGGCATGCTCGAACTCGACCGCTCGTGCGCGCTTCTCCGGAGTGAACACGACACGATGGGCGCGCGCGCCGGTGAGCACGGTGAGGTTCGCGCGCTCGCCGGCATCCTTGATGAACGCCACGTATGAACTTCGCCGAGCCTCGCCTTCGTACGACATCCACTCGTAGCCGATAGCGTTGCTCATGTTGCCGTCGTTCAGATCTTCTCTCAGGGTGAAACCGTGCTCCAGGGCCGATGCGATGCAGGCTTCGGTCCATCTTGTCGCGGGGCGTCGGTTTGGCCGCAGCATCTTCTCGATCGCTTCGAAGTCGGGTTCGTTGTCGTCCCAGCCCCAGCCATCCGGCCACTCGTCGTAGTCCTCGCGCGACCCGCGCGTATAGACCATGGCGTTCACCGAGCCGCTGCCACCCATAACCGTGCCGGTGCCGGCGAAGGTCCGCTGATTGGCCGAGTGCGCCTGCGGCACGGAGAAGCGCTCACCCATCACGGCATCGTTGATGAAGGCCTCTTTGTAGTCCTTTGCGATCAAGGTTTCCGGGTGCTCTTCAGCAGCCGGCCCGGCTTCGAGTAGCAGCACGCGGTTGCTAGGGTCACTGGCCAGGCCCGCGGCCACGATGCATCCGGCCGAGCCTCCGCCGACCACGATATAGTCGTACCCCTTAATCACTACTTTCGGCCCAAGAGCCTCAGGAAGCCGCGCCATCGTTGCGCAAGGCCTCTCCCGTAGATGAGCTCGATTACGCCGCTAAAGACGCCATAGTCCTTGTCAGCCACCGGGAAAACGCGGTTGGCTTGGTTCATCGGAACACGGTCGTCGATCACCGCCTTGATGTTGCACATCGAGCGCAGGCCCTCGCGTCCGTTCATGCGCCCGTAACCTGAGGCTTTGACGCCGCCGAATGTCAGGTCTTGCGCCATGTACGTGATGCCGGCGAACTCGTTGATCGCGCTCATGCCGGCTTCGAGTTCCGATGCGATCTTCCGGGCGCGGGAGCGGTCCTTCGAGAAAACGGAGGACGACAGACCGTAGGACACGCCGTTCGCGACCTCGACTGCGTTCGCATCGTCGCGCACTCGAATGAGAAGCATCACCGGCCCGAAGACCTCCTCCTGCGCGATGTCCATCTCGGGTGTGACATCGGCCAAGATGGTGGGTTCGAAGTAGTCGCCCTTGTCGGTGAGCGTCCGCTTGCCGCCGGCCACGAGTCTGGCGCCTTGAGCGACCGCGCCGTCAACCGCTTTCTCGATGACGTCGAGCTGCAAGGGGGTGACAATTGCGCCGACATCGACCACGCCCTCACGGCTATTGCCCTGCCGGAACCCGTCAACGAGCTCTGTGGCCCGCTTCTCGAAGCTGTCGTAGACGGAGTCGTACACGAGAATTCGCTCGGAGGCGACGCAGTTTTGCCCGCAATTGATGTAGCAACCGGCGAGCGAGGCATGAACCGCCTGCTCGAGATCTGCATCGTCGCAAACGATGAAAGCGTCCTTACCGCCGAGCTCCATGACCACCGGGACGACCCGCTCTGCGCTGGCCTCGACGACGCGCCGCCCGTTGCGTACCGAGCCTATGAAAAGAATCGTGTCGACAGCGGAGCGTGCAAGCGCGGCGCCGGTGGGACCATATCCCTGCACCGCTTGGATGAGGTCGGGGTTGTGTCCGGCTTGTCTAACGATCTCACGGAGCGAGTCGACGAATTTCGCGCTCGACCATGCGACCCATTCGGACGGTTTGAGCACGATCGCGTTGCCTGACATCAGCGCTGGGATCAACGGATTGACGATGTTCTGAAAAGGGTAGTTCCACGGAATGATCGCGGCGACGACACCGAGAGGGTGGTATTCGAGGCGCGCCTTCTTGTGCATCAGCAAGCCGGCGGAGACGCGCTCAGGGCGAAGATGTTTCTCGCCATTTTTGATCATCCACCGAAACTTCTCGCAAGTAGGCCAGATCTCCCCCATGAGCGCGTTCTCGCGTGTCTTGCCAGAGTCGCGCTGCACCGTGAGACAGATCTCGTCCTTCTCGTCGACCGTGTATGCGAGCAGCCGACGCAAGACTTCGCGCCGCTCCTCGAAGGATGTCGTGCGCCACTCCTTCTGCGCGATCTTTGCGCGCGCGACCGCGGCATCGACATCCTCGGCGGAGTCGATGGGCACGTCGCCAAGCGGCTCCCGTGTGGCCGGGTCGACGCATGGAATATGCGTCGGTCGCTCGTTCGACTCGGATTGCCGCTCTATCGAAATCGGAATTGACATTCTGATTTTCGCCTTTATCATTCCGACTCACACGTGTCAACGACCGCCTCCACTGCGAAAGCTCAGGAATCTCTGAGGGATAAGAAGCGCGAGCTCTACCGGGGGGCTGTTCTCGACGCTGCCGAGCGAGTGTTCGGTGAGGTGGGCTACGAGGCAACCAAGGTGAGCCGGATCGCCGCCGAGGCAGGCGTTTCGCTCACAACGCTTTACAGCGTCCTGCCTTCCAAGTGGGAGATCTACCGTGCGGTCAACCGCCGGCGCCTGAAAGAGGTCATGAGCCTCGCCCAGGGCATGTTCCAGCGAGACGCGACGTCGCTCGAGACCCTCATTGCGGCCACTCGGATGCAACTCGCTTTCTTCATGAGGCATCGGGACTTCACCAAGATGCAGCTCAAGGAGGTCACGGCCTGGTCTACCATTGAGCTCCTGCGAAGCCCGGAACAGATCGAAGCCCTCGGTGCGGGCTTGGATCTTTCTGCAAATCTGTTTCGGCAGGGCATCAAAGACGGATACCTGATCGATGATGATCCCGAGCTCATGGCGAGGATGGTCATCGCATCCCAGCAGGTGAGACTGGCGATGTGGATGGATCGCGGATGCAAAGAGGATCCTGACCGGGTCGCCGACGCCGCCCTTCGGCATCTACTTCGGAGCTACTGCAAGACCGAGCACCTCGCATCGGCGCTCGTTGCCGCTGGTCTGAAGGATGCACCATGAGCGTTCCCTTTCACGAGCTCAGGGTCTCCGCAGTGATTCACGAGACGCCGGAGTGTGCTTCCTTCGAGCTCGCGGTGCCTAAAGAGCTCGAGGAGGCATACCGCTACAAGGCAGGCCAGCACCTCACTTTCAAGCTTTCCTGGGACGACTTCACAGTCACCCGCTGCTACTCGCTGTCGAGTTGCCCAGATCTCCGAGAACCCCTGAGAATCGGAGTTAAAAGAGTCGAAGGCGGGCGGATCTCGAATTGGTTGATCGACAACCTGAAGGCCGGCGATTCGATCATCGCAAGTGTGCCCGAGGGCCGTTTCGTTCTCGACACCGCGACCCGACCGGGGGCCCCGCTGTTCCTGTTTGCGGGCGGAAGCGGGATCACACCGATCATTTCCTTGCTCAAGAGCGCGCTCACCGTCACCAAACGGCCGATCACGCTGCTCTACGCCAACCAGAATCGCGAGTCGGTGATCTACGGCGAGGAGCTCCGACAGCTTGCCGCCGCACATTCGAATCGGCTGCTCGTTCACCATCACTTCGACGCGGAGGGTGGTTACCTCACGCCGGCTCAAGTGCAGGCACTCCTCCACCACACCGACATCGCCGAGTTCTACCTATGCGGGCCTGAACCGTTCATGGAGCTCATCGAGAACACCCTCAGCGAAGCCGGGGTGCACGACGAGCTCGTCTACATCGAGCGCTTCGTTTCACCGGCAGACCCCGATCGCGACGAGGTCGATCCAGTCGATGCGGCGTCTCTCGAAGCGCCCGACACCTTCAGCCTATGGCTCAACGGCCGTTCTCGCACGGTTGCGTACCTGAAGGGCAAGACCCTTCTGCAATGCGCACAGGCCGCAGGCCTGCAGCCGGCGCACTCCTGTGAGTCAGGGTACTGCGGCTCCTGCATGGCACACGTAAACAGCGGCAAGGTCCACATGCGGACGCACGAAGCGCTGTCTGAGCGGGACATCGCTCGCGGCGTTGCGCTCCTTTGCCAAAGCGTTCCAGCCAGTCGCGAGCCACTCGAGCTCGACAGCGATTCGACGTCCTTTCGTGCGGCATCAGCTGTGAAATCCTCTTACAGCAAACGCGCATCCCAGTTGGCCGCCGTGGCCGTGTTCGCGATCATGGTCGCAGGGACGCTAGTTCTCAGACTGGTGCCATAGGTGGTAATATGACTCTCCGGAAATCCGCATGAAGATCTTGTACGTCATCCTCGTTAGCTACGCGTCCGCCGGTCTCGCGCAGGCGGTGCTCCTGTATGCCTATCGGTCCAAGAACGCGCAGCAGTACATGATCAGCGACGACGCACACCGCTCCAAGAGCGACCGCGAGCTCTATTGGAGAGTCGCTCTGAACATCGGCGTGTCGATCACACTGATCTTCTCGGTCATGTTCGGCCTAGGCGAATATCTCTACTACGATCACGCCGTGCCTGCGTGGCGATACATCCTCGAAGCGGTGACCGTCGTTCTACTCTACGACTTCGGGTACTACTTCATGCATCGCTACCCGTTCCACGAATGGAAGATTCTGCGCGGCGTTCATTCGGTTCATCATGCCGCGAGGAACCCACGGCAGATAGATAGCCTCTTGCTGCATCCTGTGGAAACGATCCTTGGTCTCGGGCTATTCTTTGGGTCGGTGGCCCTTGTGGGCGGCGTGCATATCTACACGCTAGGCGCGCTCTTCACGACGTACACCGCGCTGAACATTCTCAATCACGCAGGCATCGACTTCCCGCATTTCCCTTTCAAAACCTTGGGTGTTCTTGCTGCGAAGCACGATCGGCACCATCACAGCATGCTCTCCGGCAACTATGCGTCGATTACGCCGTTGCCGGACATCATCTTTGGCACTGTGGAGTAGTTGATGACCGTCAGTTTAGTAACGGGAGGCTGCGGCTTCGTGGGCGCCGCGATTGCGCGCGCGCTCAAGGCACGTGGTGACGAGGTCATCGTGCTCGACTTGGCGCCCGAATGTCCGGTCGAAGGCGTGGACTACCGGCGTGTCGACATCACCGACAAGGCAGCGGTCACCGAAGCCTGCCGCGGCGTCGACACGGTCATCCACAACGCCTCGATCGTCCACACCAAGCAGAACAAGCAGGACGTGATTTGGGCGGTGAACCTGGGAGGAACCGAGAACATGCTCGAGGCGGCACGGGCGAACAAGGTGCCGCGATTCATCTACATCAGCTCCGGGAGCGTCGTGTACGAGGGCAAGGACATCGAGAACGGGGACGAGAGTCTGCCGTATTCATCGATCTCGCAAGCGCCGTACGCGGACAGCAAGATCGAGGCGGAGAAGCTCACCCTCGCCGACAATGGAAAGGGCGGTATGGCGACCTGCGCGCTCCGTCCCCATGTGGTCTTCGGCCCCGGTGACAATCGCTTCATGCCTACCCTCTTGGCGAAGGGTCGCAAAGGGCAGCTCAGCGTTCAGATTGGCCGAGGCATTTGGCTCTCCGACTACACCTACGTGAGCAACATGACCGATGCCGTCTTGCTCGCCGACGAAGCGCTCGCCAAGGGTGGCTTGGACAGCATCGCCGCAGGCCAGGCCTACTTCATCACCAACGGCGAGCCGATGCCGTTCTGGGACTTCATTCGCAAGGTCGCCGCGCGCCTCGGCTTCCCTCCAATCAAGTACCGAGCACCCAAGTCACTCATCTACGCGATTGCGGCGGTCAAAGAAGGCATCGACACGCTCAAGGGCGGCACCCTCAACGCGGAGGACGGCATGACGCGCTTCGCCATCCGCTACATGTGCACCCACCACTACTTCAGCATCGAGAAGGCGCGCCGCGAGCTCGGCTACAACCCTGCCGTCTCCGTGGACGAAGGCATCGAGCGCACCTGCCAGCATCTCGAAGCGATTGGCGCTGTATGACAAGACTCTGCCCGCGTTGACCTGCTTGGGCGTGTAGGTATCCGAGCAACGCCGACAGTTGATTACAATTCTCTGCATCCCTATAGGTTTAGTTCCGTTCTCGGGTCCTGCTCACTGGCTTGCTGATAAAAAGGCCCACTTGGCGGCAGGCAATGCGGTAGAACGGCGGGGTTGCTGCCGGGGCGCCAGCTGATAAAGAGCCTCGCGTTCGGGGGCTGTCGAACCTGTCGGGGGCGAGTCGAGTGTCTAACGAGATTGTCATCCTACTCATCGCGTGCGGCGTCCTCATTGCGATGGGGGCGCTCGAGCTGATCGTGCATCGCAGGCGGCTCACGCGGATTCCAATCCGGATCCACGTGAACGGCACACGAGGCAAGACCAGCGTGACCCGGCTCATTGCGGCCGGGCTTCGAGAGGCAGGCGTACGCACAGTGGCCAAGACCACGGGCACGGTGCCGCGCTTCATTTTGCCGAACGGTCGCGAAGTGCCCGTGTACCGCCCTGGAGGCGCGAACGTCATCGAGCAGAAGCAGGCGGTCACGATGGCTGCCGCGCAGCGTGCCGAAGCGCTCGTCGTCGAGTGCATGGCGCTGCAGCCATCTCTTCAATGGCTCTCCGAGGCCAAGCTCGTCCGCGCGACTCACGGCGCCATTACCAACGCGCGCCCGGATCACCTCGATGTGATGGGCCCCAGCGAGGAAGACGTCGCTCGGGCGCTTGCCGGGACGGTCCCCGTCGGTGGGGTGTTCCTGAGCGCCGAGCGAAAACACCGTGCGTTCTTTCAGCAAGTCGCCGAGGACCGAGGGTCTCGCTTTCATGCGGCCGAAGAGATTAGCCAGCCGCTCACGACCGAGGACGTCGAAGCCTTCTCGTATCTCGAGCATCAGGACAACGTCGAGCTCGCCCTCGCGGTTTGCGAGGAGATCGGAATCGACAACCAAACCGCGCTCCGCGGCATGTGGAGGGCCAAGCCCGATCCGGGCGCGATGACCGAAACCAGGGTCGAGTTCTTCGGCCGGCACGTCATCTTCGTCAACGGCTTTGCCGCCAATGATCCCATCTCGACGCGCTACATTTGGGAACAGTCGTTGCGCCGCCACCGTGACCTCAAACGCCGCATTGCCGTGTTCAACTGCCGCTCCGATCGCGCTGATCGCTCCGAGCAGCTCGCCGAGTCGTATGCAGGATGGACGCAGGCCGACGAAGTCGTTCTGCTTGGCACCGGGCAATACATCTTCGCCCGCGCCGCGGTGAAGAATGGGCTCGACCCGACACGATTGGTTTTCGTCGACCGGGATCACCCGGCCGACATATTCGAGATTCTGCTTGGCCTAGCCGAGTCCTCAGCCCTGGTGATGGGGCTCGGGAACATCGCGGGGCCAGGATTGGCACTGGCGGAGTACTTTGCCAATCGGGGGATGGATCATGCCAGAGATTGAGTTGTTGACCCTATCGATCGGGCTTGGCCTTGCGGCCAGCCTTCTCTATGGCGAGCTCTTCGGACTCGCAGCCGGGGGCATGGTCGTCCCGGGCTATCTCGCCCTCTACATGAACAAGCCGGTCGACGTCGGGCTGACCTTGCTCGCCGCCCTCGTGACCTTCGGATTTCTAAAGGGGGTGTCGCAAATCGCCATCGTCTACGGCCGTCGGCGGACCGCGCTTACCATCATGGTCGGCTACCTCGTTGGGCTTTCCCTCCGGATGTGGCTCGACAGCCAGATCACGCCGTTTTCTGAAGGCGCGATCATCGGCTTCATCATTCCCGGGCTGATCGCGATTTGGTACCAGCGCCAGGGCGTGCTCGAGACGACGCTCAGCCTCGTCACGGCGGCGATCCTCGTTCGCATGATCTTGGTTCTGTTCATGGGAGACGTAACGATATGAGGGGGATGTACTGGAAGCCCGAGGGGGCGTCCCAGGTGCAGCGAGCGTTGGTCGCGGCCCTCGCAGTCGTCGGCCTCGTTGCGGTCGAGGTGTTCCCGTCGGAGGAGCAGCAGCCCCACTACGCGGAGAAGATGCTCGCCGCGCGAAAAGCACAAGACGCGTTGGACGTGATCCGAGACGCATCCGAGCGCAGGGGCCTTCCCCTACGTCCCAAGACAGATCCATCTGCCTCCAGAATGATCGGAGAGGTGCTTTCCCCGATCACGAGCGGCAGTGGAAGCCTGGTGTCCAAGCAGACTTCGGTGAACCCGAACTTCGCCGCCGTCGTGGTCCAATGGCTCAAGGACCTGCGAATCAAGAGCGGCGATGTGGTGGCCGTAGGGGTTTCCGGTTCTTTCCCCTCCATGAATGTCGCGGTCTATTCGGCGCTCCATGAGCTCGGTGTCGAGCCCATCATCATTTCGAGCACCGCAGCCTCGCAGTGGGGCGCCAATGATCCCAATTTCACCTGGCTCGATATGGAAGCCGTCTTGCGGAAGAACGAAGTCTTTCCGTACAAGTCGGTGGCCGCTTCTCTTGGTGGCGTTGGGGACGACGCGATCGGGCTGACGAAGCGCGGCCGTCGCATGCTCGAACGCGCGATCGAGCGCAACGAGATGACGCTCCTTGCGGACATCGGACCGGAGAAAGCAAGAACGAAACCCGACGTAGTGGACGACGAGGAGGGGCAACCGGCCGCGAACCTGGCGCTCGTCGACCAGGACCGGGTCCGCGAGCGAATGCGCGTTTACTATGAAAACGCCGGCGATCGGACGATCAAAGCCTATGTGAACGTCGGTGGCGGCACGGTGTCCGTCGGCACGAAGGTGGGGAAGCGCAAGTTCATGCCCGGCGTCAACCTCCGGCCGCCCAAAGGCATCGAGGAGATGCCGCCTTCGGTGCTCGGCGCTTTCCTCGAGACGGGCGTGCCTGGCATTCACCTGACTCGGATCATCGATCTTGCCGAGGAGTACGGCCTCGAGATCGCGCCGCAGATCATGCCAGAGGTAGGGACGGGCGACGTTTTTCAGAAGCGTCAGCCGAATCGCTGGATTGCCGGCATCGTGTTGGCCCTGATTCTGCTGTCGCTTTTCGTGGCTGCCAGGGCCCCCTGGGGCACTCGCATGCTGCGCACCACGATTCCCCCAGAGAGCATCGTGCCGCCCCCACCGCGAGTTCCGAGCGGGTTTGCGCCGCGCGTAGACAAGAGCGATGGCAACGGCACAGCCACGGATCCTTCCTAGGATTGATGGGTCCGCGGACCGTGCTATTTCAATCGAACTTGGAGGTCCTCATGCTTCGTTACTCGCCCTTTGTACTTCTCATCGCTTCTTCGCTGCTCAGCCTTAGCTGCGCCGACGACACGGTCGTCCAAACCAGTTCCATCGACGTCCAATGGGATAGGGATGCGATCGCTGTGTTCGAAGCGGCTCAATCGTTCAGCGTCGTCACCGAAGACGTCGTCCCCCCGGAGAACCTGCCCGATCTCGACGACGAGCAAATGGCCTTCAACGACATGGTCAACCAGCTCATCATCGAGGCAATGCAGAAGGAGCCGGTTTGCCTGACTCTTGTGCCCACCAACGAGGTGACACCTGAGAATCAGCCGGACCTTTGGGCGGCGAACGGACTCGCTCAGACGACGGAGGGAGGCTACTACTATGAGTGCGTCGGCGGCTGGTGGTGGGGCTACTGGGGTTGGTACTGGGACTCCTGTGCGTACTGGCGTCCGACCTACGTGGAGTGGGATATCGGTAGCCTGCTCATCCCCGTCGGTCCTCCGCCGGCGGAGGGCGAGGATCCAGAGTTGATCTTCGCCGGTCTCGCGCAATCGGTCCTGGGAACGGGTGCCGGCACAGAAACCAAGGTCCGCGCCGCCGTGGACGCGATCTTCCAGCAGTGGCCGGATCCACGCACCTGCACAACCCCGTAAAGTCGACGCTTTGCGTCGTCCACGGGGCTTTGCCCTTCCTCAATAGCGGGAGCGGTGCCGGCTGCGTTTTCGGCGGTGCTGCTTGGCTAGGTCGGCGTGGCCGCGTTGCGTGAGCTTCGGCGGGAATACGAACGCGGCCAAATGCTCCAACGGATCCAGCACCTCACCGTTCTGGAACATGCCGAAGTG
>CALLDH010000210.1 GCA_937998345.1 uncultured bacterium | reverse complement strand
AGTCCTCTGTCTGACGATCGACCCGGCGCGGCGCCTCGCCAATAGCCTCGGGCTCGATGAGATGAGGACCAGCGAGCAGGACGTTCCCCGCTCGCTCTTCGAAAGCAACGGCCTCGAGTGTAACGGGGCGCTCTCCGCGATGATGCTCGACACGAAGCGCACCTTCGATGGGCTGGTCGAAAAGTACGCGTCCGACGAGGAATCGCGCGACCGCATCCTCAACAATCAGATCTATCAGTACGTCGCGAGCTCACTCGCAGGAACGCAAGAGTACATGGCGATGGAGAAGCTACACGAGGTCCGCAAGGACCCGAAGTGGGACCTTATCGTGCTCGACACTCCTCCGACGGCGAGCGCGATCGACTTCCTCACGGCGCCCGAGCGGCTCATCGACGCAATCGACTCGCCGGCGATGCGCTGGTTTCTGCAAGTGTTCGAGGGCGCTGGCAAAGAAGCGTTTGGCTTAGTGGGCCGTGGTGCAACCGTGTTGCTGAAGGGGATTGGCAAGATCACTGGCCTTGAGTTCTTGGAGCAAGTGGCTGAGTTCGTGAGTGGGATCAACGACCTGTTCGGCGGCTTCAAAGAACGGGCAGAACAGGTCTCTGATGCCTTGCGGAGTCCGGAAGTCGCGTTCGTCTTGGTGACGAGCCCTGACCCGCTGGCAATCGGAGAGGCACGATTCTTCAGCGAGAAGCTGGAGGATGCGGGAATGCACCGCGAGGGGATCATCGTTAACCAGGTGCATTCGCTCATCCAGGAGCCCTCGATCTCCGTCGAAGATCAGGTGAAGGCGTTGCGCAATGTACTGCCGGAATCGCTCGATGCCGCGGATATCCATCCGCGCCTCAGCGAGGCCCTTCAGGCCGAACGGGGTTGGGCCATCGCGGATCGCGCTCAGGTCGATCGATTGGGCGAGCGAGTCGGTGCAGATGCCCTTATTGTGGAGGTTCCTGCATTCGATCAAGATGTCCACGACCTCGCAGCGCTTGCGAGAGTGGCTTCGTACCTTACCGCAGCCGTCTGAGCCGAAACCATGCCGACCCATTCCCCAGCCACATGGAGCGCGATCATCCTCGCGGCCGGCGAAGGCACGCGCATGAAGAGCAGTCTGCCCAAGGTCCTGCACGAGATTGCGGGTCGGTCATTGGTGTCCTGGGTGGTGCAGACCGCGCTCGATGCCGGAGCGACACGCTGTCTGGTAGTGGTTGGTCACGGCAGAGGCGACGTCGAGAAGGAGCTCGTTGCCCGGTTCGGCGAGCGGGTCGAGATGGTGCTTCAGCCGGAACAACGCGGCACGGGCGACGCTGTCCGATGTGCGATGGAGGCTGACCTCGCGCTCGAAGGCCGCCTGGTCGTGCTTTACGGTGACTGTCCGCTAATTCCGGTCGGGCTGCTCGACGACCTCGTTGGCCATTCGGATCGAGCGGGCGCGGAGCTCGGGCTGGTCACCGCCACCTTGGCAGATCCAAGCGGTTACGGCCGAATCGTACGCAATGGCGCCGGTGAGGTGCAGCGGGTCGTGGAGGACCGCGATTGCTCGGACGCGGAGCGGGCACTCCAAGAAGTCAATCCGGGGCTCTATGCAATGCGTGCGGACTTCTTGCGGGAAGCGATCGCCGAGCTAACACCCGACAACGCACAAGGTCAGCTCTACTTGACGGATGTCGTCGAGCTGGCCGCCAACGGGGGCAAAGTGGTAGATCTCAAAGGCGACATGGCTGACCTAACTGGCGTGAACGATCAAAAAGACCTCGCCGTCGCCGCAGCGACGCGCCGGCGACGGATGGCCGAGGATCTGGCACGCAGCGGTGTCGGGGTGACCGATCTCGACACGCTCTATGTCGACGCTGAATGCAAGGTGGAGCCCGGCGCGACGCTCGGGGCTAACGTACATCTGCGCGGTCGATGCGTCGTTCGAGCCGGTGCGCTCATCGATATCGGTTGCGTGCTCACCAATGTCGTCGTGGACAAAGATGCGAAGGTCCTGCCGTACACGGTGGCTGCGGATTCGACGATTGGTGAAGGCGCTCAAGTCGGCCCATTCAGCCACCTGCGCCCACAGACCGAGCTCGGACCACGAAGCAAGGTCGGGAATTTCTCGGAAACGAAGAAGACGACCCTTGGAGAGGGCTCGAAGGTGAACCACCTTTCCTACGTCGGAGACGGCGTCATCGGCGAAGGCGTCAACATCGGCGCCGGGACGATCTTCTGCAATTACGACGGTGAGCAGAAGCACACGACTGTGCTCGAAGACGGTGTTTTCATCGGCAGCGACACTCAGCTCATCGCGCCGGTGACGATCAAAAAGGGCGCTTACGTCGCGAGCGGGACGACCATCACTCGAGACGTTCCGGAAGGGGCCCTCGCCGTGTCCCGAACGAAACAGGAGAACAAAGAAGGTTATGTGGCTCGTCTCCGGGCTCGCCTTCGCCGCAGCAAGAAGCCCTGACCGGGGGTAGGCGGGCTTGCCTCAGAACGTGACTTTGAAGTTTCCACCGCCCGGGCTGACGCTGAAGTCGAAGTCCGGGCCCTCCTCAGTGCGCTGGTAGTACTGGCTGGAGCAAGCGATGCCCCGGTAGGCCTCGTATGCCTCGATCGCGCTGCGCGGCGCGGTAGCTGTTTGGACTCCGACCAGGAGCGGCGGAGCGACGTAAATCGCTGCAGTGAGTCCGCGGCTTGCACCGGTCCACTGGGTGGCCTTGATGGTGCCGCCAACGACGCCGTACATGAGAGAGCCGACGATGCCCATCGGGCCGCCCATGAACTCTTCGACCGAGGAGGCCTTCTTGAGAGTCTCTGTCGCATAGAGCAGCTTGGCACGCCGCGCCTCTTCCGTGCTGTCATCCATACGTCGAATGCGCTTGGCGCCCCACACATCGGGCGCGGGGATGATGGCGTGCGTAAGCCCGATGAAGTAGGCGCCGCCAGCGAGGTAGGCCCAGCCAAACTTGTCGGCGTTGTTGTTATCTCTCGCAGCGTTGACAGCGGCGTACGTCATGCCGCCGCCCCCGGCGAGCCAGAGGCTCATCCAGACGTACCGCCAGCGGGTGGCCTGGGGCTTGCCGTCGTCCAACTTCCCTTGGATGTACCGGGTGCGGTACCGCACCTCGTCATCGGTCAGCTCCTCGATGCAGCTAAATGCATCCTGCGCGTCGGCCGCTCTCGGAGGCGCCAGGAGAGTGAAAGCGATCGCGCAGGTGAGGACCATCGCGACGCGTTGAAATGCAGAATTCCGTTTTCGATGATGTTCAGCCACAACCTACCCCTGTTTGCCAGGTGGCCGGGATAGTACGCAAAACCACCCCGAACTGCGATAGTGATTCGCATAATCAGGCACTTTTTTCTAGGGTGGCACCCATCGGCATTTGTAGTGATCCAGTCTGACTAGACGCTTCCTACAACCTCTCCCGGGCGCCCTCGACGGACCGGCTGCCTCGACGGACCGGATCGGGGCGGTATGCTGAGGGCGTGGATAACGTTCTGTTTAAGGTCCTTATTACGGTCGCCGCACTCTCGGTGCTCATCATCATTCACGAGGGGGGGCACTACCTGGCCGCACGGGCATTCGGCATGCGGGTCCTCAAATACAGCATCGGATTTGGACCGACACTGTTTCGGTACCAGCCCAAGGGCAGTCCCACAGTCTTTCAAGTCGCAGTGATTCCGTTCCTCGCCTACGTGCAGATCGCAGGGATGAACCCGAACGAGGAAGTCGACCCTGACGACCCCGAGCTCTACCCAAACAAGAGCCTGTTCGCGCGAGTGACGACCATCGCCGCGGGACCGATCGCCAATTACCTGACGGCGTCCGCGATCGTGTTTGGCCTGGGCGTCACCAACACCTTACCGCCGATGCAGCCCGCCGAGCCGATGCAGGTGGGCCACGTGGTCCCCGACTCGCCGGCGGCACAGGCAGGCCTCCAAGAGGGCGACGTCATCGCAATGGCGAACGGCAAGAAGATCAATGACGTCTCCGAGTTGATCGAGGAAACCGCCCCCCGCGCTGGCGAGCCTACCGTCTACGTCATCGAGCGTGCCGGAGAGGCCCTCCCGCCGATTACGATCACTCCAGCCGACCACGGTGGACGTGGGCAGATTGGCGTAGGCGCCAAGTTGATTCGACTCTACGAAAACCTGGGGGCGTGGGACTCCGCGAAACTGTCGATCGTGCTGCCCTATCAAATGACGATGGCGCAGCTGAATGGCCTCGCCGACATGGTCAGACGCCGGAGCACCGAAGGCATTGGCGGGCCGGTCATGATGGGCAAGATGGTCGCCGAAGCGGCCCAAGCAGGCGCACCGGCGTTCCTCTGGATCCTGATGTTCATCTCCGTGGCACTCGGCATGTTCAATCTCTTGCCTATGCCGGCGCTCGACGGAGGCCGGTTGATTTTCCTCGGCTACGAAGCGATCACGCGCCGACGTGCGAACGAGCGCTTCGAGATGGCGGTCCACGCGTTTGGAATCGTTTTCCTGCTCGGGGTCATGATCCTCGTCACGTATCGCGACATCTTCGGCTAGGCGCTTGCCGCAACCCGCGGACCTAGTACTTTGCGGCAATGCACGCCGACGTGATCGTAATCGGTGGCGGCTTGATGGGTTGCAGCATCGCCTATCGGCTCGCCAAAGACGGGGCCCGCGTTCTGGTCCTCGAACGGAGCATCCCCGGAGCTGAGGCATCCTCGGCGGCCGCCGGAATTCTCGGACCCACAGTCGAATCGTTCGGGGACGCGTTGGCGCTTCAGCTCGGGCGGCGCAGCCGAGAGCTTCATGCCGAGCTCGCTGATGAGCTCGACGAGCTGTTTGGCGTGGACGTTGGGTTCCGGCGTTGTGGCGTCGTGAAACTGGCGTTCAGCGACGAGGAGCTGGCGGAGCTCGATGGACAGGCGTCGAGCCTGGAGCTCCATGGCATTCGATGCGACCGCTGGAGCTCCGAAGACCTCCGGCATGAGGAGCCGGCGGCGAACCCCGAAGCCTTGGGCGCCTTGAGTATTTCGGAGGACGCCCAGGTCGAGCCAAAGAAGCTCCTCTCGGCAGTGGCTCTTGGCGCCGAGCGGGAGGGTGCCAGCTTCCGCAGTGGGTCCACCGTCCGTGCCGTGAACGTCGAGGGCGGGCGCGCGCGTGGCGTGCAGCTCGGCGACGAAGTGCTCGAGGCCGAACGCGTCGTTGTTGCGGCGGGCAGTTGGACGACGCTCATTCCTGGCCTCCCTTTCGACTCCGAGACGATTTATCCGGTGCGCGGTCAGATGATCGCCACGCACACCCGCCCACCGATCTTCCGACGCATCGTGTTCGGCGCCGGAGGCTACGTGGTCACGCGTCCCGACGGCCGTGTGCTTTGCGGCTCGACGACGGAGCGAGTGGGATTCGAGCGGGGGATCACTTTTGGGGGGATGGCCGACGTCATTGGCAAGGCCACACGAATCGCGCCCGCGCTTGCATCGGCTGCGATCGAAGAGCACTGGTCGAGCTTCCGTCCGGGGACTCCCGACGGATTACCCCTGGTCGGCGAGACGCGAATCGAGGGCCTGTTGCTCGCAAGTGGACACTATCGAAACGGGATTCTACTAGCCCCGCTAACTGCCGAGCTCGTCTCAGACGCCATGGCGGGGAACCCCTTGTCCAGGGAGGCGCAGGCTCTTTCGCCTCATAGGTTCGAGGAGCCGGCCCGGTGACGACCGTGACCGAGCGAAAGCTCATCGCAAACGGCCTTGCGCATCACGTCATTCAGTGGGGCGACCGACCCGTAGACGTCGTGTTTTGCCACGGCTTCCTGGACATCGGATGGAGCTTCGATGCCGTCGCGCGCGACCTGGTCGCTGCCGGGTACGGTGTCGCATCGTTTGATTGGCGAGGTCATGGCCAAACCGAATGGACCGGCCGCGGCGGCTACTATCACTTCCCTGACTACGTTCTCGATCTGGACGAGTTGCTTCCGCAGCTCAGCGACCAGCCCGTCCATCTGGTCGGGCACTCGATGGGCGGATCAGCCTGCGTGATGTACGCGGCGGCCCGGCCGGAGAAGCTTCTCTCCTTGACGCTCATCGAAGGCCTTGGCCCCCCCGAGATGGAACCGCGCGACCCAGCCACACGATTGCGCGCCTGGCTCGATGGCGTCGCCAAGGTCCGCAGCAAGACACGGAAACCGATGGACGGTGAACGAACGGTGCTGAGGCGGATGCGCGTGCAGAACCCGGAGCTCACCGACGAGCTCGGTTTGTTGCTCGCAAGTAAAAGCACAAAGGCCGTGGATGGCGGACTTCAATGGACGTTCGATCCGCTGCACAAGACCTGGTCGCCCCGCCCGTTCCAAGCCGACTCGTTCGGCAAGCTCCTCGAAGCGATCTCGACCCCGACCCTCATCGTGGCCGGCGAACGAGGCCTCCGCCTAAAAGACGAAGAAGAACGGATGGCCAAGATCAAGCAGCATCGCTTCGTCGAGATCCCAGGCGTTGGACACATGATTCACTGGTTCGAGCCCGCCACGCTCGCCTCCGAGCTTGCGGGATTCTTTGGCGACCACAGACCTTGACCCGGTCATGGGCTCGTGAAACGCTGCCGGCCCATGCGAAGGATTTTGTCGGTTTCCCTCGTTGCGGTTGGTGTGTTTGCGGTGCAGGCGCTCGCTGAAGAAGCGCCCCCGAACGTAGAAGAGGCGCGTCGAGCAGAGGTTTTTGCGACCGTCGGCAGCGAAACCATAACCGTCGGAGAGCTCGAGGACCTGATTAACGCCCGCTCTCCATACGCCCGCAAGCGGTTCGACGAACCGGAAGTGCTCAAGACGTTTGCTGACGACCAGGTCAAGAACGAGCTGTTCTACCAGGGTGCCGAGAAGCTCGGGTACGCAAAGGACCCGGAGGTGGAGCAGTTTCTCGACCAGACGATCATTCAGCTGTTCGTACGCAAGGAGTTCGAAGAGGGCGGGGCCCACGACCAGATCTCCCTAGAGGACGTTGCGCGCTACTACCAAGAGCACCCTGAAGAGTTCCGCCGCGCGGAGATGCGCCGTGCGAGACACATCCTCGTCGCCAGCGAGGGAGAGGCCAAGGACGTTCTGGCGCAGCTCGCGGCCAACAAGGGGGTGCCGTTCTCTGAGATGGCCAAGCACGTGAGCCTGGACACCGAAACCAAGCTTCGCGGAGGGGACCTTCTCTACTTCAATGAAGACGGAAGCCTCGTCGGCAAGCCGGACGACGCGGCGATCGACGTCACGCTCGCGAAGGCCGCGTTCGAGCTCGAGACGACCGGCAAAGTGAGCAAGCCGCTCGACCTCGGTGACGGCAAGTGGAGCGTCCTCAAGCTCACCAGTATTCGCCCTGAGAGCGTCCAGACCCTCGACCAGGCCAGCGCAGGAATCCGCCGCACGCTCAGGCGTCAGCGGCGCGAAGATGAGCTCAAGAAACTTCTGATCGAGCTGCGGGCAGAGCTGAAGCCCGAGGTCTACCCGGAGCGGATGGACGCGATCGTCCTCGAGCGTGTCACCAAGCCGGACGAGCCCCCGAACCATTAGAAGACAAGCCTGACGGTCAGGGCTTGCCAATTCGCTGGGCTCCGGTTACTAAATGAACGTTCATTCATTCTGGGAGCCGGGGAGTTATGTCGTCTACATTCCAGCCATTTAAGGAAGAGCATCAGATCTTCCGCCAACAAGTTCGGACCTTCGTCGAGAACGAGCTCGCGCCCAGGGTCGACCAGTGGGAGGAGGAAAAGCTCTTTCCAAACTCCGTGTTCAAGCGCGCAGGCGAGCTTGGGATCCTCGGTGCGCACTATCCCGAAGACGTTGGCGGCGGTGGCGGCGACTTCTGGATGAGCGTCGTCAAGTCTGAGGAGCTGGCCCGCTGCGGTTCGGCCGGCGTGACCATGGGCTTGTTGGTGCAAGCAGACATGGCGACCCCGGTGATCAACGACCTCGGCTCACGCGAGGTGAAAGACGAGTTCCTGGCGCCCGCAATTCGTGGCGACAAAATTGCGGCGCTCGGCGTCAGTGAGCCGGGCGCGGGCTCGGACGTCGCCGGGCTCCGAACGACGGCGCGTGCGGTCGGCGACGAGTACGTCATCAATGGCTCGAAGACGTATATCACCAACGGCACGCGCGCAGACTTCGTCACACTCATGGTCAAGACCGATCCTGACGCCGGCCACAGCGGAATTTCGATCATCATGTGCCCGACAGACGTGAAGGGCTTCAGTATTTCGAAGAAGCTCGAGAAGGCGGGCAACTGGTCGAGCGACACGGCCGAGCTGTTCTTCGAAGATGTTCGCGTTCCGAAGCGCTACCTCCTCGGACAGGAGGGAATGGGTTTCGTGTATCTCATGCAAAACTTCCAGTCGGAGCGCCTCGTCGGCTGCGTGAGCGGGCTTGCCGGATCGAAGCTGGCCCTCGACCGCTCGGTCCAGTTCGGCCGCGAGCGCGTCGCGTTCGGAAAGCCGCTGATCAAGCGCGAATACTGGCAGCAAAAGTTCGTCGATCTGTACACGAAGTACGAGGCGGCCAAGGCGCTCACCTACAACGCCTGCGCGGCCTACAACGAGGATAAGTTCATAAACGAGGGCATGATCTCAATGGAAACGACCCGACTCACATCGATGGCCAAGGCCTACGTGGGCGACGTGACCGCAGAGGTCATGGACCAATGCCTGCAATTCCACGGCGGCATGGGCTATCTCGAAGAGCTCTGGGTCGCACGCGCCTGGCGAGACGCCCGCCTCTTCCGCATCGGCGGCGGAGCCACCGAGGTCATGCGATACACAGTCGCAAAGATCATGGGCCTCTAACCGGGGCACGACGGGACACGACACCCTGGCGAATCGCAACCGGATCACCGGGTTCGTTGACTGGAGGTTGGAGTGGGATCACTCTGGGGTTCATGAAGTGGCTCTTGGTCTTATTTTTTTTCGTCGTCGGCTGTGCCAATGACGCCCCACCCACCCTTCCCGGCACTGGTACTCCGATTCCGCCTGGAACGGGGACCGGCGGGAACGGCGGTGCGGGTGGTGCGGGCGGTATGGGTGGCGAAGGCGGTGTGGGTGGCGGACCGAAAGGCGCGTGCGACAACGAGTCAGATCTCGATGCACTCCAATCCGCAGACGGGAGCCCACGTGACATTGCCCGCGACTGTGGCTCGCGAAACAACCTGTCGTCGTTCTGCGGCAGCCTCATCTTCAACCTCCCGCGGTACGAAGAATGCGTCACCGAGTGCGTCGAAGAGGCCGTCGATGGACTCTCCACCGAGTGTTCCGCCTGCTACGGAGAGCTTGAGCGCTGCGGGATCGAAGTGCTCTGTCGCACCCAATGCGAGCTCAACGCGTGCAGCCGATCGTGCATCGAGTGCCTGAACCTCGCGGGCTGCATCGAGGAGTTCGAGGACTGCCGCGGGCTGCCCGGAGACGGCTGCCCCGACTCACCCTAGACCCACGCCACGCCCCCCGACGCTGACACCGACGCTGACACCGACGCTGACGCCGTCACTGTC
>CALLDH010000209.1 GCA_937998345.1 uncultured bacterium | reverse complement strand
AACTTCTTCAAGACCAAGAAGCAAAACGTGCAGGACGCTCACGAAGCGATTCGTCCGACGCGTCTCGATCTGCCGCCCGAAGCGGTGAGCAAGTACCTGACCGATCCGCAGCGCCGGCTCTACAAGCTGATCTGGGATCGTTTCGTCGCCTCACAGATGACCCCGGCCGTGTTCGACCAGACGGGCGTAGAGATCGAAGCCACTGCAGACGGTCGCACCTACGGTTTGCGCGTGAGTGGCAGCGTGCTCAAGGTTCCAGGTTGGCGGGCCGTGTACGGCGCCACTACCGAGCCGCTTGCCGGCGAGGAGCCGAGCCCCGAAGACCGGACCGACGACGACGACAGCCTTCCCGAGCTCCGCGAGGGAGAGGCGCTTCATCTCGTGATTCCGCCTGGCGCGGAGACACACCACAAGCAGACCGAGCCGCCGCCACTCTTCACCGAGGCCACCCTCGTGAAGAAGCTGGAGGAAGAAGGCATCGGCCGCCCGAGCACCTATGCCGAGATCATCAGCAAGGTCGAGCAGCGTGCGTACGTTCTGAAGGACAACAACAAGCTCGTTCCGAGTCCGCTCGGGACCCTGGTCATCGAGAAGCTAGTCGCCGACAACTTCGACCTCGCCGACATCGGTTTCACGCGGAAGCTCGAAGAGGATCTCGACGCGGTCGGTGAAGCCCGGGCGAAACGTCTCGATGTGCTTCAACCTTTCCACGAGCGGCTGCAGGCGCAGATCGCGCATGCGGTCGAGCAGAAGGGGAAGTGGTGGCCGGAACCCATCGAGACTGGCGAGGTATGTCCCGAGTCGGGTGACCCTCTGGTGAAACGCTGGGGCCGCAACGGGCCCTTCATCGGCTGCACGAAGTACCCGGAGTGTCGCTACACGCTCAATATCGGTCCCGACGGGGAGGTCGAACCGCCCAAAGAGCCCGAGCTGACCGATTACGACTGCCACGAGTGCGGCGCGAAGATGACCAAGCGATGGGGCCGCAATGGCTGGTTCCTCGGTTGCTCCAAATATCCCACCTGCAAGCACACCCGTGCGGTGCCGCTCGGGTACAAGTGCCCGAAGTGCAAGACAGGCGACATCGTTCCGATCAAGCCCAAGGGCCGTGGCCGTCCGTTCTATGGTTGCACGAATTATCGCTCGGAAGAGCCGTGCGACTTCCGGGTGTGGCAGAAGCCGATTGGAATGAAGTGCCCGACCTGTGGCAGCGACTTCCTCGTCGCGATGGGTGGCAAGAAGAACCCCAAGCTCAAGTGCGCCAACGAGACCTGCGACTTCGAGCGCCCCTACGACCCTAGCGAGTTGCTCGACGAGGGCGAGTCGCAAGAGTCGCTGCCTGCGGCGGGCTCTGCCACAGGCTAAGGTCCGGCTGTGGCAGATGTGCTTGTCGTTGGTGCGGGCCTCGCCGGCACCGAGTGCGCGTGGCAGTTGGCCGAACGCGGCATCTCGGTCCGCCTGATCGAGCAGAAGCCCTCGTCGCGCACTCCCGCTCAGCATTCCGATCAAATGGCAGAGCTCGTCTGCTCGAACTCCTTCCGCGGGGCGGCCATTCACAACGCGGTGGGGCTTCTCAAAGAAGAGATGCGCCGCGCCGGCTCGCTGGTCATGGAAGTGGGGGAACTTCATCGCGTCCCGGCCGGCGGCGCGTTTGCTGTCGACCGGGACCAGTTCAGTGCTGAAATCACCCGCCGGATTGAGGCGCATCCACTCATTGAAGTACTTAATGAAGTGGTCGACCGCATTCCGGAGGAGCGGCCGGTGGTCATCGCGACGGGGCCGCTCACCTCCGGGGGGCTCGCCGATGATATCGCTGCCGCAGTGGGTGCAGAGCACTTGGCCTACTACGACGCGATCGCGCCGATCGTCTCAGCCGATTCGATCGACTTCGACCGTGCGTTCCGGGCATCGCGATATGACAAGGGCGGCGACGCGGCGTACGTGAACTGTCCGCTCAACGAAGAAGAGTACACCGCCTTCGTGCAGGCCCTCCTCGATGCCGAGAAAGTGGTCCCGCGAGAGTTCGAGAAGGTGCGTTACTTCGAGGGCTGCCTTCCGATCGAAGTGATGGCATCCCGCGGTCCGAAGACTCTGTCGTTCGGCTGCATGAAGCCTGTTGGGCTGACCGACCCGCGCACTGGGCGTTGGCCACATGGGGTGGTGCAACTGCGTCAAGAAGACGAAGCGGGCACGGCGTTCAACATGGTCGGTTTCCAAACGCGCATGACCTGGCCGGAACAGAAGCGCGTGTTTCGAATGATCCCGGGGCTCGAGCACGCCGAGTTTGAGCGGCTTGGGAGCGTGCATCGGAACACGTTCGTCGACTCACCCAAGGTTCTCGACGACGATTTGGCACTGGGGTCACGGCCGGGCGTCTACCTTGCCGGTCAGATCAGCGGCGTCGAGGGCTACGTCGAGAGTGCGGCGTGTGGGATGTTGCTCGGCATCAAGTTGGCGCACGAGGCGCGCGGGCTCGAGTTCTCGTGTCCGCCGCGGACGACGATGCTCGGTGGGATGGTGGGGCATCTCAGGGATC
>CALLDH010000208.1 GCA_937998345.1 uncultured bacterium | reverse complement strand
CGCATCGAGCCAAGCGCGAGCTCGTGGTCTTTGGGAACTCGCCCGTCGCTCAGGCGCTCGTCGAGCTCGGCATCGCCGTCGGTTACAAGGTCAGCATCGTCGATACGACGGAACGCCCTCCGCTCGAAGGGGCCACGGTGATCACTGCCCTCGATCAGGTCGAGCTCGTACGCCCAGGCGAGGCAGCGATCGTGGTCGCCACACACGGTGTCTTCGACGAGGACGCCATCGCACGCTCCGTCGAGCTCTCGCCGAGCTACCTGGGCGTAGTCGCGAGCCCACGGCGCTTCTCCTCCCTCGGAGGCACCATGAAACGCCGTGGCGTGGCGCCCGAAACCTGGGCCCGCGTGGACGGCCCCGCAGGCATCGACATCGGTGCCACCACCCCCCAGGAAATCGCCGTCAGCATCATCGCGGCAATCACCGCCCACCGTGAATCAGTCAGCGTCAAAGCTCAGCGTCAATCGCAGCCTCTAGAAGAAGAGCCTCCGAAGCCCGTCATCGAAAAAGCCACCGGCACCGAAGCCAAAGGCCACTGCTGCCACGACTGAAAACGAAAAAGGGGACAGTCCCCTTTTACGAAGGGTTAATTCGGCGGGCTCGATTGGGGTGTTCGGGGACAGTCCCCTTTTTCATGGCTTGCGCAGCGCTTGTGTTACCTGAGCGACCACCGAGACGGCGATTTCTGCTGGCGAGCGGGAGCCGATCGGCAGTCCGACTGGGCCGTGCACTCGTTCGAGGTCCGCGTCTGCAAACCCTGCCTTGCTGAGCCTGCGCAGGCGTGCCGCGTGGGTCTTTCTGCTCCCTAGGCATCCGATGAAAAAGGCTTCGCTTCGAAGCGCGACCTGCAGGGCTGGGTCGTCGAGCTTCGGATCGTGGGTCAAGGTCACGACCGCGCATCGCTGATCGAGCCCGATCGACTCCAAGGCCGCATCGGGCCACTCCAAGCTCAGTGTGACGCCTGGGAAACGTTCGGCCGCAGCGAATGATTCACGCGGGTCGACGATCGTGACCTCGTAGCCGGCAAGCGTTGCGATTGCCGACAGGGGCTGGGCGATGTGCACCGCACCCACGACGATCAAGCGAAGCGGTGGGTTGAACGGCTGGTAGAAGATCTGCGGCCCGGAGTCCCCGTCGGTCGTGACGCAAATATCGACCCGCAACGCGCGTGCGACATCTGCGCGCTCGGCTTCTGTTTCACCGTCACCTCCATGGAGCAGTCGCTGGGCACCGGAGTCGAGGTCGGTCGCAAGGACGACGGGGCGTTTGCGTCCAATGTCGGCGAGGATGGCCTCTAGCGTCTCGGCCTTCATTGCAGTGGCTCCACGAAGATGTGGACGGTCCCGCCGCAGGCGAGGCCTACCGCCCACGCCTCCTCGTGGGTGATGCCGAATTCGAGAACCTTCGGGACGCCTGCCTTCATCACCCCGAGCGCCTCCTCGACGACCGCGCCTTCGACACAGCCACCCGACACCGAGCCGAGAAAGGAGCCGTCATCACGCACGACGAGGTGGCTCCCGGCTGGACGCGGGGAAGACCCCCAGGTCTTGACGACGGTCGCCAGCGCAACGCCGTATCCCGCTGCCTTCCAGTCACGTCCGGCAACGAGCACTTCCATCTCCGACTGGTCAGGCATGGGAGCCATACTACCGCCGTGGCCGAGGCGTGGCTACCATGGCCACCGGGCACCTGCTTCAGTCGAGTGCTCCCGCGAGAAGCTCACGTAGCTCGGGGATGGACTCCGGATCGAGCATGTTGAGCGCCCTCGCACCACTCAGCTTCTCGACGACCTCGACGCCGGCGCTGGTGCTGGTTGCCACCCCAGCCACAACGTCGGGCCGCATCATGTCGAAGCCCTGCATGACGCCCACCACCGCGTACGGGTCCGACGCGCATAAGACGGTCATCGCAACGGATGCTTGCATCTCTTCGAGTGCGGTATCGCCGTTGTAGGGCTCGAGCGGTGATGCGCCGACTTCAGCCACGACCACATCGGGCTCTGTCTCGACGATGAGGCCGAGCAGATTCCGTAGTCGAGCTCGGAAGTACTCGCGCTCCACTACGGAAGAAGGCAATCCGACGTCGACGAAGTCGACGATGGCGTCAGCTCCCGCGTCCCGCATGGCGAGGATGTCACGGAACCGGCCCGCGCCGGTGAGCTTCGCACCCGTGACACGATATCTGGCGCGCTTGAGTTGGCGCACGATGACCTTGGCGCAGGTCGTCTTCCCGGCCGACATCGAAGTCCCAATGATGAGAATCGTGGGAAGCTCGTAGGCACGGGCTTTCGATGGCACCCTCGCGAAATCCTGCATTTGCAGTTTGGTGCCGTCTCGAATCGCGTGGCCCTGATACTGGACGTGAATGGGCGATCCGAGCGTCCCGGAAACCGAGGTGGCTCGCCCCATCAGCCCTCCGGCGCTGAGCAGGTTCATGCGCCCATCCGTGCCGACCGCTTCCCACGAGCCCACAACTTCCAGCGTCGCATGGCGAACGCCAAGGACCCCGATGACCGAGTCCCCTTCGACGGCATCCACCATACGACCACTCGGGAGCTCGACGGAAGAGAACCCGCCACGTCGAATGTTCACGCTTCCGATGACGTAATCCCCGAGCTCCCATTGCTCCCGTGGCAGAGGCTCGCACGCAAAGCCAACCCGATCGAAGTCGGTGATCCGTGTGAGCGAGGCGTGAAGAACGGTCATCGTGCTGCCTCCCCGAGGGGTGGAAACGACAGCAACCTGGCAAGGAGCGCCGAGCGCTCGACCATCCGTTCCAAGACCAGGTGCTCGTTCACCGCATGGGCGCCGGCACCGACCGCGCCAAGCCCATCGAGCGTCGGCGCATACTGGCTCGTCGTGTTGCCGTCGGAGCCACCACCGGCGGCGGCTTGCTCGATTTCAAACCCAAGCTCGTCAGCGCCACGGCGCGCGAGCAACCAGAGCTTCTGATTGCCCGGGGTTCGCTCCATCGGCGGGCGTCGTATGGAGCCTTCCACCTCGACCTCCGTCCCGGGCGTCTCCGCCTTTAGCGAATGAATCGCTTTTTCGATGTGGGCTGCATCTTCGGTAGTCGGTGCACGCACATCGATAACCGCCTCGCTCTGTGGCGCGACCACGTTGGGGCTCAGCCCTCCATCAATCGTTCCGACGTTCACCGTGACGCCTCGCTCCGGATCGTTGAGGGCGAAGAGCTTCTGAATGATGAGAGAGAGCTCGAGGATCGCGCTCGCTCCCTTGCCGGGGTCGAGGCCGGCGTGTGCGGCCTTGCCGCGGACGCGGATCGTGAAGCGACCGACACCCTTGCGTGCCGTCTTGAGGTGCCCCTCGGGGCCGAGCGACGGTTCGAGAACGAAACATCGGTCCGCGCGGCGGGCGAATCGCTTGATGACGCGGGTCGACTCCCGGCTCCCGATCTCCTCGTCCGAGTTGACCAAGAACACCGGCGTGACGGGGAGGGTGCCCACGCCTGCGGAAGCGAGCGCTTCGAGAGCGAACAGGCCCTGGACCAGCCCAGCCTTCATGTCGTACGACCCCGGCCCCCAGAAGTTCCCATCCTCGGTTCTGATCGGCATCGATTCCAGGGTTCCAATTGGCCATACGGTGTCGCAGTGCCCGAGGACCAACTGGTGAGGAACGAACCGCGGCCGCTCCGCGGGCGTCGCGAGCAGCATGCCGCCGCTGTTCTTTCCGGGGATCACTCGTGGACGAAAGCCCCGGTTCGTGAACGCATCCGAGAGCAGCTCGAGCATCGGCCCCTGAGCGCTTGGATCGTCCGACGGAGACTCTGCGCGAACGAGCAGCTCGAGCAGCTCGAGCATCTCCGCACGCGTCCCTTCGAGATGTTCGAGGATTCGGTTCGGTAGATCTTCGTGCATCGGATTCGGTCAGCGTTGGAAGCCTACGTGATAGGGAAATGCCTGCGTTTGAACGATTTTCGCGAAGCGCCCCGGATGAAGATACGCCAACATCGGAGAGCGGGCGATCATCTCCTGGGCGTCGACGTCGGCGTCCGGAACGCTGTCATCCGCCGCCGCCGCCGCCACGATACGGCCGATGATGAGACTGTTGACGCCGAAGCCGTCGATGATTTTGTCGACTTCGCATTCGAAATGAAGGTAGGCGCTTTCGACGAGGACCCCGTCGACCTTCGTCGCAGCCACGGTCGGCACGGCTTCGAGCGCGTGCTTGCGCGAGTCGTCGCAGCGGGGCGCCGCGGCCAGGCTGGTCAGCAAGATCTGATCTGGCCGTGGAAAGCTCACCGTGAAGCAACCCTCGCGCTGCGCGTTTGCATAGGTCGCATGTGAAGGCGTGCACACGAAGCCGTAGTGGTCTTGCCAACTGATCGGCATGGCCATGTGTTTCGGTGCAAGGTCGTACGTCCCGTCAGGCTCACGTGTCCCAACGACGACGAGCGGCGCCACCATGTAAACTTGTTCCCAAACCGGGTGCGAGAGATCGAGAGGAGTCATGACCTCCGGAGCATACCCAATCGGGCAATCACTTGGGCGACGATCTTGCCGCTTCTTGAAGCGCGCGAATCATTCGCTGCAGGCCGAGGGGCCGCGCAAGCTTTGCGTCTTCGGTCAAGAGAAACGAAAGAAATGGCTCAATCAAACTGGTGCCCAAGGCGTCCTGCGGCTGCCGGCTGCTGAGAAACTCGCGCACGAAGAAGCGGAAGTTCTGCTCACCAAGGGCTGTTTGCAGGTCCGGCAAGGCTTCAGACAGAACACCGAGCGCTCCGAACACCTGCTCGCGGAAGTACACGCCCTCCCGGCCGGCGGCCCGGGTGCACACTCGCTCAGAGAAGAATTGCGCCTGCCATGCGGAGAGCGGGGTTTCAGGCACGGTGCACCTGCTCGGCGGAGATAGCGGGCAACAGTTTCTGAAGCGGTGGACGCTCCCGGTCCCACTCCAGAATCACGGGGGCAGACGAAGCGACCCGGGCGAGCAGATCCATGCAAGCAGCAGTGGGCATCCCACTATGATCGTCGATCGGCAGCGGCACGTTTTCGTGACCGGCGACATGGACCCAGGCGATGTCCGCCGTGAGCCGGTCGAGGAAGGCTTCAGGAGACTCTCCGAGCCAGCGCTCAGTCACCAGTAGGTTGTTCAGGTCGAGGTGAAGCAGTGTGCCGGCGCGTTCGTGCAGCTGGTTGAACATCTCGACGAGCGGCACATCCCCGGGGACTGGCAGGTACTGTGAGATGTTCTCGAGGGCGATCGTGCGCCCAAGAAAGGACTGGGCTTCGGCCACGCGAGCCAGCACATGCGCGAGCGCCTCCTCTGTTCGTGGCAACGGGAGTAGCGACAGCGACCATTGGCCGCGAATGCTTCGCCAACTCAGATGGTCGGAGATCTTGGCGATGGCGAACCGGTCGGCAAAAGCACGCACCTGTTCGAAGTAGCCTCTGTCGAGCGGGTCGCTCGACCCGACGTTCATGCTGAGACAGTGCAGCAGGAAGGGATGCCGCTCACGGAGTCGTTCGAGCTGCCGAAGCTCTGACTCCGAAGCGAACGCCCACTGCTCGAAAATGACCTCCAACGCAGGCAGCAGCGGTCGAGTCGCCAGAAGCGGGTCGACCCATTCTCGCCGAAGGCTGATGCCCATCCGGGCGCCCATCCGGGGGCCTATTCGACTTTCTTCGTCTTCCACACGCGTCCGTTTGCAATCTTGTCGCAGACGCCCGCGGGCACGTAAACCCATTCGTTCGGGTCGTTGTCACGCTTGGCGTTGCCAGCGCAGCTATGATCATTCGCGCCGCAGTCGTTCTTGCCTTTGGCCGCGATGCCCGCGCATTTCTCGAGCGTCGAGCCTTTTTGGGCCCATTTCGGCGCAGCGGCAGACACGGTGGCGGCAACGAGGGCGGCGCTCGCAAATCCGAGTACGCCTAAGGTCTTCTTATCCATACAGTGCTCCTTGGTCGGGTAGGGGTCTTGGGGAGATGTACTGTGGTTGCCGGCGGGCGTTAGCCGAAGCCTTCTTGTTGGGACGTGTCAGCCGGCAACTGTGTCCCAAACGACGGGTAGCGAGGTCAGGCCGCGGATGAACGAGGAGCGCCGCTTGGTAGGGGTCTGCGCCGGATCGAGCTCCATCTTGGGGATGCGACGGAGCAGCTCGTCGAAGAAGATCCGTAGCTCCATTCGGGCGAGGTTGGCGCCCAGGCACAGATGCCTCCCGTGGCCGAACGAAAGGTTGGAGGTTGGAGCAGGGCGCCGGATGTTGAAGTTGTCTGGGTCGTCGAAAACACGCGGATCTCGCATCGCGCAGGGATACATCATCATGATGCCCTGACCCTCCTTGATGGTCTTGCCGTACATCTCGACGTCGCGGGTCGCGACCCGCACCATCCGAGTGAATGGCACCGCCCAGCGGATCATTTCCTCGATAGCGGCCTTGTTGACGGCCGGGTCGTCGATGTTTTCGATGAAGTACTGACGCTGTTCTGGGTTCTTGATCAGCATCTCGATGCCGCATGACATGACGTTTCGTGTGGTCTCACTACCACCGACAAAGATGAGCGCGTGCTCGAAGAGAAGCTGACTCTCGTCGAGCTTCTCTCCGTCAATCTCAGCGTCGAGCCAGACACTCAAGATGTCGTCAGTCCGCTCTTCCGTGCGTTTGGCGATGGCCTCCTCGTGATACATCGCAAAGCCATCAAAGGCATCGTTGGTCGTATCGTCCACGTACTGCGGCCCGCTGCCGCCCTGGACCATCGCGTCCGTCCAATTCTGTATCATTTCGAGGTCTTCGGTCGGATGGCCGAGCATGGCGCCGATGAGCCTCAACGGCAGATGCTTCGCCAAGTCGGTGACGGCGTCGCAATATCCATGGGGCCGGACGTTCTCGATGATGTCGATCGCGATAGCCCTTGCGTTCGACTCGAGCGACCGCATTCGCGAGGGCGTGAACGCCGAGCTGACGAGGCGGCGCTGCTTCCCATGCTGCTCGGGGTACTGATGGATCATCGACGGGTCGGGAGGAATGTTGGCCAACGCGCCTTCACCCGAGGTGAAGGTCTCGGTGTCCGACGACATCGCGACGATGTCCTCGTGTCGGGAAATGGCCCAGAGCTCGTTGTGCTGATCCCAGTAGAGCGGTGCTTCCTCCCGGAGGTAGGTGTACATCGGCCATGGGTCGTCGACGTGGCTGTCTAAGTCGAGAAGGTCGTAGTCGTGTTCGCTCATGGTTTGGTTCCTACTATGGGCGGGCAGGATAGCTAGAAATGCCTCATCGGTGGTACAAATGCGGCCCCGACACCGTTGAGAATCGTATCGCTCCATGTTGTACTCGGTGGCCTGTCTCAAGCACGGAGGGTGCCATGCGCGCTTTTGGATTGTTCCTCTTTGCGTCGTCGATCGGCTGGGTAGGGTGCACGCACGCGGAGCCGCCGCCCGAGGACGCTTCGAGCGTTGCGGCCGAG
>CALLDH010000207.1 GCA_937998345.1 uncultured bacterium | reverse complement strand
AACCGAATGATGTACGGCGATGAGGTAATGGACGCCTGCGTCGGTCCCCCCTCCAACGAAACGCGCCCCTGAACCCGGCGGCGCCGATCGCTGAACGCGAACCGCTAAACCGCTCTTCTCGCTTCGTGGTTCGGGCGACCGAGACCGAGACCGGGTCAGCGCCGGTGTCAGTGCCGGTCACGGCCTCGGCCTCTGTCCACGGCCGCGGTGTCCGACGCTGCTAGTTTTCCACCGGAAACCCGCCTGATCCCCACTCATTCCACGACCCGTCGTATAACCGTGCATCTTCGTATCCGAGGGCGGTCAGGGTTAGCCAGGCGAACGAACCTCGCCAGCCCGAGACGCAGTAGCTCACCGTAGTTTCTGCGGAATCCATCCCGTCGTAGAGGGCTTCGAGCTCGGGTCGCGCGCGCAAGAGGCCGCCGTCGAGATTTCTGGTCCAATTGACGCTCCGGGCGCTCGGGATGTGGCCGCTCTCGTATTCGCCCTCAGAGCGTGCATCGACCAGCTGAATCGCGGGCATGTCGTAGGGGGCATCACCGAGTTGGAGGAGAACCCAGTCCCCGGTGACCCGCAGGCCTTCATCGACTCCGACGATGGTGTACTCGGTCGACTCTGGGCTCGGCAGATCCGTATCGAGCTCACCTCCGGCCGCCGCCCATGCCGCGTAGCCGCCGTCGAGATAGCGAACATCGAGATGGCCGTAGTATCGAAGCGTCCAAACGATCCGGGAGGCGTCGTACTCCGGTGGCCCACCGTACACCACTGCAGTCACCTCATTGCGAAGCCCGGCCGCGCGGAGCACCGGCTGAGCCTCCGTCGGCGGAGCAACTTGCGAAGGCACTCCGTCGACTGCCGTCGCCAAGTCTCCAGGTCTGAGGCGGATCGCGCCCGGGATTCGGGATGCGTCGTAGTCGGATCTGGACGCACGGGTGTCGATCAGCTGGACGTCCGGATCGCCGAGGTGCGCTTCTAGCCAGTCGGTATCCACCACGAGTTGCGCTTCAGACGGCATGCCCCCGTCGGGGATCCCGCCGTCCGGCTGCGTGCATTGCTCCGTCGTCAGTCCCTCACACTCGGCCGAGGTGGCACTGCCCCCACAACCCCCGAGCAGCAGCGCGAGAGCAAACCCAACTCTTCTGAAAAGCATCGCGCGACTCTACCCGAAAGAGGGGAAATGCGGTACGAGGCGTTCTGCGGTGTTTGATCCGAGCAAGACACTGGTCATTGCGAATCCCATGGCGCGCCACGGTTTCGTCGGGGACCACTGGGAAGAGCTGAGCGTTCGGATTCGCAAGGCACTCGGACCTGTGGAGCTTCAGCTCACCGAGTCGCGTGGCGACGGTTTGCGCATCGGTAAGGAAGCGATCGCGAACGGTGCGCGGACTATCGTCTCATTCGGCGGCGACGGCACGCACAGCGAAGTGGTCGACGGCATCATGCACTCCGGCGTCAACGAGCAAGTCACTCTCGGTGTGCTTCACGCAGGCACCGGTGGCGACTTCCGAAAGATGATCCCCGGCGCCGAACAGCTCGAAAGCGCTTGCGCCGTCATCCGCGACGAACCGGCGGTCCCCATCGACATCGGATGGGTCCGGTACGTGCACGACGAGGGGCACTCCGAGGGGCGTTTCTTTCTCAACATCGCCTCAATGGGGATGGGCGGCCTCGTCGACCGATTCGTGGCGCAGTCGAAATCAAAGAGCAGCGGCAAGGCGAAGTACTTCAAAGCGGTGCTCCGCGCGCAACAGAAGTACAAGCCGGCCAGAATCCGCTTGTGGATCGACGGCAAGGACGAAGGGGAGCACGACATCAGCAACGTGTGCGTGTGCAACGGCCGATGGGCGGGCGGCGGCATGATGTTTGCGCCCGAAGGCCGGCTGGCCGACGGTCTATTCGACGTGATTCTGCTTCGCGCGACCTCGACGCTGCGCGGCCTCCCGGTGATGGTGGGGCTCTACAAAGGCACCCATGTGCGCTCCCCAATCGTCAGCACGTACCGCGGCAGGCACATCAAAGTGGAGATGCTCGCGAACACCGCGTGGATGGACATTGACGGCGAGGCGCCGGGAGTCGGACCAGCCGAGTTTCGGATTCACGAGCGTGCGTTGCGGGTCATCGGCATCGACCCTGAGTTTCTCTGAGCTCAGTCGTCCTCGCGGCGAAATTCGCGAAATTTTCCGATGGCGATCTTGCCCACTCCCATCGATGCGGCAGGCGCATAGCGGTGGAGCCGCCACAGCGCATGCGTGGTCAGCGTCAGGACGACGAAGAATTCGTTACGATCGACACCTCGCAAGATGAGCTGCGCTGCTTTGCGAGGAGGTATCGGCTTCTCAGGCGCGACCTTCCGAATGACCTCGGGGTCGAGCTTCACGTACTTGGTCGAGTCGAGGATCGGCGTGTCGACCAACCCCGGACACACGACGCTAACCTTCACGCCAAACGCCTCGGCCTCGACGCGCAGCGCCATCGATAGCCCCACCACTGCATGCTTGGTCGCAGCGTACGCGCCTTCCGCGGCAGCGGGCACCAATCCGGCCGCAGAGGCCGTGTTCACGATGTGGCCGAAGCCCTGCTTGCGCATGATGGGATACGCTGCGTGAACGCCATGAACCACGCCGCGGAGGTTCACGTCGATGAGCAAGCTCCAATCGTCGAGGCTGGTGTCGCGAAGCTCCGCGCACAAGTTCACACCCGCATTGTTGAAGAAGAAATCGATACGACCAAGCTCGTTGAGGGCACCGTCAACGAGCGCCTGAACCTGCACGGCATCACGAACGTCGACGGTCGTGGCGTCCAGCTGCGCCCCCGTCGCGCGAAGCTCGGCCGCGGTCTTCTCGAGCAGCTCCGTGTTGATGTCGGCGAGCACTAGATAGCAGCCGCGTTCCGCCATTTCCTCGGCCAGGGCTTTGCCGATGCCTCCTGCGCCGCCAGTGATGATCGCGACTTTGCCTGCCAAGTCCATTGCCATTCTCGGGATCCCTTTGATGGGGCACGATGGACAAAAACGCCCCTGCCGACAAGTGTCGCGCCCTCCTCACCGAAAACGGCGGTATGCTGTCTTCCCGATGCCTCGCCCCTACTTCGGCCCGACGACGCCGATAGCCTTTGCCCATCGAGGCGGTGCCAAACGCTGGCCCGAGAACACACTTCTGGCGTTTCGCAACGCTTTGCAGCTTGGATACCGGCACATCGAAACCGACATTCACGAGACATCGGACGGTCACTTCGTGTGTTTTCACGATGCCACCCTCGAGCGGACCACCGACGGGCACGGTAATCTTCGCGACCACACCCGTGCGGAGCTCCAGCGCCTCGACGCCGGTCACAACTTCATCGAAGACGGAAGCTACGCGTTCCGAGGCGCGGATGCGCGCATCCCGACCCTCGAAGAGGCTCTCGCGCTCGACCCGAACCTTCACTACAACCTGGAGATCAAACCCAAGGACCCAGCACTCGCCGGGCGCGTCTGGGAATTCATCGAGCATCACGGCATTCACGATCGGGTGCTGGTGGCTTCGGAACACGACGAAGTGACGGAGGCCTTTCGGAAGCACAGCCGAGGGCGGGTCGCCACCTCACCCGGCCGAAAGGGCGCGCTCGACTTCTGGAAGCGAGTCCTGGCCGGGGCATCGAGGCACGCGATGTTCCCTTTTGATGCCCTCCAGATCCCACCGTCCTTCCACGGAATGAAGCTGATCACGCCGCGATTCGTCGACGCGGCTCACCATCACGGCATCCAAGTCCACGTCTGGACAGTCGATGACCCAGCCGAGATGCATGAGCTCCTCGATGCGGGCGTTGACGGCCTCATGACCGACCTACCCGACATCCTGCTCGAGGTTTTGGCCGAACACTAGCCTGTGAAAGCGGTCTGTGTTGTCATGGG
>CALLDH010000206.1 GCA_937998345.1 uncultured bacterium | reverse complement strand
AGGTCGATCAGACGCGACTCCTGGACCATCTTCATCAGCACCGACTTTGGAACCTCAGCGAACAACGGCATCGAAGGGAGCTGTGCCAGGTGCTCCGCGCTGGGACGCTGACTGAGGCCATCGACAGTCGCGGGGCGGTCTTGCACCTCTGCGTCGGAGATGTCGAGATCGAGAGCCAGGTGTTGAGCCGCGGGCGGCTTCGTGAACCTCAGCATGTCGTCTGCCGCCGAATCGTCGGCCACCAATGGCAGCGCGTCGACGGAGAGGTGCTTGGTCCGAATCCCTGGCCAGTCGTCGGGCTGGCCACCGGAATCCGCCGTGACGACCGTGTGCCTTGTCGAGCGGTGGAGCTTCCTCGCTGGATCCACGTTGACCCGTTCGAGCACGTCCACCCGGTCCGGCGCGATCCCCATGACGACTTTGGCCATCGCCGCCGCCCGCGCCACGAACCCCTGTCGCGCATAGAGGTCCACCGCTCGCTCATACGAAGAGATCGCCTCCTCCGGGCGTCCAAGCCGTTTGAGCAGATCGCCTTTGCGATGCGGCCAGCGCGGTTCGTTCCGCTCCAGACCTTGGAGCGCCTCGTAGTGCACCAGTGCTTCGACGAGGCGCTCCCTGCGGAGGGCCTGGTTGAGCTTCTCTCGGAGCTTTCGACTGCGGCTACCGGACACGACCCGCTTACCCTATACCCTTTGGGCGATCTGCCAAAGCGGTGGGACGCTCCCCGATCGCTGCTATTGTCTCCCACCGTCGAACCGCATGAATCTATTCGTCCGCCTCGTCCATGCCCAGCTCGTCTTTGGCGTCATTTTCGCCAGCTATATGGTGCAATTGGGCCTTGTGAAGATCTTTCGCCGCTGGCGTGACGATCCCGTGACAGGTCACGCGGAGCCCGTCCTGCCGGCCTGGCTGACCCGCCGCCAGGCCCGAATCGATGAGAAGAACTCGAAGCGGATGCTCGCGGGGATGCTCCGGCTGCGCGGCGTGTACATCAAGCTGGGACAGGTCCTGTCGATCATGGGCGGATTCTTGCCGCCCCCATACATCACGAGGCTCGTGACTCTGCAAGACGCGGTACCGCCGCATCCCTTTGACGAAATCGAGCAGGCCTTCGTCGAGAGCCTCGGTGCACAGCCGTCGGCGTTCTTTCGAAGCATGGACCCGGAGCCCGTCGCCGCGGCCTCGCTCGGCCAGGTGCACGTCGCGTACATGGACGATGGGCGAAAGGTCGCAGTGAAGGTGCTGTATCCGGGGATTCGTGATGTCGTCCGAGTCGACATGCGCGTCATCAAGCTCATGGTTCGCGTCTACAAGTGGTTTGTGCCCGTGCAGAACATCGAGGCCGTCCACGCGTCGCTGGTCGACCTCTTGCGTCGTGAGACCGACTACCTGCATGAGGCGGACTGCATGCGCCGAATGTCGGCCAATTTCATCGACGACGACCACATCCTTTTTCCTGAGGTCGTCGCGGGCGTCACCACCCGAGATGTGCTGACCATGTCATTCATGGAAGGCATCAAGATCACGCATCTCGAGGAGATCCGAGAACGCGGAGTCGATCTACGCAAGCTCGCCGAGCGGCTCGTGAAGAGCTTCTACAAGCAGGTCTTCGTCGACCGATTTTTCCATGCCGACCCGCATCCCGGGAATTTCCTGGTGCAGCCGGTTGAGGGTTCCGACGACGCCAAGCTCGTCGTGCTCGATTTCGGCGCGATCAGCGAGGTCTCCGACAAGACCGTCTACGGAATGATCGACGTCCTACGCGGCTTCTTCGAGCAGAACGACGCGCTCGCGCTGCAAGGCATCGAGTCGATCGGCTTCATGGCCGAGGGCGGCGACCGCGCGCTGCTCGAGCAAACGGTGAAGACGTATTTCCAGAAGCTGCTCAAGCTCGAAGCACGAACTCCTGCGGCGCTGATGAACGCCAATCAGAAAGAGCTCGAAGCGCTCGCGGACCCGGAGGTGGAGCGCCGTGAGCTCCGGAGCCTCATGCGCTCGGTGCACTATCCAGACGGCTGGTTCTACGTCGAGCGAGCGTCCGTCATGATGTTCTGGTTGGCGGGGCAGATCGCGCCCGACCTCGATCAAGTCCAGGTCGGCTTTCCCTACGTGCTGCCCCTGTTGAGCCAGCGGCTCGCCTCCAGCCGTCCGCCCGCTGCGCCCGATGGTGGCGTGCGGCCCGAGGCCGGTGGTTGAGATGAGTCGAATCGTCGGCATCGATCCCGGGCAGGCACGAATCGGGGTTGCCGTCTCGGACGATGAGCGGTCGATTGCTTTTCCGAGGGAGACGGTCCCGGCGCAGGGAGGCACCGCCGAGGCGGCCCGGCGCGTCCGCGATGCGCTCATCGACGATGAGATATCGTTGGCAGTCGTCGGCTTGCCACTGCGGCTCGATGGAACGGAAGGCGAGGCCGCGCGGCGTGCCAGGGCGTTCGGGGATGCGCTCGGCGCAGCGCTCGGTGTTGAGGTCGCCTATTGGGACGAACGGCTGACGACGGTGGCGGCAGAGCGATCCTTGAGGGAGATGGGTAGGCGAGGCGCCAAGCAGCGAGCCGTCGTCGACCAATCGGCAGCGACCATCTTGCTCCAGGGGTATCTAGACGCCAATAAGGGTGGGACGTGGAAGGATCCGGAAAGCCTATAGAGGTCGAGAGCGATCTCGGCAGTGGGATCGTCCGGGCGTTGAGCATCGTGACCCTGCTGGCGGTGCTGGGCCTGCTCGGCGCGGCCGGCTGGTTGTTCGTGATCTATCCAGACACCGACGGACCTGTGAGCGATGTCGAGGAGGTCCACATCCAAGTGTCTGAGGGCATGACCCTCCGGCAACTTGCGACACAGTTGCAGAGCGAAGGGGTCATCGAGGACGCGAGGGTGTGGTCGCTCTACATGCGGATGCGGCGGCTCGATCGGCATCTTCGGCAGGGCAAGGTTCGATTTCGTGTGCCGATGACCCCAGAGGAGGCTGCGCGGCACGCGACGACGCGCCTGGGTCGCATTCAGGTTCGCATCCTGATTCCCGAAGGCTTTTCGCGTTTCGAGATTGCGGCGCGGCTCGACGAGTACGGCGTGTGTGATGCGGACGATTTCCTCGACGCAACCGAAGACGCGGCGCTCCTCGCGAGCTACGGGGTGGAGGCCAACGACGCCGAGGGATACCTGTTCCCCGACACGTACGAATTCGACGACGACACCAGGCCGAGACGAGTCGTCGAGCGGATGCTGGCCAACTGGACTGCGAAATACGAAGAGCTCGAGGAACAGTACGCGGCCCAGCTCAGCAAGCTGAAGGGCTGGACCACGCATGACATCGTGACGCTTGCGTCCATCGTGGAGAAGGAAGCCGCGGTGCCATCCGAGCGTCCAAGGATTGCGGGCGTGTTCTGGAACCGCCTCACCTCCAATCGATTCCTGCCGCGTCGGAGGCTACAAGCCGACCCGACGGTCCAATATGGTTGCGCGGCGGTGCCCGAGGCGGCGCCCTCTTGCGACGACTACGACGGCCGGATCACCCGGGCCATGCTCGACGACCGGAAAAACCCGTACAATACCTACCGGCATTCGGGGCTTCCGCCAGGCCCGATCAGCAACCCGGGGAGGGCTGCGATGGCCGCGGTAATCGATCCTGAACAACACGAGTACTACTACTTCGTCGCCCGAGGCGGCGGCCAGCATCACTTCAGCAAGACGCTTCGGCAGCACAACATCGCGGTGCGACGCAACGGTCAGAAGTGATGCCGGGCCGACGCCCAAAGAGCCCTCTCTTTGGCGACGATGAGCCGCAGCTGGGTCTCTTTGATCGCCCCGAGGAAGATGCGCGCGATTCGTCGGAAGACGTGGCGCACGAGCTCGAATCGATCCGCGACCGGCTGCCCGCGAAGCTTCGCTTCGGCACCTCGAGTTGGACGTTTCCCGGCTGGGCAGGGCTCGTCTACCACCAGCGGTACCCCAACCAGCGAGCCTTCCTGCGGGATTCGCTCGGTGAATACGCGCAGCACCCCTTGATGAGAACCGTGGGTATCGATCGAGGCTACTACACGCCGGTCCCCGAAGAAGACCTCGCTGCGTATGCGCTGCAGCTGCCCAGCGATTTTCGCGCCGCGATGAAAGTGTGGCAGCGCGTGACGATGCCCGGCTACCCAAAGCATCCGCGCTACGGTGCCGACGCCGGAAAAGAGAACCCAGATTTTCTCGATGCCGAGCTATTTGCACGCGCGGTGCATGCGCCGGTGTGCGAGGCGTTCAGCCGACACATGGGCCCTTGGATCGTCGAAGTGCCGCCGTCGCCGACGCCGCTCGATCCCACTTGGTTCTGCGAGAAGCTCGATGCGTTTCTCGAGTCCGCCCCAAGCGACTTCCCCTTTGCGATCGAGTTGCGGGACCGCAAGCTGCTGACGTCCGGGTACGTGCAGACCCTCCGTAAGCATGGCGCCGCGCACGTCTTCAACTACTGGTCCCGGATGCCTAGCCTAGCGCAGCAGATGCGCGTCGAGGGGCTGCTCGAGGGCTCCTTGCTCGTCGTCCGGCTCTTGCTTCCTCCGGGCGCGCGGTACGCCGACCTCAAGGAGGCCTACGCCCCATTCGACCGGATCGTCGCCCCTCAGTCCGCGATGCGGCAGGACCTCGTCCGGCTCGTGCGCGCGGCCCTCGATCGCGACATGGAGTGCTACGTGCTCGTGAACAACAAGGCCGAGGGATCGTCGCCACTGACGGTGAGAGCCCTGGCCGAGCTGCTCGTGGGGTAGCTTGCTCCGCAGAGGAGCGACGCTATGGTCAGCGGCATGAGCACGCCTAAGGCAGAAAACCTGACCTGGCACATCGGTGAGGTCGACCGGGAGGCTCGCGCGGCTGCACATGGACATCGTGGCGCTGTGCTGTGGTTCACCGGCCTCTCCGGGTCCGGCAAGAGCACCATTGGGCATCGAGTCGAGCGTATGCTGATCGAATGCGGCGCCTTCGCGTACGTGCTCGATGGCGACAACGTTCGCCACGGGCTCAACAGCGACCTCGGCTTCGCGCCGGAGGATCGCGTCGAGAACATTCGACGCATCGGCGAGGTGGCGCGACTGTTCGCAGACGCTGGCGGTCTCGTGTTGTCGGCCTTCATCTCGCCGTACCGCGAGGACCGGGATCGGGTGCGCGGGCTGATGGGTCCGGGGGAATTCATCGAGGTGTTCGTCGACACCCCACTCGAGATTTGCGAGGCGCGCGACCCCAAGGGCCTCTACAAGAAGGCCAGAGCCGGCGAGATCTCGACCTTCACCGGACTCGACGCGCCCTACGAGGTGCCCGAGAATCCGGAGGTTCACCTCGAGACAGCGAACCTCTCGGTGGACGAGGCGGCGGCTCAGGTGATTCGATACCTCGACGAGCAGAACATCCTAGGAGATTCGTAATGCCTTCTCGCGAAGAAATGTGGGACAAAGTCCCCGACGAAGTCGACCTCATCGTCATCGGCGGTGGCATTACCGGCGCGGGGATTGTACGAGACGCCGCGCGGCGCGGACTCAACGTCGTGCTGTTTGAGCAAAACGACATCGCGTACGGGACGAGCTCCCGGTCCAGCAAGCTCATCCACGGGGGGCTTCGCTATCTCGAGAGCTACGAGTTTAGCCTCGTGTTCGAGTCTGTGAGCGAGCGCCGCGTGGTGATGGACCTCGCGCCTCACCTCGTCAATCCGCTCGCGTTCTTGTTTCCGGTTTATCAAGGGTCACGAAAGAGCTTGCGGATGATTAGCGCCGGGATGTGGCTCTACGACGGCCTCGCTCTGTTTCGCTCGCCCAAGCGGCATCGGACACTAAACCCCGGCGAGGTGGCGAAGGAAGAGCCGCTGCTCAAGCAAGACGGTTTGCAAGGCGCCCCACTTTACTACGACTGCTCTACCGACGATGCACGGCTCACCCTGGAAACAATCATTGACGCGACCAGGAACGGCGCAGTGGTTGTGAGTTGGGCTCGGGTCGATGCGCTGCTCAAGAACGATCAGGGACGCGTTTCCGGTGTCATCGTCAAGAACGCGCGGGACGGTGCCTTACGCGAGGTCAAGGCACACACGGTGATCAACGCCACCGGGCCCTGGACCGACGAAGTCTTGGCGATGAGCGGCCCTCGGAAGGGCAAGATGCTCCGGCCGACCAAGGGCATTCACATCGTGGTCGAGAGGGAGAAGCTCCCGGTGGAGCACGCCGTCGTGCTCTTTCACCCAACCGACAACCGCGTTCTCTTCGCGTTGCCCTGGGGTGAGCGAACGTACGTCGGCACCACAGACACCGACTACGAGGGCGCGCCGGGTGACGAAGCCGCGACCCTCGAGGACGTCGACTATCTCATCGCTGCGTCGAATCACTACTTTCCGGGCAACCAAATCGCTCGGGGCGATGTGATCTCCACATGGGCTGGGTTGCGTCCGCTCGTTGCGCCAGAGCCGGAGGTCGGCGAAATGGCTGAGTCGCAGGTGAGCCGAGAGCACCAGATCGTGATCGGCGAAGATGGGCTGATCACCATTGCCGGCGGCAAGCTCACGACGTACCGAAAGATGGCAAAGGAGTGCGTCGACTTGGCGGTCAACCTGCTGAAGCTGTCGGGCAAGCTTCCGGAGGACATTCACTCCGGCCAGACGTTCAAGTTTCCGTTGCCGGGTGCGGTAGGTTGGCCCGAGGATGACGACCACGATAGGGTCGCGGCAGAGCTTCGGGAGGCGTGCAAGTGCGACCTCTCAGCGGAAGTGAGCCGTCATCTGATCGACACGTACGGCATGCGCGCGTTGGAGCTTGCGAAGCTCTGCGCGGCCGACCCGTCCTTGCTGGATCCGATCGTTCCCGGGCGAGTGGAGATCATGGCGCAGGTCGATTTCGGGGTGCGGGAAGAGCTCGCAGCCAGCATCAGCGATATCATGATTCGCCGGACCCAGATCTTCTTTCGGGATTTCGAACAGGGTCTTGGCTCGCTCGAAAAGGTCGCGATCCGGATGGCTCATCTGATCGGATGGTCAGACGAAGAGAAGCAGAAGTCCATCGATGCCTACAAAGCCGATGTCGCGCTGACCCAGCAGTGGAAGCAAGCTCTCTAGGGCGTCAATTGGGGAAGCTTGAGCTTCAGGGCAAGGGCGCCTGGCTCGATCCGGAGCGACTCGAGCTCAAGTACGTCGAAAATCATTGCGGCGGCCTGTGTCGTCGCGAAGCGCCGCACGGCGGGAACGCTTCGGAGGTCCACCCTCAGCCGGCCGGGATTTTCGCGTTCGACGATGGCGCTTCCAACATCAATGGCGTTCGCGGGCGCGATCATGGGCCAGGTCGCCTTCGCGATGCACCCAGCCAGCGCCCCGACGATCGAGTTGTTGTGAGCGTCGGGGGGTTCGACGTCGAATGAGATCTCTTTTGCACCACGTGGCGCAAACCGCACCGAGCGAGGCGCCAAGCTGAACTGCACCTCGTTGCCATTGGTCATCGAGGCATCGACAAACATGCGCCCCGAATGACAGGCCACCATCGCGGAATCGACTCCCTCCGCGTGCGCTGCCGCCGCGGTCAGCGCTTCGTCGCTCAACCGCCATCGCTGCTGGGTCAGACGCTCGAGAAGCAGCTTGGTCATGGAAGCGGCCTTGGTGCCGCTGATCCGTTCCACGGCGCGGTCCGCTGCAACGCGTACCCAACTCCGGAGGATGTCGAAGCGTTCTGTCATTCCGCTGCCTGCAGAGAAGGTTTGGTCCGGAGCGCCTCCAATTGCAACGGTGCAACGCGACCCGCCGGTCGATTGGCGAAGAATCCGGACCGGACGACGCGCGGCGCCAGCTCGTCGATGCCGGTGAGCGCTCGAAAGGCTTCGCCAGGCCGGGGAGTGGTTTGGCCGCCCAGGCGGAGCGTGATCATGATTGGAAGCAGGTCCCCGGCGAGGCCAGCCTTCGCCAGCGCCTCCTGGCCGCTGCCCACCACGACATCGATCAACGCGGCACCGACGTCGACGCGCTTCTTCAGGCCCTTGATGTCGCGCTCGATGTAGAGCTCCTCGGGGCGCTTGGCGAGCAACTCGCACAGAACTGCCTCTTCAGTGATCCCGAGTGCTGCGAGCTCCTGCCTCGCGACCGCCAGTACGAAGTCGGTTTCCTCGATGACCCGATTGAGGGCGGCGTCGTGAGGGCCCAAGACCCGATGCCCGAAGAACTCGATGCCGTCGATCGCCGCGTCATTCAGGCGCGCGCAAAGATTGTGGAGGTCGGGAGATTCGGCGGCGCGAAGCCGAACGTCCACATGTTCGCACAGGCTAGCCGTGCCGACCGGCAGAGCGGGGCCAAAGGTGAGTCGAGGCAGCGGGTGGAATCCCTCGCTGTAGTAAAGCGGAAGGCCTACGCGTCGGAGCATGCGGGGGAAGGTGCGTACCAGGTCTAGGTGCGAGGTGTACGCGGTTCGTCCGAGGGTTCGGTAACCGATCCGGACGCGCATCGGTGGCCCTTGATCGACACCGTAGAATGGCCGCCGGTCCACGGTGGCCTCCTCGGGGAGCTCGTCGGCTGGTGCAGCCGCCTCCCGGGGCATGAGCGCGTTCATGCTCTGCAAGAAGCCGATGCGCTCTTCTCTCATGTGCGTCAGGTCGCATGCGATGCCGCAATCGTAGCAAACCAGTCGGCGCTTCTCTTCTTCGGCATCCTTCACGTTCGTGTGGTGCACGAAGCTGCCGACCGTCTTGCCACATGGCGGGCTCAAGCGATTGCGAAGCGCCTTGCGATACTCGCGCGCGAGGAACCCTTGCTCCAGGCCGACGTCGATGTGTGACCAGGGGAGGCGGGCCGACACCGGAATCGTCCCGAGGAACCAGGATGGGTCGATGCCCGCGTCCTCGAGCGAAGCGGTCCAGTGGTCGAGCTGGAGTTGTTCGTCCCAGGAATCGAAGCGAGCGCCTCGGGCGTAGGCGCCGTGGATCACGTCCGCCAGGCGTCGGTCGCCGCGTGCCAGCATGCCCTCTAGCCACGAGCCGGCCGAGTTGTGGACCTTGAGTTGGACGCGGGTGGACGCGGCCTCGTTTCGAAGGATCGATTGCTTGCGGAGGACTTCGCCGTGCGAGTCCATCGAGCACCATTGAAACGGAGTGTGCGGCTTTGGTACGTGCGTCGACACGCTGACCGTCACGCGAGCACGCCGATTATGCTGGATGCGTCGGGCCACCTCCAGCGCCCGGGCACCGGTTCGCACGATGTCTCGAACGTCGTCGTCCTCTTCGGTAGGAAGCCCGATCATGAAGTAGAGCTTCATCTTGCTCCACCCCCGTGAAAACACGCGCTCGGCGGTTTCCAAGAGCTGCTCCTCGGTGACGTTCTTGTTCACCACATCGCGCATGCGCTGGCTCCCCGCCTCCGGTGCAAACGTCAGACCGCCGGCGCGCTGCCGCTTCAGGTCGTCGAGCACGTCTTCGCTGAGCCCGTAGGCCCGAAGCGACGAGACGCTCAGCGAGACCTGATGCGGGGCGAGCGCTTCGATCGACTCGCGCACGAGCGGCGCAATCGCGCTGTAGTCGGCCGTCGAGAGCGAGGTCAGGGAGGCTTCGTCATAGCCGGCTTCCTCAACCGACCGCACCACCGCGTCGATGATCGCCTTGGGCTCCCGCTCGCGTACGGGGCGGTAGATCATGCCGGCCTGGCAAAAACGGCAGCCTTCGGTGCAGCCGCGCGCGACTTCGATCGACGCACGGTCGAAGACCGTCTGGCTGTTGGCGATCGGGCCGTCGACCGGGAACGGAAAGTCGTTCAAGTCCTCGACGAACGAGCGGTGGATGGGGAAGGGGGCCTCCGGGTGCTGCGGTTCGACGACCCACATCTTAGTCTCGTTCGTCGGTACGCTATCGTAGAGGGAGGGCACATAGAAGCCGCCGAGCTTTGCAACGCGAAGCAGGCGCTCGGCGCGGGGCAACCCCTCGCCCTTCATGTCGGCCCAGGCTTGCATCAGCTCCGGCAGTTTCGCCTCTCCGTCGCCGATTAAGAACACGTCGATGAAGGGCGCCATTGGCTCACCGTGGGTTGCCGTTGGACCTCCGGCGACGATCAACGGGTCGGCATCCGTTCGCTGGTCGGCGCGCAGCGGAATTCTTCCAAGCTCGAGGATCTGCAGGATGTTCGTGTAGGTCAGCTCGTACTGGAGTGAGAACCCCACGATGTCGAACTCGTGAAGCGGGCGCGCGCTTTCTAGCGAGCACAGAGCCTGGCCGTGCGAGCGCAGCTCTTGCTCCATGTCGGCCCAGACCGCATACGCGCGCTCGGCGAGAAAATTGGGGCGTTGGTTGACGATGTCGTAGAGGATCTTGTAGCCGAGATGGCTCATCCCAATTTCGTACAGATCGGGGAACGCCAGGCACATACGGCAGGTCACATCGTCCCATGCCTTGCGCGCTTCTCCCTGCTCACCGCCAAGGTACTGGGCGGGCTTCTGCACTCGGTCGATGAAGGGCGCGTAGGGGTGTTCTCGCATGGGTAGTGTCTCGGCGATCGCCCTAGTCTTGGTGCCAAGCGCTACGGCTGCAAGGGGCGCGGACCTTGTGGGGTGACGGCGAAGATCGCTGCTGAAACCGGGTGCGGCGCGCGTCGGACGGCGTCTTCGGCACGTTTGGAGAGCTCTTCGAGCGCCTCTCCGTGGGCCAGGAGCAGCACGTCGCGGTGGGGCGCCGCGGCAACCCAGACTCCCGCCTCGAGCTTGGCGAGCCGGTCGGCCAAGTCTGGAAGAAGCATGCGCGCGCCGTCCAGCCCGTCCCCTTGCCGGACGCGTAGAATCTGCCCGGTGACTCGTTCGAGGCGCAACGAACGCGATTTGGCGGCGAGGTTCTCAAGGGCCTGCTGCCGTGCCCCGGCCCGCTCCAGCGCCCAGGAGTCGACCTCGCCGCACCGGACGTAGCGCGCGCGCGTTCCGTAGCGGAGCTGAAGCGCCAGGTGCACGCCGCTTCCGACGGGGTCGACGTACAAGGCCTGCTCGCTGGGCAAAGATGCCAGGAACTTCGCCGAGACGAGCCGGGGCAGTAGCCGCGTTGCCGCTTCGCTCCAAGGGGTCTCCTCTTGCGTGTTCGCTCCTGGAAGCATGCTGATGATGCGCCGCGCCGCCTCTGTGGCCGCGTCCTCGTCCTGGTCGCGCGCGACGCGCTCCAGGCGAGTCAAGTCGACGCTTGCGCCGTTGTTCAGGTCGACCGTCAATTCGAACTGAGATTCGATGTCGAGGTCGGGGCGCTCCAGACCGAGCGTGTTGGCGAAAACGCGCACCACCCGTGAGACCGGACCGTTCTCGTCGGCTTCCCGCTCCGCCACCGATAGATACTCCGACAGACACCCGCGCGGGTCCTCGGCATCCAAGACCTCTTGAATCGTCCCAAAGGGGTCAAACCAGCCAAAGCGCCCGAGCTGCACGCGATGGCACCCGTCACGCTCTCGTGTCCTGCCGCCCAAGTGCTCGATCAACAGGAGGCCGAGTAGCGCCCCAGCGCCCTCGACGAAGCGATCATCATCGCCCCCGTCGGTGTCCCGGTCGACGTAATCCTCGAGCTGGGCCGCGAGCCAACGAATGCCTGCCGCACCCGTTCCGGGAAGAGCAGGGTGCTGAGAATCCACGAAAGCGCGGGCCGCAGGCACGAGGCGGCCTCCGGCATCTTCCATCGCGTTGAGCCAATCCACCCCCACCAGCTACCCGGCGGCGACGTTAACATGACTCGGGTTGCACGCCTAGACTGCAGGGCGAATGAATTGGTCGATGAGCGATCGCGTAAGAGAGGTGGCGTTGGACCAGCTCGTCAGAGTTCTCGATCAGGTGCCGCTGGTCTCCAGCATCAAGAACGATATGAGCGGTCTTCGTTCCTTGCTCTACCGGCGCCGCCCGCCTCGCATCGCGGCGTTGGGGCTGCCCAGCAGCGGAAGGTCCACCTTGCTGCGCGCACTGATCGAACGAATGCCGGCACGAGATGCCTTACACGCCGATCACGGCCAGTGGGTGCATCTCGAGCACGAAGGAGCGAAGGTGCACTGGCTCGAGATCGACGTGGACGACTCCGAGGCGCGCTCGCAATGGAAAGGCGCGCTCGCAGGCGAAATGCCTGACCTGGTGTTCCTCACGTTCGAGCCAAATAACGTACAGGACGCGGTGCGGATCATCGAGCGGGCCAAGAGCTTGCTTCCTGATGTCCCTGAAGGAAGCGGGCCGCTGCGCGTGTTTCCGCTCTTGACCCACTCGGACTTGATCGGCCGCGGCGACTCCGATGTCGAAGCCGCGCGGAACGCGCTCGATGCGAAGCTCAAGGACTCGGGCCTTAGGGCGGACCCGGCGCGCGCGGTGTCGGCGATCAGCGGCGACGGCCTCAGGGGGCTCTCCGAAGCCATGGTCTTGGCCCTGCCCGAAGAGACGCGGGTGGAAGCGGCCCGAGCGCTGACACGCGCACATGAAGCGCGTGTTCGAATCGGCAACGAGATCGTCCAGGCATGCACGGCGGTTTCGGTCACTGTCGGCCTCACGCCGATTCCGTTCTCCGACATGGTGTTGCTCGGGCCTCTACAGGCCATGATGGTGAGCTCGCTCGCGTACCTGAGCGGCCGTAGCTGGGGCAAGAAGACGGTGGCCGAATGGCTGGGCAGTCTCGGCGTCGTCGGCGGTCTCGGAGTCGGCCTGCGATTCTCGGCTCAAACGATCGCCAAGTTCGTGCCTGGTGCAGGCAGTGTGGTGTCTGCGGGCGTTGCGGGGGCCGGGACGACCGCGATGGGTCAGAGCGCGATCAAGTACTTCCTTCGCGCCGACAGCGAGGCTAGCGGCTGAGCCCTCCCGGGACGGCGTCCTGCCACTCTACGGTCGTGTCGAACAGATCCGCCAGGTGTCGCGCGAGAGGGTCGATCAGGTCGGCAGCCGAGACCGTGCGGCCGAGCTCCGCCGAAAGCGAAGTGACCGTTTTGTCCTGAATGCCGCAGGGTACAATCAGTTCGAAGTGCATCAGGTCGATGTTCGCGTTGAGTGCGAGGCCGTGCATGGTCACCCATCTGCTGATCCGCACGCCGACAGCCCCGACTTTGCGGTTGCCAATCCACGCGCCGTTCAGGCCTTCGACCCGTGTCGCCGCCAGACCCAAGTCCGCACAGGTGCGAATCATCGTCTCTTCGAGCGACCACATGTACTTGCGAACGTCACGCCGATCGGGCTTCAAGTCGATGATGGGATACGCAACGAGCTGACCCGGCCCGTGATACGTCACGTCGCCGCCACGCCCGACTTCGTGCACCGAGATCCCGCGCGCCGCCAGAACCTCGGGCGCCGCAAGGATATGTTGCTCCTTGGCCGAACGCCCCATCGTCAAGACCGGCGGGTGCTCTAGAAGCAACACCGTGTCGTCAATCTCGCCCGAGATTCGCTTGGCCTGGAGCTCCTTCTGAAGACGATGCGCTTCGGCGTAGTCCATGGTTCCGAGGCGGCAGAACAGCACAGTCCCTCTTTAGCGGTTCATGATGTGGACCGCCTCGCCCAACGCATGCTTGAAGGCTTCCATGACGCCTTCGCCGAGAGTGGGGTGGGGGTGCACCGTGAGGGCGACGTCTTCAGCGTACGCGCACATCTCCAGCGCGAGCGCAGACTCGCTGATCAAGTCGCTTGCTTCAGGCCCAACGATCGCGACGCCCAGCAACTGATGGTCGGCCTCGTCGATGATGACTTTGACGAACCCGTCGGTTTCGCTGACCGCCATCGCGCGCCCCGAAGCCGCAAAGGGGAACTTGCCGATCTTGACCTTCCTGCCTTCGGCCTTGGCTTCGGTTTCGGTCATGCCCACGGTTGCGATTTCGGGGTCGGTGAAAATCGCAGCCGGCATCCCGCGGTAGTCGCGGGCAGACTTGTGTCCGGCGATGACTTCAGCGGCGATTTCACCTTCCTTCGAGGCCTTGTGCGCGAGGTACGGCATCCCTGCGACATCGCCGATCGCATAAATGGAGGGAACGTTGGTGCGCATCTGCTCATCGATGGCGATGTGACCGCGCTCGTCGAGCTTCACGCCTGCATTCTCGAGGCCAATGCCGGCCGAGTTGGGCTTGAAACCTACGGCGACGAGAACTTTCTCTGCTTCGATGACCTGCTCCTTGCCGCCGGTTTCGATGGTAACCATGGCCCGCCCGCTGTTCCTATCGAGCTTGGCAGCCTTGCTCTTGAGATGAATGTCGGCGCCGCCCTTCTTGAGGTGCTTCTGCACGACACGAACCAGATCCGGGTCGGTCCCCGGAAGCAGCTGATCCATCATCTCGACGACGGTGATCTTGGTGCCAAGCTTCTGGTACACCATACCGAGCTCGAGCCCGATGACGCCGCCGCCGATGAGTACCATGCTCGCAGGGGCGCTCTGAAGGCTCACGGCCTCGCGTGCCGTAATCACGATGTCGCCGTCCGGCTCGAAGCCAGGAATCTGAATCATCTGCGTCCCGGTCGCGACGATGATGCCTTTGCTCGCGGTGTAGCTCTCTTCCTTCCCGTCCGTAGTCGTCACCTCGACGGAGTTGGGCCCCATGATCGTGGCCGTGCCTAGGACGATGGTCCCCCCGCTACCCTTCACCAGGCTCGTCACACCGCCAGTGAGCTTCTTGACGATGCCTTCCTTCCACTCCTGCATTTTGGCGACGTCGACCTCGAGGTCTTTGACGGTGATCCCCATGTGCCCCGCATTGCGAACCTTGTTCGCGAGGTTCGCAGCAGCGATCAAGGCTTTCGAAGGAATGCAGCCCCAGTTGAGACAAACCCCACCCATCGATTCCTTCTCGACACAAAGCGTCTTCACGCCAAGCTGCCCAAGCCGAATAGCAGCAACATACCCTCCAGGGCCGCCGCCAATGACGATTACTTCAAACTCGTTGGCCATCGCTGCGGCAGTCTGCACCACCCCCACAAAAACCGCCAGCACCACAAAAAGGGGACAGTCCCCTTTTTGAAAGGGTTAATTCCCAGTCCCGGTCCCAGTCCCAGCGTCGGCGGCAGCCTCAGTGATATACTCCCCGCCGCATGCGTTACCTCCACACCATGATCCGCGTCAGCGATCTAGATGCATCTCTCGACTTTTTCTGCGACAAGCTCGGCCTCGTCGAACAGAGGCGGCACGACAGCGACATCGGGCGCTACACACTGGTGTTCTTGGTCGCACCGGAAGACCGGGGCCGCGCGCAGAACGAAGCGTCTCCCTTGATCGAGCTCACCTACAACTGGGACGCGGAGGAATACGCCGGCGGCCGCAACTTCGGTCACCTTGCGTTCGAGACGAGAGATATCTACAAGCTGTGCCAAAAGCTCATGGACGCGGGCGTGACCATCAACCGCCCCCCCCGAGATGGCCGAATGGCCTTCGTGCGATCGCCCGACGGAATCTCAGTCGAGCTGCTACAAAGGGGCAAGCCATTGGAGCCAAAGCAACCATGGGCATCGATGGAGAATACGGGTAGCTGGTAACGAACCAGGGCACGGCGGAACACGACCCCCTGGCGAGTTGCAACTGAGTCACCGGAAAACGGCTCACGACGCACGTGCTCGCAAGCGGGACCCGCTCGGCCGTCTCTTTACGTCGAACTACGGCTAGCCTCCCCCCGGCTCGCTGTGCCGCACATCGCGAGCCGTTCTCCTGTGTAGAAGTCGACGTACGAGGGGCGTCGTGTGTGAAGTGCTGGGAATTAACCCTTTCAAAAAGGGGACTGTCCCCCCGCTTCTACAATCTTTACAACGCGGACAGCTACATCCAGCTCAGCGACGATCCCGCGGCTTGTTACGACGCGGGGCGGTCGTACTTCGAATGTTTCATAGACGCGGAGTGTGGAACGG
>CALLDH010000205.1 GCA_937998345.1 uncultured bacterium | reverse complement strand
CGAGGCGCCGGTACCTCGGCAGCATCCCCGCGTGGTGCACACCGACGCCGTGGTGCAGGAACTTCTTGAGCTCTTTGCCGAACGGCGTGTCGAAGCGCGTTCCGCTGAGCTCCTCTTTCACCGCCTTCTTCTCGTCTTTCGAGAGAAAGTCGATGCTCATGAAGCTCTGCGCCTGCTCGGTCGCCGCACGCTGCGCGAAGTGCACCACGTAGATCGGTGCCTTCCGATCTTCGAGCAGCCCGACGACCGCGTTCTGCAGGTTCTCCTCGCTGTACGAGAAATCGAGCGGCACGGGCCGGTCGGTGCTCTTCACCAGCGTCGTCGTCACGCCCGTCAGTTCGGTAATGGCGTCCTCGAACACCCGGGTCTCGCCAAGCGTCGCGCTCATCAAAAGGAAGCGCGCCTGGGGTAGGGTGAGCAGTGGCGTCTGCCAGGCGACTCCGCGGTCCCTGTCGGCGTAGTAGTGAAATTCGTCCATCACGACGCCGTCGACCTCGGCGCGCTCGCCCTCCCGCAACGCGAGGTTGGCCAAGATCTCAGCAGTGCAGCAGATCACCGGCGCATCGCGATTGACCGTCGCATCCCCGGTCATCATCCCCACGCGCTGCGCCCCGAGCACGCGACACAAATCAAAAAACTTCTCGCTCACCAGCGCCTTGATCGGCGCCGTGTAAAACGACCGCTCCCCAAGCGCGATCGAACGAAAGTGCGCAGCCAGCGCCACGAGCGACTTCCCGGAGCCCGTCGGCGTATTGAGGATCACGTTGTTCCCAACGAAGAGCTCCATCACCGCTTCTTCCTGCGCGGGGTAAAGTTCGAGCCCCTGATCGCTCGTGTACTCGAGGAACCGCGTCAGCAGCGTGTCGCCGTCTACGTTCTCGCCCAGATTGTCGAGATAGCGATCCAGCGCACTCATCGGACGAACTTCTCGCTGTGACTGTGCTTCACGGGTGCGTGCTGTTTGTGCGTCACACGCACTGTGAGGGTGCAGCTCACGTTCAGTATATTGCAGAGATAGGCCATTGGCACGGTGGTTGCACTGTTTTGCGCCACGGGCAGCAGGAGGTGTCATCATGCTTCGACTTGCTTCTCTTGCCCTATGCCTTGTCTGGCCGGCCACGTGCGCTGCCGGCTGCAACCGCGCGCCCCAGAATTTCGCCGTCGTTCTCAGCGAGTCCCTTCCGATTCCCATTGGCAAGTTGTCCGAGCAGGTCATCCTGGCCGGGCAACAACACTTGCTCGTTCTCTACCTCGACGCGGAGGGCGAGCGTCTCGATGCCCTAGGCCTCGCGGACTTGGACCTGTCACCCGGATTAAGACTTTGCGAGACGCCGGCCACGTCGCTCGAGCTCCACTGCCTGGCCATCGATGAACCCGGTCTTCACGTTCTCGGAGTCAGCGTTGGGGACCAGCACCTTGCGGTCCCGTTCCGAACGGTGATGGAAAGCGACATCGTCGACATCGTGCTCCTTCAACCCGACGAGGAGGAGCTGACTCCTGGCAGCTGGGTGCAGATCGATGTCGTCGGGGTCACCGCGGACGGCACGCACGTAGCGAGCATCCATCCCCGCTTTGAGGCGGGAGGCGATCGGTACCTTGGCTACTTCGCGTACCAATACGACCCCGATGCGCCGCGGCGGACTCTGGACGTCCAGGCGCTCGACCGGCAGATTCGCACGAAGTTTCGTGGCGTTCCGCACGACAGGACCCTGTCACCATAGAACAGGGCCCTGTCACCATAGAACAGGACCCTGTCACCATAGGAGGAAGCCGATCAGCGCCCTATGGCGTTGATCGGCTTCTGGTAATTGCCCCTACGAATAGGGAGGCCAAGGCGGGCATTATCTTAGGGGACCGTTGTTTCGCCTGACTTTGGATGGGATGGTGGGCTCATCCTTTGTCTACGCTCCCGAACCGCTAATGCCCGCCTTGCACCGAATGACAAGACCAAACCTATGGCCCCCTCCTGCATCTGCGGCGACAAAAGGAGGCACCGATCGCGCCACGCTTTGCGCCAATTCACCCACTAGGCTTGTAATTCCGTCGCCCATGTGGATCGATTGCCGCAGGTGGGCGATTTGACCGGGCCAGGTAGGAAGAATTCAGGCATCCGCGTGTCGGGTGCCTGGGCCCGTGGCGTGGTGAATTCGTTCCGGGCCCTCGGCCTGGATGTCGAGGCCCTCTGCGAAGAGGTCGGCACCAGCATCGATATCTTCATGGATACCAACCACCGGCCGCCTCGCGATGCGTTGGGGCGTTTTTGGCGCGCCGCGCTCGTCCAGAGCGGGGACAGGCACTTGGGGCTCAGCGCTGCCGAGGCCTGGGAGCCGCGTGCCGATCACCTCGTCGTCCTGCTCCTGACCAGCGCCGAAACCGTGGGCGAGGGCCTCGAGGCAAGCCTGCGTTATCAGGAGCTCCTCTCGCACGGCCGTGTCGTGACCTTGGGCGAGCATCCCGAGCATCACGTGCTCCACATCAACAAGATCGAGCACGAGCTTCCCATCACTGCTCATGAGATTGAGTTCATCGCCGTGTTCGTCATGAAGCTTCTCCGCTTTGCCACCGACGGAGCGTTCAAAGCCAAAGAGGTACACTTCGAGCACCCGTATCGCGGCAACATTCAGAAGTATACGCACGCGTTCGGCTGCTCTGTGCTGTTCGGCAAGGAGAAGACGGCCATCCTTGCCGACGATGAGGCCTGGGCGCTTCCGCTCGCGCACGGAAATCAGATGCTGCACGGCCAGCTTCGAGGTGTCGCTGCGGGGCTTCACGCGACGATCGAGGCCCATCCTTTCATCGACACGGTTCGCGATCACATCAAGCTTCTGCTTCTGAGAGGGAAGTCGAGCATCGAGGCGGTGGCAACGTCGCTTCACTTGACGCCGCGCACTCTCCAACGTCGCCTTCAAGAAGACGGTACGTCGTTCCGCGTGTTGATGGACGCCGTACGCAAGTCGATCCTCCTCGCGGGTTTCGAGCGCAACCAAACGCCCGATGAGGTCATGCGATACGCGGGCTACACCAACCCTCGGAGCTTCCGACGGGCGCTCAAGCGTTGGGACCTCGCCGACGTGGACGACGAGCTCCCCCCTTAACTCAGGGCTCTCGCACCTCGGTCGCCTTCCACCCGTCGTTGCGCCGTACGGTATGCGCATCACGGTGCTCGTCGCCGGCCTCGTCCCACTTCCGCTTGGCCTGCTCCGCCCTCGGCTCGATTTTCGACCGCTTCCAGGAGACCCATTCGGTGCATTGCCGCAGGTTCGGATTGGAGGGGGCGAGCTCCGGGATCTCGGCGGGAAATGCCTCGAGTGGCTGGGCGCTGCGCCGGACGACCTCGATCTCCACCGGGCTCTTCATGTTCACCCGCGAGCGCAGATTGACGACGTATGTCTTGCCCGCGCTGAGGTTGGCCTGCATCAGCTGAATCGTGGGGGGCGCCGTGCCCGTGATCACCATCAGCATGTGCTTCCCCGGCCACATCGGGGAGGCCGTCTGCCGCCCGTTGTAGAGCACCGCGATGCACCGGCCGGCTTGCGTGACGATGCGATAGGCCGTCTCGCTCGCTTGCCGGCGACGGGGGCGTGAGAACACCAGAAGCGCTTGGTCCGCCGGAGCCGCGTAGGGAGACTTCACGGTCTTCGGAATCTGAGCCTCTGCCGCCGGGGCGATCCAAAGCGCGACTAGCAGCAGAGCGATCCCGTGACGCGCTCGGGTGGGTCGGCAGTTCATCTTGTGAGCTATCTCGCATGTCACGACCCGGGCTTCCAGGTGGATTCGAGTCTTTCCGCCTAGTTCCACCGCATTCCCACTCGACCCGAGTCTTGCAGGCGGCGGCTTCTGATTTTCGCAATACTGTATCGGTGCGCATGTCAGAACTGGGGAGTCGAGCGCCTACGCTTCCGGCTGCCCTCGAAGCTCAGATTCCTCGGATCGGGGACGTTCTCGACTCGAAGTTCCGCATCACCGGGGTCCTCGGTTCCGGCGGGATGGGCTGCGTCTATCTTGCCGAGCACCTTTCGCTCAGGCGCCCCGTCGCGCTGAAGCTGTTGCATCGGGCGGTGGAAGGCATCGACGAAGTCACGATTCGCTTCGAGCGTGAGGCCTTCGCGACCGGTCGCGTCGACCACCCGAACTGCGTCAACGTCTCGGACTTCGGGCGCCTCGAGGACGGCACGCTCTACATGGTGCTCGAGGTACTGGACGGCGTTTCCCTGTTTGACCTCCTCGAGCGGGAGCACAGGATCGAATGGAGGCGTGCCTTGCACATCGGGCGCCACGTGTTGAGCGCGCTCGTATGCGCACACGATGCGGGCATCGTTCACCGAGACGTGAAGCCCGAGAATGTCATCCTCGTCGAGCAGGATGAGGATCCCGATTTCGCCAAGATCCTCGACTTCGGAATTGCGAAGCTCTTCGATGGCGCAGATCTTCCGAGCGATGACCCGCGACTGACGCAACTTGGCGTCACAATCGGCACGCCCACCTACATTGCGCCCGAGCAAGCGTTCGGCCAGCCGATCGACGCGCGGGCGGACATCTATGCGCTGTCGGTGATGCTGTACGAGATGATCGCCGGTACACCGCCCTTCGAGGCAGACGAGGTGGTGACGCTACTGAGCATGCACACCTCAGCCGAGGTGCCTCCGTTTCGCAAGCTCGCTCCCGATGCGCGCGTGCCCAAGAGCGTCGAATCGCTGATTCGCGAAGGGCTCGAAAAGCATAAGGAAGACCGAATTCCCAACGCCGCCGAGTACATCGCGCGCATTGATGAGATCCTCGACGCCGGCTCGTCCGCGTTTTCGTCCGAAGGGGAATCCGGGTTGAGGGAGCTCCCGTCCCTCGTCGCCGACGGTTTCAGGGACACGGTCGCACCGGCGGTGGCCCGTGCCGTGACCAAGCGGAGGACGCCAAGGCAGATCGTGACGACTACGGCGACCATCGTCGCTTTCATGGCCCTGATGGTCTTCGCTTTTGGCAGCAAGGGCCCGGACTATCTTCCGACGCGCAACCACCTGCCGATGGTCGCACCGAAGCACGGGCCCGAGGCAGAAGCGGCCGCAGAGATGCTCGAGCAGGGGCGCCCGAAGGAAGCGGCGGAGTACCTGATCGAGCGAAAGAACGACGTTCGCGAAGAGCCATACGCGCAGATGGTGCTTGGCCACGCTCACGCGAGTGCGCAGCGCAGCATCCTGGCGCTCGTTGCCTACGAGAAAGCGGTTCTGTTAGAGCCGAAGCTCGCCAATGATGAGCTCATGCGCACCAATCTCGATCTCATGCTCGACAAGAAGGCGCCTGGCGTGGTCGATGCTGCGCTCGACTTCATGGGGACGCTGGTCGGTGAGGTAGGGGACGGCGATTTAGAAGATCAGCTGGTGAGCATTGCGTCGTCCGACCAGGTCCTGCGCAGGCGCCAGCGCGCCGTCACCGTTGCCGAGGATGTGGGCCTGGGCGATCAGATCGACCGGCTGGGCTCATACTTGCTCGACCTCGAGCAAGGAGAGACCTGCGTCGACCGCAAGGACGCCGTCGCCAAGCTGCGCGCCCTCGGTGACAAGAAGGCGATTCCCGCTCTCGAGGCAGCCCGGAAGCGCATCCGCAGCGAAGGCCTCCTCAAGAAGAAGGTCAACACCAACGCCTGCCTGCGCACCGACGCAGCCGAGGCTATTCTGTACCTGCGAAGCTTGTAAGCGAAGCGCGGCCCGAATACTCTCTACGACCGGAGGAGCTTGCGATGGCCGATTCACTGTACGAACGCTTGGGCAAAACCGAGGGCATCACGCGCATCGTCGACGATGTGATGGCCGCGCACCTGCGGAACCCCATCATCAAGACACGGTACGAGGCCATCGAGGACATCGAACACGCAGGCAAGATGGCCGCCGAGTTTTTCGCCACCGGATCTGGCGGCCCCGATCCCTACACCGGAAGGGACATGCTCACGACCCACAAGGGAATGAACATCAGCGAGCAAGAGTTCATCGCGGTGGTGGACGACATTATGTGGGCCCTCGACAAGCACGCCATGGCCGACGATACGAAGAAGGACGTGCTCGCCATTCTGTACTCGCTCAAGGGCGAGATCATAAGGGTTTGAGGGACTCGACACCGCTAACTTCGCCGCCAGCGACACGTATACGCTTCATTCGAGAGAGGTGAACCATGGGAAAGTGTGTCCACAGTACGGTCATCAATGCGCCGGTCGATGAGGTCTGGCAGCTCCTTCGCAATTTTCACGACATGTCGTGGACGAAAGCCATCGAGTCACTGGAGCCCGTTGGCGATGCGCGAAGTGACCAGGTTGGGGCCAAGCGCATCCTGAATGGGGCCTTTCACGAAACCCTGCTCGCCATCAACGACCTCGATCATAAGTTCCGATACCAGATCACCGATGGGCCGTCGCCGGTCTCGCCGCGGGACTTGAAATTCTACTACGGCACTGTCTCCGTTCGTCCCGTCACCGATGAGAACGCGTCCTTCGTGTCCTGGGTGACGCAGTTCGAGTCGAAGGACGACTCGGCAGCGCAGGAGTTCTGCGACCCGTTCTACAGGGCTTTCCTCGGGGACCTCAAAGCTCGCTTCGTCTAGGCGACTTCTGTAGCCGCATTGTGAGCCAGCTTACATTGCAAGATCCCGGCTTTGCCCCTAGCACAAAGGCACGACTGCGGCGCATGCGTTCGTGTATGCTCGCGTCTCCCTTAGGCACCATCAGTTGAAGGCTAGGTCGGCAGTCATGAAATTCACAGCATCCATATTCACTGTTTTAGCAGCTTCCATTTTGCTTCTGCAGGGTTGCGCTAGCGACAACTCGAGCGAGAGGGCCGAGCTTGCGACACTTCTCGACGGCGCCGCCGATCGGGAAGGCGTTCCGTCCGGTGAGTGCCGCGACGCGTGCGTTGCGGCGGCGTTAGCCGAGTTCGACGCGTGCACGGAAGGGGACGCGGGTATCGGTCGGGAGGAGTGCTTCGCGCGCGCGATCCACAGCTTCTTCGAGTGCGCCGGGAAGTGCCCGCCGCCAGAGGAGCCAACCTGTAGAGAGGAGTGCGAGAGCCTCGCCCAGGAAGTCTACGATCGATGCGTCGCGGACGGCGCCGGTGGTTCTGCCGGCCCCACACCTAAAGTCGGACACGGAGCTGGAGGTGAAGACGGAGCCGGAGGCAACGGTGGCGTGGACAAGCGATGTGCTGCGCTCGCGAGGGAAGCACTAGAGACTTGCATCGCGGAGAACTGCAAGGATCCGGAGCCACCGGCCTGTGAGGGTCGCTGTGAGCTCGCGGCCAACGCGGTGCTCGAGGAGTGCCTCGACGGTCTCGAGCCAGATGAAGACGAAGCCGGCTGCGTAGTGCTTGCTCGGGAAGCATATGCCGCGTGTCTTGCGGACACCTGCATCGATCCGGAGCCGCCCACATGCGAAGAACAGTGCGATAGCGCTGCCACGGAGATGCGCGATGCGTGTGTCGCAGACGGTGGCAACGTAGACGATTGCAACATGGCAGCGCGGCAAGCATCGGCTATCTGCAAGGAGGAGAACTGCGAGGAGCCGCCGACCTGTGAAGATGCGTGCGGGGCGGTTGCCACGCACTTGTACGAAGCGTGCACCTCCAAGATCGACTCCGAAGAGCGATGCGGCGAGATCGCACGGGTCGTCCAGCGGCTTTGCAACAAGCACTGCGAAGGGTACGAGTGTCCGTGCCACGACGACTGCGACGACGAGGACAGTGCCTCCGACAGCGACAGTGACATTGACAGCGACAGAGACAGTGACAGTGACAGTGACAGCGACAGCGACAGCGACAGCGACTCGGACTCCGGCAAGGGTCATGACTGCGATTCCGACGGCCCAACCCCCAAGAAGGGTGGGAAGTGCAAGTAAGCTCGGTTGACTAAGGGACCCTTCGGCCGGCAACATCGCCCCGTGTGACGGTGTTGCCGCGCTCGATCCCCCACCGAAGTTGGTTCCCGCTATGGGCATATGTGGCTCTCGGGAGCCTCGTGTCCTTCGGGTGCCGTGATTCGTCGAACCCTGGTTCCGGTGGGACCGCTGCGGCCCCGAGTGTAGAAGCGAGCGGCAGCCGCGACACCCCACGGATCACGCTACCGAGAGAGCAGGAAGTGCTCTTCGTCGGCGGTTTCATGTCTGAGTTCTACGACGAACTCAGTCGCAACCTCGAAAACGAGATCAACGCCGAGCTCAAGAACTCGGCACTTGCGCTCAATGTGCACATCGACTTGCCCTTCGACAAGAGCATCGACATTCCAATTGGGAATGCGATTGCAGACGCCCTTCCGCACGTCGACCTCCCGATCGAACCCGGCACGTTCATCTCCTTCCACACACAGATGAGTTACTTCGACGCCCAGGGCATCGCGTACCAAAACCTGTCGGCTGCATCCAAGGCGTTCGACACGTCCGAAAGCGTCAAGCACAACGCTGCCGCGATCCTCGGCTTCCTTCGAAGCACCGACAAGAAGATCGTGATCGTGTCGCACAGCAAGGGCGGCCTCGACACGCTAGATGCCCTTCTCGACGCGCCCGATCTCTGGGGAAGGAAGGTGCTGGGCTGGGTCGCGCTCCAGGCGCCTTTCCACGGGTCTCCACTCGCCGACTCGGCTCGCTCTGAGCTCAACGATTTGCTCCTCGGCGCTGTCGGAGGGAACGGCCAGTCGGTCGAGGACTTGAAGACCGTGACCCGCGCCGCGTACATGCGTGCCCGCAAGGACCGCATCGAAAAACTCACCGGGCGTATCCCGGTCATTTCGGCGTACTCGACCTATGAAGCCAGTGGGACCGTCGGCGGCTTCGCTACCACATTCGCGAGCGGCGTCTTCAACTCCGGGTTGGCGTCGCAAATCACGCAGATCGTCATCGCCAACTATCGGGACACCCCGGGGGACATTCCCCGCGTCGTCAGTGCATCGACTAGCTCGGCCATCGACCTCGTTCGTCAACGAGTAGCCGCTGCGCTGTCCGCGGCGCTTGCGACCATCGGCCTCATGGACCTCACCAACGGTTATTTGAGCGGCGTCTTGGATCTTCCGAACGACGGGCTCGTGCCCAAGGGGAGCACCGTCCTGTCGGGCGCCGTCCACGCCGAGCTCCCCCTTGGAGACCACGCCAGCCCCATCATGGATGTCGACCCACTGAAAAATTACTGGACCGCCGCGCAGCGCAACACCGTCACCTGGGAGCTGATTACCGAGGTGCGAAACCTTGCGCAGAACAGCCCCTAAAGACGTGCTATTCATAGCCGCGATGACGGCGTATCTGTACCCAATCAGCCTGGCCGCGATGTCGGGCTTGATGATCCTACTCGAGCGGTTTTTCCCTTGGCGGCCTGAGCAAAAGCAGCTGCGGCCCAAGCTGTGGTCGGACCTGATTCACCTCGTGTTCAACGGCCACTTCCTCGGTGTTCTGCTCGCGGGGCTCGCGGGCACGTGGGTCCTGCCCTACGTCGACCGCTGGCTCGGCGCCGAGGGGCTAACCGACGCCGTTTACCGCAACGCGGCCGCGGACTGGCCGTTGTGGGCGCAAATTATCGTCGCCCTCGTGGTCGTCGACTTCATGCAATGGTGCGTGCACAACCTACTGCACCGCATCCCGCTGTTCTGGGAGTTCCACAAGGCACACCACAGCGTGAAAGACGAGGAGATGGACTGGATCGTGTCCTTCCGCTTCTCATGGCTGGAGGTGATCGTCTACAAGTCAGTGCTCTACCTGCCCTTGGTCTTCTTCGGCTTCCGCTGGGAGGCCCTGATGTTCCACGCCATTTTCGGCACGCTGATCGGCCACCTCAACCACGCCAACCTCAACCTCGGCCACGGGCCCTGGCGCTACATCCTCAACAGTCCGCGCATGCACATCTGGCACCACGACTACGAGGGGGATGCCAAGACCACGGTGAACTTCGGCATCATCTTCAGCAGCTGGGACTGGATCTTCGGCACGGCGAAGATGCCGGCCGATCCGCCCCCGCACCTCGGCTTTGCAGGCGTCGAGACCTTTCCCGACAACTTCTTCAGTCAGGAGATTTGGCCGCTGGAGCGTCTGTGGCCCGGCCTGCACAGCAAGGTCGCCTGGTCTGTGATCGGCGCGCTGGTGATGGCTGGCGCCTGGTATCTACACGAGCCTCGCGGTGCGCACCCTGAGACGCCAATGCTCGGCGAGAATGCTGCCGCCTCGCAGCCGACCGGAGTCTTTCCGCCGTCGGACGCGTACTCGTCAAGCCCGGTGGAGGCCGAGCAGGCGATCCGTCGCTTCGGGGAGCAGGCCCGCGCCGACGGTTACGCTCACGCCGAAGCGATGGTGAGCGTGGCGGAGCTTGCCAAGGCGCTCGGCGCACCTTCCTTGGTTGTGCTCGACGTGCGCCCTGCGGACCGCTTCGAACTCGGGCACATCCCGGGTGCGCGCCGGCTCGAGCGCGGGGACTATTCGAGCGGCGATCAGGTCCCCGGCCTTTCGCGAACACCGGCCGAGCTCGAGCAACTCTTGCGTGGCCGTGGCGTTCAGAAGGGGAGCACGGTGGTGCTCTACGGCGACGGCGGGCCTGAACCGTATCGGCTGTGGTGGACACTGCGCTTGGTGGCCAACTTCGACACGCGCGTCCTCGATGGCGGGCTCCAAGGCTGGAAGGCGGGGGGTCATCATGTGGCTGGCGGCGATGGCTTGGAGGTCGCCGCGGGCGATGTCGGCCTGGGCGCGCCAGCATCGCCTCCCATCCAGCGCTGGCCGGAAGTTTCAGCCTTCATCTCGCAGCACCCCGGCGCGCAGCTGCTCGACACGCGCAGCGCGATCGAGTTCGACGGTAGCGAACAGCACCGTAAGGCGGCGCGCGCTGGCCGCATCCCCGGCGCTGTGCACCTCGACTGGGTGGACGTGCTGCGCGACTCGGATGCGGATCACCGGCTGAGGCAGCCCGCCGCACTGCGCGAGCTCTTTGCAAGTCGCGGCGTGGCGGACGAGACGCCCGTCGTGACGTACTGCCAGTCGGGCACGCGTTCGTCTGCGGTCTACTTCGCGCTCGTGCAGCTCGGCTTCAGCGACGATGAGATACTCAACTATGACGGTTCCTGGGCGGAGTACAGCCGCCTCGACCTGCCGGTGGAGCCGTAGTGCGGGCAGGGGTGCTCGTGACCCTGGTCTCCGCGGTGGTGCTCGGTGGCGCGCTCGGCGCTGCGCGAAGTACCTGGCATGCGACACCCCCGGTCGACGATGAAACCTTCGTGCGCGGCGTCGCGCTCGGCCTCTTCGCGACCGATTCCAACTGGGACTACGGGCCGTTGGTCGACGAGATCCGTGCCCGCGGTGCAACCGATGTGCTGGTGGTGGTCAACGCCTACCAGTCGGATCGCTTCGCCTCCGAGATCGGCCCGCGGGCGGGCCACTCGCCAAGCGAGGCCACGGTGGCGCGCACGCTGTCCCAGGTGAAGCGTGCTGGCATGCGGGCGGCGCTGATGCCCGTGGTCCGGTTGAAGACGCGCGGGCCAAACGACTGGCGCGGGGTCATTTCACCGGCCGACGGGCTCGATGCCTGGTTCGAGTCGTACCGGCGCTTCGTCCTGCCGCTCGCTCGGATCGCGCAGGACGCTGGGGTGCACCGATTCGTGGTCGGCTCCGAGCTCAGCTCCCTCGAGCGCTACGAGGGGCGTTGGCGTGCCCTGATCTCCGAGCTGCGCGAACAGTTCTCACGCACGCTCACCTACTCGGCCAACTGGGACCGGAGTCGTGCGGTCAGGTTCTGGGACGCCCTCGACGAAGCGGGCCTGACCGCGTACTTCCCGCTCGCGGTGGACGGCGAGTCACCTTCAGCCGATGCACTGGCGCATGCTTGGCAAACGCCTCGCGCGGAGATCGATGCTCTCGCGCGGCGCATCGGCAAGCCCGTCCTCATCACGGAGGTCGGGTACGCCAGCCAGCGCGGCGCCGCGGGCCACCCGTGGGATGACACCTCTGTGGCGGAGGTGGACCTGCGCTTGCAGCAGCACCTCTACCGCGGCTTCTGTGACGCGTTCGCGGAGGCCCCGAGCGTCTCGGGATTCTACGTTTGGAATTGGTTTGGCTTCGGCGGCCCGCGCGACCTGGGCTTCACCCCGCGCGGCAAGCCGGCCGCGCACGAGTTGGCCAAGTGCTTCGCACGCACGCGGCCGGCTCCGGCACATGCAGGAAATCCATCATGAGCACCAAGCACGAAGAGCACTCAGCACACGAAGGACGCCGCAGCTTCGTCCTCGGGACCCTGGGCCTCGGCAGCGGCACGTTGCTGACCGCCATTGGGGGTTGTCGCGAAGCCACCCCACCACCGCCGTCTACGTCGCCGCCGATTCAGCCACCCGTGCCGGTTGAAGCTCCGGCGCTTCCGGATGGAAAAGAAATCGCCAACTTCATCAAGCATGGTGACAACCCGCTCACACTCGAAACACGGCGCGAGAAGCTTGGCACCAGCGTGCTCACCGCCACGAGCGTGCTGTTCGTTCGTCAGAACCTTCCGCTCCCACCGCCGGAGTTCGTCGCCGACCGTGACGGCTGGACGGCGCGCATCGAAGGCGTGAAGCAGGCAGGCGAGATTCGCGTCGCAGCACTCAAGAAGCTCGGGCTGACGACCCTCGCCACAGTGCTCCAGTGCTCGGGCAACGGCCGGAAATACTACATGCACGGCCCGAGCGGCTCGCCATGGGGCGTGGGCGCGGCGGGCTGCGTGATGTGGAGCGGCGTGCCATTGCGCGACGTGGTCGAGCACCTCGGCGGCGTGGCCAAGGGCATGCGGTACATGACCACCACGGGTGGTGAGCCTCTGCCGGAGGGTCTGGATCGCAACCAGGTCGTCGTGGAGCGCTCCATTCCAATTGAGAAGGCGCTCGACGACTGCCTTCTGGCCTGGGAGATGAATGGCGTACCGCTCCCGCGCTCGCATGGCGGGCCGCTGCGCCTGATCGTGCCCGGCTATTTCGGCTGCAACCAGATCAAGTTCGTCAAGCAGCTGGCATTCACGGCGGAGCAGGGCCCGGCAAAAATTCAGCAGACCGGTTACCGCATGCGCCCCATCGGAGAAAAGGGTGCACCCAACCAACCCGGCATGTGGGAGATGCCGGTCAAGTCCTTCGTCACCTTGCCGACCGACAAGACACCGGTGGTGGCCGGCAAGTTTCGTGTCACTGGGGTTGCCTTCGGAGGCACCAAGGCCGTTGCCCAGGTCGAGGTGTCGACCGATGGCAAGCGCTGGCAGAAGACCCACTGGGTCGGGCCCGACCTGGGACGATACGCCTGGCGCGTCTTCGAGACAGAGCTCGAACGTGAGCCGGGCCCGGTCAAGCTCTTCAGCCGCGCGACCAACGTGGCGGGTGAGGTCCAGCCCGAGCTCCGCAACGAAAACGAGCGCGGCTACGGTAACAACAGCTGGCGCGACATGGGTGTCACGGTGCAGGTCTGCAATGCGGACGACGAGATCTGCCTGACGCCACCTCTCGAGAAGAGCGATCTGCCGCGCGGGCCCCGCAAGCCGGTGGTGCTATCCGAAGCCGGCCAGCGGGGGCGCACGCTCTTTCGCGAGAAGGCCATGCCGCCTTGCTCCACCTGTCACACCCTCAGTGATGCCGAGGCGATTGCGCAGGTTGGCCCTAATCTCGACGACCTCGGCCGGAGCTTTCAGCAGGTTAGGGCGGCGGTCACCAATGGCGTCGGCGCCATGCCCCCGTTCGGGCAGACGCTCACCCCTGAGCAGATCGACGACGTGGCCCGCTACGTCTACGAAGCGACCCGCCGTGACTGAGTGGATCGAGTAGGAGTACGAAGTGAAGAGCACGCATCAAGTTTTACTGATTTCTCTTGCACTCGTGGCCCTCGCGGCTGCACGCCCCGCTGCCGCTGAAGGGAAGTCGGCCTTCGTCGCGCCCAAAGACGTTGCGCTCGTGGTGTTCATTCAGAACGCCCCCGACGACAGGGCGATGAGCTACATCGTGTTCGACGCGGACAAGCAATGCGTGGTGGAGGTGGGTGGCCGCGAAGCCGAGATCATCCCGATGAGCCCTGGCCGGCACACTCTCTACGTCGCGGCCTACAAGAATCATCGTATCGACCTCGACCTCGTCGCGGGGCGCACCTACTTCATCCGGCTGTTCTCGATCGAAAAGGTTGCGACACGCGCGTCGGAGGTGACGCCGGTGCAGCGGGGTACGGAGTCGTACAAGCTGTTGAAGACCTGGCTCGAGGGCGCCAGGGTCATCCAAGGCATCGACGACCCCTGCCGAGGCAAACCGCTCAAGGAAAGAAGCAACCGAACACAGAAGCGCATCAACGAGGCCAACGCCGACTGGAAGAATGGCGACGAGCTCTACCGATTCAACTACCGGCTCCTCAAAGAGGATGGCCTCACCGAGGAAGAGGTCGGCTGGCTCTAACACCGGTGCAGAGCTCGGCCTACGGAAGCTCCCAAGGATCCCGAAGCACGTCGTATTCGCTTTGGGGGAGGGCGACAAGGACGGCGCGGCCGGGCTCCAGCCAACTCGCGAAGGCTTCCAAGGTGTCCATCGGCATCGCGGTGCATCCGGTCATGCCGCTGTCCGGGCCCCTCCAGACGTGGATGAAGATGCAGCTCCCTGCGCCAGGCTCCGTTTGCTGGGTGTTGTGTTCGACGACAATTGCGATGGCGTAGAGCTCGTCTTGGCGGCGCATGTACTCGGCGCTCTGCCAATCGACCGCGGTGTTCGCGGTGGACACGATCCGATTGTAATGACGTGACTTCGGGTCGTCGACACAGCGGAGCTCGGGGGTCGCTTGAGCGTAGGCTAGAGAAAGTCCCTCGCGCGCCGGCTCGTAGCCGTAGGCCATGCCAATGTCGAAAACGCCCGCCGGCGAGCGGCCGTCGCCTTCCCTCTTGACCGGACCAGGCCGGTTCGCCGGCGCCCCGCCGCCGTGGATCCCCCGACCCCAGCCATACCCTTCGCGCCCCAGCACGACGTCGGTTGGATCGCCCACCGGCTTCCAGGCTTGCCCCGGCATGCGCTCATAGCGCCGCAGCGTCGCCTGAAAGCGATCCCAATCACCGGTGACAACGGTGACGAGTTGAGCCTTGCTTGGATGAATCGGTGTGCGGGTTACCGGCGGAGCGTTCAACGCCGTGGCTGGCTGCGCTTCGCCGCGACAGCCGCTCGACGCCCCGGCCACGAGAAGCAGAACCCAAGCATATCGGAACCTGTTCGACATCAGCCTCAGCGCCCCAGCACCACGTCGATGCCCGAAAGAATCGCCTTGATGCGCCGCGAGCGATCTTGATACCAAAAAGTATAACCGGCATGGAAGGACACGGGAAGTGGCGATCTGAGCGCCGGATCTCCGATGCCTGCCGGCGCCGGCCACCGTGCTAGCGTTCGGTCGTTTCGATGCGCGTGCTCAGCCTGAACGCCAACGGACTCCGCGCTGCTGTGCGCAAGGGTTTCTACGATTGGCTCCCGGGCCAGGACGCAGACTTCGTTTGCCTGCAGGAGATCAAGGTGCGACCGGAACAACTCTCCGACGCCGAGAGCGCACCGGCCGGGTATCACTGTTTCTACGAGCCGGGGGAGCGCAAAGGGCATAGCGGGGTCGCAGTCTTCACGCGTGAGGAGCCCGACGAAGTGATCCACGGCTTCGGCTCCCCCGAGTTTGACCCGGAGGGCCGCTACATTGAAGCGCGCCTGGGCAACCTGAGCATCGTGTCGCTGTACGTACCCGCCGGCACCAGCAGCAAAGTACGCCTCGCCGCGAAGTTTCGTTTCATCGAGGAGTTCTCGGCTCACCTCGCCGGCCTTGCCGCAACCGGTCGCGACTACATCATCTGTGGCGACTGGAACATCGCGCACAAGGAAATCGACCTCACGAACTACAAGTCGAACCGAAAGAACTCCGGCTTCCTTCCCGAGGAGCGCGCATGGCTCGACCAGGTCTTCGGCCCCCTCGAGTTCGTCGACGCCTTCCGACAAGTCAACAAGGATCCGGGCCAGTACACCTGGTGGTCGACTCGCCATCCCACGACCCGTGAACGCAACGTCGGCTGGCGGCTAGACTACCAGGTCGTCACGCCAGGACTTCGCCCCCGGATCTCGGCCGCGTCAATCATCCGCGAGCCATGCTTCTCGGATCACGCACCTCTCATCGTCGACTACTTGGTAGAGCAGAACGGAGGCTAGGCGTGCAAACTATCCCGATTCTCAACCTTGCCTTGACTGGAATCCCCGCGATGTTCGTGGTGTTCATCCTCTGGAGTTGGTCCGCCGGGGCCGGACACAGTCTCGCTGCATTGGCACGCATGGTCGTCCAGCTCCTCCTCATCGGATACCTGCTGGTCTACATCTTCGAAGCCGATGTTTCCTGGATCGTCCTTGCCGTCATAATGGTCATGGTCATCGCCGCGAGCTGGATCGCGCTTCGAACGATCCCACAATGGCGAGGCGCGCTTTACGGTTACGCATTCGTGTCGATCCTCATCGGCGGCGGCCTCACCGTCGCCTTGGTCACCCAGGCGGTCCTCACGCTCGACCCCTGGTACCAGCCAAGCTTCATGGTGCCGTTGGCCGGCATGATCTTCGCCGCCTCGATGAACTCCGTCAGCCTCGCCGCAGAACGCATGCTCGCCGAGCTCAGGCGCGGCGTTTCGTACGTGGACGCAAGACGGATCGCGATGCAGGCAGGCCTCATCCCCATCGTCAACACCCTGTTCGCCGTCGGCCTGGTCTCACTCCCCGGCCTCATGACCGGCCAGATCCTCTCAGGCGTGTCCCCCTTAATCGCGGTTCGGTATCAGGTCATGGTCATGTGCATGATCTTCGGCGCGTCGGGAATGTCTGCCGCCATCTTTCTCACGCTCCTGAGGCAGCGCCTAGGCCACCAGCTCGATTCGGAGTTGCTCGGCGAGCGCCTCTGAGACCGCCGCAAGAGTTCGTACTGTGGGATTCGACTTCCCTGGGCACTCGAGCTTTTGAAGTTGCTGCACGCTCATCCCGAGCTTCTTTGCAAGCTCGCGCTGCGAGAGCCCCTTACGCTGGCGCGCTTGCCGGATCATCAAGGGGATCGAGACGTCCTCGTAAGGCGCAACCCATACATACTGCCTGCCCCGCCGCGCCTTAGGGACCGGGATGTCCCAGTGTGGGTCGCGCGCTTCTTCGAGCCACAGCGACAGCGCCTCCCGGGCGTTCTCGAGTGCTTCAGCCCGTGATTTGCCTTGCGTGAAACAGCCCGGCAGGTCGGGGAACTCCAGCCAGTAGCCCGAACCCTCTTTGTGTAGTTTGGCTTGGTATTGAATCACCGGATCTTCTCGCCCGCCTGCCTCTCGATCGCGCGAAGCAGACCTAGTTTGAGTGATTTGTTTCCGTGGACCGGGACCGTGGTGCGCCGCTCTCCTCTTCGCATCTTGACGTGTGAGCCGCGTTGCCCGACGACTTCCCAGCCGAGTGCCCTGAGCCGACGAACAACTTCTTTGCCCGAAATGGGCATCACCACGGTACAGCATATATGCAGCCCTGTCGACGACGGGCGTTGAATGCGGGCATTGGTGTGCACATGCCGTCGGATGGAGCACGCGGCGTGCCAAGCATCGCCGAAGTGATTCCGACTGCTTAGCCGCGCTCGCATGGCGGCTCGGTCGCAATCCGTCGGTGTCCGCCAGATTGCGGTAGAGTCCCGCCACACATGGCCGCAAGACCCAAACGCCTATCCAAATCCCGCTTCACCGCTGGCCTCCAGTGCCCGCGCCAACTCTGGTGGAAAGTCCACGAGCCGCGCGCCCCGGAGCTCCGTCCCGACGCCGGCCTGGAAGCCATCTTCGACATGGGCAACCGCGTCGGCGAACGCGCCCGGCAGGAATTCCCAAACGCCACCCTCATCGACCTCGACTACCGCGACCTTCAAGCCGCCGTCGACGCTACCCGCAATGCCATCGCTGAAGGCGCCCCCGGCATCCTCGAAGCTTCCTTCCTCGAAGACCGGATCTTCGTCGCGGTAGACGCCCTCTCGAAAGAAGGCGACGGCTGGGTGGTCACCGAGGTCAAGGCCACCACCAAGGTCAAGCCCCAGCACATCCCCGACGCCGCCGTGCAGGCCCACGTCGTCGAACGAGCCGGCCTCCCGGTCAGCCGCGTCGAGCTCATGCACCTCAACCGCGCGCACCGGCACCCCGACCAGGGTCCTCTGTTCATCAGGGCTGACATCACCGAAGCCGTGGCCGAGCTCCGCGCCGGAATTGCCGACGAAGCCCACACACAGTTGCGGATGCTCGAAGGTCCGCTCCCGGATGTGGCACCCGGGCCCCACTGCACATCGCCCTACGACTGCCCCTTCCTCGCTCGCTGCAACGCCCCTCTGCCCGAACACCCCATCGAGGACCTGCATCGCATCGGCGCGAGGCAACTCGGCGAGCTCCACGATGAAGGCATCGAAACCGTCGGCCAAATCCCAAGCGACTTCCCGCTCAACGGGATTCAAACGCGCCATCGGGCAGCCGTCCTCCGCAACGAGATGGTCGTCGAGCCCGGCCTCCACACCGCTCTCGCCGCGTACCGCTACCCCATCGCGATGCTCGATTTCGAAACCATCGCTCCCGCCTTGCCCCAGTGGGATGGCTGCAGCCCCTTCGGCAAGGTCCCCGTTCAGTTCAGCGTGCACACGCTCAGTGAGGACGGCGAAATTTCCCGTCGTGCGTATCTCGCAGATGGGGAGGGCGATCCTCGCCCCGGTGTCGCCGAGGCGCTCGTGGCAGCATTGGATGGCGCGGCGACGGTGCTTGCTTGGAACGCGCCGTTTGAGAAGGAGTGCCTGGGCATTCTTGCGGAAGCTTCCCCCGAGCAGGCGGCGGCCTTGCTCGACGCGCGTGGCAAGGTCGAAGACCTGCTCCCCGTCGTTCGGAATTATCTCTACCATCCAGAGTTCCGCGGAAGCTTCAGCATCAAGAACGTGGTTCCGGCCTTGCTTCCCGCGATGGCGTACGACGACCTCGAAGTGTCAGACGGGCAGGTCGCCTCGTCGCTCTTGGAGAAGGTGCTTTGCCGGCCTGAGGAATTGCCGGCCGAGCAGCGGGCCGGGCTTCGAGGGCAACTGGCCGCATACTGCCAGCACGACACCGCAGTGATGGTCGAGCTGTATCGCTTTCTTCAGGAAGTGTCCGCCGGCCGCGCGTAGGTGATACGGCAGCGCGTGGTTTCTGGCTTGCCGAGACGAAACCACCTTCGGTAGTCTCCCCGCTGTGTCAGCGCCGAACCGATTCCGCCAAGCCGTTATGTGGCTCGGCGTCATCTTTCTTCTCGTAGGAGGGTTCGGCTCGCTGTCGGCCGGCTCCGTGACCGCCACCGCCATCATGGCGCTCAGCTTGGCCAGCGCGCTCCTCCTCCTCGACCTGGCCGGCAAACCCAAACCCCGCTCAGCGAGGTCCATCATCGGCTTCGGGCTACTCGCCGTCGCCGTGGGCGCAGCGTTCGTGATGCTCTACGAGATTCTTTCTCGGTAGCACACCGCCGCCCGCAGCCTCGTCACCAACTCGACGGCGGAATCGTGCTCAAGCGGGTCGGCTTCCGTGGTTCTTTCGCCTGGTTGGAGATCGCACGAAGACCAGCGTCCCAAACGTCGGCCGCAAGCGCGTTGCGCTCTTCGGCCCGTAGCCCCGCAAACATCTCCCGTGTCCCAATACGGCCGTCCTCAATCGACGCGCGCAATGATGATCCTGCCAGCTCCATCTTCGCCACCGCGGACGTCTTTTCGTCTCCCATAACCCCTCCTGGAGAATAACCCCCCGTCAGGCTAACAAGCGCAGTTGCCCGCTGCCAACGTTGCTGCAGATCTCCGACGTTCCTCACGAGATCGGCAACCTCACCCGCCTCGAATCGCCAGCGGCGTCACCCCAAACCAACGCTTACAAGTTCGGCTGAAGTTGGACGTGTCCCGGTACCCGAGCCGTTCCGCAATCGCCTCTACCGACATCTGGGTTTGGCGGAGATACCAGACGGCAAGCTCCTGGCGCACATCATCGAGGAGCATCTGATAGGACGTCCCCTGCGCCTTGAGCTTTCGGTTCAGGGTCCGGTCCGACATGTAGAGCTCTTTCGCCATCTCACTCAGGCTCGGGTAGTGGCCTTGCCCGTCGAGCAGCCGGTCGAGCACCTTCTGCGCCGCTTCGCCATCGCTTTGGTGGCGTGCCTCGGCCCTTTCGCAGAGGCGTACCGCCTGCCGGCACGCGCTCGCATCTGCCGTGATGCACGGGGTCGATGCAAACGATTCTGGGATGTCAATCATGCTCGCGGAGGCACCGAACTCGAGCGTCACCCCCCGAAGACGTGTCGCATACTCGTCTGCCCACGCCGGCGCAGGGTAGGTGAACGCCACGCGCGTGTCGGGCAGCGGCATCCCACTCACAGTCTCGAGCAGCAGGCAAATCGCGCCAATGATGTGCGAGTGAATGTACTCATCGATATCCCCCCAAGCGAGCGTGTCTTCGATACGCAGCTGCACACGGCCATTCCCCCGCTCGACTGAGAATCGCGTGATCTGAAGCCGAAGCGAGGAGTATCGCTCCGCTAGGTTGAGCGCCTGCCCGACATCCGCACTGGCCACCATCGCGTACCCGAGCGCGCCGTGAGATGAAATCTGCGTCGAGCGTCCGACATCGAGTCCAAGCCAAGATGCGCCGGTCAGCTCCACGCCCCGAAGGACCAGTCGGCGAAACTGCTCGAAGCTCAGTAACCGGTCTTCTTCGAGAAGCTGCGCCCAGTCCAGCCGCGTCCCTTCGACGATGTCCGCGTCGGCAAACCCGCGTCGCTTCAACTCCGCAACGAGCAGCCTCGCGTAGGTCGGGTGGATGCTCGGTCGAAGATGCGCCGCATCGAGCGCCTTCTCGCCGTCCGGACCACGCCCTCGTTTGTCTCGACCGCCCATCCTCGTAGTCCACGAAGATATGGCGGTCGCTCGTACGAAGCAACGAGCTTGCGAGCGCGCCTTCCCGGCCGACTCAGGCAGCCACGCGAGTTGCGACTGCGGTTCCCTCAACTGGGACCAGCTCCTCGATCTCGTATCGCGCGCAGAGCGCTGCATGTCGCTTCGGGTCGAAATTGATCCGCTGCGGGTCCCGTTCCACATGCGCCAGCAGGAGCGGGTCCATCACCCGGAACCAGAGCGCCGGCACCAAGGCGACAAGGAACATCCCAAAATACCCATTCGGCAAGGTCGGCACCCCGTCGAAATGCCGGAGCGACTGATACCTGCGACCGGGGTTCGCATGGTGGTCGGAGTGTCGCTGTAGATGATAGAGCGCCCAGTTCGAACAGGTATGGTTGCTGTTCCACGAGTGATGCGGCTGACAGCGCTCATACAATCCGTTCGAACGCTTCTGCCGGAGCAGTCCGTAGTGCTCGATGTAGTTCGCCAAAGTCAGGTGAAACGCGCCAATGAAGTAGGTCGCGAGCAGGTAGGCAATCATGATGGGCCCGAACGCGACGACGAGCGCCACCGAAACCCCCGCCGTGATGAGCCCGGCGCGAACGATCTCGTTCTCGAACGACCAGACGCGCTTCTCGTGCCGTTCGAGCCGCCCCGCTTCGAGCTGCCAGGCCCGGCGAAACCCACCCGGAAGCTCACGTAGCGCAAAGCGGTAGAGCGTCTCGCCCATGCGCGACGACGCGCAGTCCTCAGGGGTCGCGACATGTCGGTGGTGGCCGCGGTTGTGCTCGATTGCGAAGTGCCCGTACGCGCCCATCGAGAGCACGGCGGTGGCGAGGTTCCGCTCGAGCTTCGACTTTTTGTGCCCGAGCTCATGACCGAGGTTGATGGCAAACCCGCAGAGGATCCCCGTGTTGAGCGCCATCGCGAGGACACCAAACCACGGAAGTGCCTGCGTCCCCACGAAGTACGCGTTCGCCACAAACGCGAGCCACAGCACGGGCACCAGCGCATAGGTTGCCCATCGGTAGTACGCATCCGCCTCGAGAAGCGGCACCACTTCCTCCGGAGGGTTGTTGCGGTCTTCCCCAAGAAGCACATCGAGCAGCGGGACGACGCCGTAGACCACCGCCGCCGGAATCCAGAGCGACGCCACCGAGCCCGTCAGCGCGTAAAAGAGCGGGCCGCAACCGAGCACCGCCGGCACGAGGAGAGAAACGAACCAGGCGTAGCGCTTGCCATCGCGGTAGCGAACGTTCTCGTTGGAAAACACAGGGTTAAAAAGCGACATCAAAAAACCTCCAGAGCGCAGAGCTTCAAAATCTGTCCCCGAAGATGACCGCGTTTCGGCCTTCCCAACACCGAAGAGCCCGCCAATAAATCGTCAATTGTCGCCATGTCCGAGGCTCAGGCGCGTGCCCGCTGTGTGATATCGTGGCCCCGTTGCTCCTGAGATGACAAACCGCACCGATGAGCCATCACCCGTCGTTTACGCAAGAGTCGCGGGCGTCGCCTATCTCGTCATCGCAGTCTCCGGGGTGCTCTACGGAGCTCTCATAGAGTCCAAGCTCATCATCTCGGGAAACGACGTGGCAACCGCCGCCAACATCATCGCACACGAATCGCTGTTTCGCGTCGGCATCGTCCTTGTCCTCATTATCTATGTCAGTGTCGTCGTCGCGTCCTGGGCGCTCTATGTGATCCTCGGAACGGTCCACAAGCAGCTCGCCTTGCTCGCGCTGCTGTTCCGGTCCGCTGAGGCGATTCTGGGCGCAGCGACAGTGCTCATCAGCTTCGCCGTCATATCGGTCCTAGGGGGCCAGACTCCTTCGAGCGCCCTTGCCCCCGAACAGCTGCAGGCTCTAGCCGGGCGGTTCATCGATGTGCGCACTGCCGGCCTAGACATCGTGCTGATACTCATCGGCGTCGGAGCCACCGTTTTCAGTTACCTGCTCTTCACGTCGAAGCTCATCCCTAGAGCGCTCGCAGCCTGGGGCATCTTCACTTACCTCTCCATGCTCTTCCTCGGCACGCTCAGCATCCTCTCTCCCGAACACCCCTTGATGCTCCAACATGTTCTCTACGGAGTGGGCGGCTCGTTCGAGCTCGTCTTCGGCCTTTGGCTCGTGTTCAAAGGCGTAGATCTCCAGCAATGGGACCGGTACGCATGAGCATCGACATCGCGAAGCCCGGCAAGGTCGCCATCATCGGCGCCAGCGGAGCCTACGGGGAGGGCATCCTCGCCCGCGCTGAGGAGCTCGGTATCGAAGCGGTCGTGGTCACCCGCTCACCCCACAAGTTCAAAGAAGTGGCGCCGACGACCACCGTGGTCGACACGCAGCTCGACGATGAGGTAAAATTAAAAGCGGCCGTCACGGGCTGCGACGGCGTCATCTCGGCCCTCGGCGACGACCGAAAGAAGCGCCCGAAGACCCACAACCTCCCGCACGTCAGCTCCGGCCCGCAGCCCAAGACGAAGTAGCGGCCGCCCGCATGCGTCTAAGGCACGATGCGGTACACCATGTTGCCCTCCGCAAGCGTCTTCTCGAAGTCATTCGCTCGCGATATGCCGACGACCTAGCCCGCCCGCCCCGGCAGGTGTGCAGGTCGGCCGCGCGCTGTCCGCATCGAGTATTGACGCCGTGCGCGATACTGCCGTAGGACAAGAACAGATGCGCCGCTCGACGACAGGCATTTTGATTCTCTTGTGTGCGTCACTCGCACCGCTCGGTGGCGCCATCGCTCAGGAGGACGCCAGCGGAGGCTCGGCGAGCCCCGCGGAACCACCGGCAAGGCTCAGCTACGATGAGTACCGTCGGAACGAGCTCGAGTTCCTTGCAAAACGCTCCCGCATCGCCTTGTTCAGCACCTCTGCAGCGGCCGCGGTAGGCGTCGCGCTCGTCACGCCAGCGTTCGTCAACGAGTGTGTCCGGGTCGCATCCTCATCGAGCTTCGACGACATCCGTTGCAGCAGCACCGGCAAGGCCTTGCTCGGCGTCGGCGTTCCCTTTCTCGCCGCGGGCGTCGTCGGCATCATCATCTCGGGGACTATGTTCGGTGTGCGAAAAGGCAAAATTCGAAATCTCGAAAACCGCATCGCCTACGAGAAATCGAGCGCAGTCCGCTGGGACCCTTCGCGCTCTGTGTTCGTATTCTAGCCGCAGGCGTCCACGCGCGAGGCACGGGTTCAGCTGGGGTCGGCAGGATCGACGCGCTCCCGCTTCAAGATCTCTCGAACGACAGTCTCCGAAATCTCATGTTCCACCTGACCGTGGTCCATGAAGATCTCGAAGCGCCCGCCCCAGGCGTTCGCGCGGAACGAGGTGTACGCGAGGTAATCGTATGAATAGAGCCCTCCGAAGCAGCAGGCGTCTAGCTCGTTGAACACCTGGACCTGCTCTCTATCCGGGTACGTCGCCATGAGGTACAGCTCTAGATAGTTCGGAGTGATTCGTTCCTCGTAGTCGCCGTAGTAGCCAAACCGGTCACGCAAGTAGTGGGGCCAGGTCCCCGCGACCGGGTAACTCGCGTCGATGCGCTCGTCGATGCCCGAGACGAGAACCGTCGTCCATCCGCCACCTGAAATCCCCGCCATGAAGCGACGCCGGTATGTAAACGAGTCGTCTGCCCAGTTGAGAGCGACGACGACGGGGTCGGCAAAATACTGGAGCGGCCGCTCCGTCACCTGAAGCTCGATGTGTTCCTCCGTCTCAAACGGATGCGTGTTCAAACCTCTCATCGGCATCGAGAAAGCAAGCACTTGAAAACCTTCTTCGAGGAACGCCGTGATGGCATCTCTCCCAAGCTCACGGAAGTCTCCAAGGTGACCTTGATGATAGATGGCGAGAACTCCGTTCCATGCATCGGGGTGGATCAGGTACGCAATGGAAACGAGCTCATCGGTGGCCACGCTGATCCGCTCAATCTCATGTCCGGGGAACGCCGCATCACGAATCGGCTCGATTTCGTCGGGAAAGCGCGTAGGCAGCTCTGCGCCAAACACGAGCTCAATCATCTCGTCGCGGGCCTCCTCCACGTCCTCGCCAGTTCGAATTCTCTGCGACTCGTCAAAGAACTCCCACGAGGAAAACCCCAACGCCTCCACGTGGCAAGCGCTCACGAGCAACAAACCCAGCAGGAGAACGACGAAACGTCTCATAAGCCAAGACTCCATCTTCTACCTCCCCGGTTCGGTAGCCCTGCGGCCGAAAAACCGCGCGCTCTCTATCGGAGCGCCATTAAGTCAAAGGTCGTAGCTGCATCAGACGTGCCACCTAGAAGGCGCGCGATTCCCGGGGTTTCTCAAGCCCACGACCGCACGATTTGCGTCCCCGATGAGGTGGGCGCAGCGAGTGCGCCCGCGTCTCCGCCCTACGGCTGCACCTCAGGCCCGAAGCCGATACCCCGTTTTGAACATCCATCGCACCGCCACCAGGCACGCAAGCAGGAAGAGAAGAATCATCCCCGCGCTCAAGGTCACGCTCACATCGGCGATCTCGTAGAAGCTCCATCGGAACGCACTGATGAGATAGACCACCGGATTGAGCAAAGTCACCTTCTGCCAAAACGGCGGGAGCATGTCGATGGAGTAGAAGCTCCCGCCAAGGAAGGTGAGCGGGGTGACAATCATCATTGGAACGATCTGCAGCTTCTCGAAACCGTCCGCCCAGATGCCGAGGATGAAGCCAAAGAGGCTGAATGTGACGGCGGTGAGCGCAAGGAATCCGACCATCAAGAACGGATGCGCAATCTCGTAATCCACAAAGAACCGGGCCGTCACCAAAATGAGTAAACCCAGCGAAATCGACTTGCTCGCCGCCGCACCCACGTAGCCGATCAGAATCTCTACATACGAGATCGGTGCTGACAGCAACTCGTAAATCGTCCCCGAGAACTTCGGCATGTAGATGCCGAACGAAGCGTTCGAGATGCTCTGGTTCAGCAGCGACAGCATCGTCAAGCCGGGAACGATGAACGCGCCATAGCTGACCCCGTCAATCTCGACCATGCGCGAACCAATCGCCGACCCGAACACCACGAAGTAAAGCGAAGTCGACAACACCGGCGCGATGACGCTCTGCATCAGCGTGCGCCGAGTGCGCGCCAGCTCAAACAGATAGATCGCCCGAATCGAATAGAAGTTCATCGCTCCTCGTTTACGAGGTTGACGAAAATCTCCTCGAGTGAGCTCTGGCTCGACTGGATGTCCTTGAAGTGAACCCCGTGCTCGTTGAGCTTCCGCAAGAGGCCGGCGATTCCCGTGTGCTCGCCCTGCGCATCGAAGGTGTAAACCAGTTCGTTCCCATCCTCCGAAAGCTCGATGGGGTGCGCACGAAGGTCCTCTGGGATGCCCGCGAGCGGGCTCTGCAAGTGCAGCGTCAGTTGCTTCTTGCCGAGTTTGTGCATGAGCCTGTCCTTGTCCTCGACCAGGATGATTTCCCCCTTGCTGATCACCCCAATCCGATCCGCCATCTCCTCCGCTTCCTCGATGTAGTGCGTCGTCAGGATGATGGTCACGCCGCTTTCTCGAAGCCCCCGAACCATCTCCCACATGTCGCGGCGCAGCTCGACGTCAACCCCGGCCGTCGGCTCATCGAGAAAGAGAATCACTGGCTCATGCGATAAGGCCTTGGCAATCATGACCCGTCGCTTCATCCCGCCCGACAAGTCCATGATCTTCGAGTCCTTTTTGTCCCAAAGCGAAAGCTGACGCAGCAACTTCTCGATGTGCGCCGGGCTAGGGGCCTTGCCAAAGAGCCCTCGGCTGAAGTTCACGGTCGCCCAGACACTCTCAAACGCGTCCGTCGAAATCTCCTGCGGCACCAGCCCGATCTTCGACCGAGCCGCGCGATACCCCGACACCACATCATGCCCGTCGACCCGCACTGCGCCCGACGTTGGATTGACGATCCCGCAGATGATACTGATGAGCGTTGTCTTCCCCGCCCCGTTCGGCCCCAAGAGCGCAAGGATCTCTCCGCGGTGGATCTCAAGGTCCACGTCCTTGAGGGCCACAAACCCCGAATCGTAAGTCTTGCTAAGCTTGGCGACGGAGATAATCGGTTGCATGAGAAGCCCTAAGCGTGCGCTTTAGCACGAACCGGTGCCCCACCGGGCCTACCAAACGCCCGGGACAAGCCGATAGCGCACCCGACCCATGTACTCGGCGTAGCCGGGCAAGGTGTCGCGGAGGGTTCTCTCTTCAACTCGGATCCTGACAAGCAGGCTGGCGAGGACGACGGGAAGCGCGATGAGTGCGGCGTAGCTTTCGAGCCAGAGGGCCAGGCCCGCTAGCCAAAGGAGGAGGCCGGTGTAGAAGGGGTGGCGGACGCGGGCGTAGAGTCCGGTGTCGACAAGGGTGTGGCCGCGTTCGGATTGGTCTCGGACGACAGGGGTCGCGAAGGCGTTCTGGTAGAGGGCGGTGAGGATGATTGCGTAACCCGCCAAGGACACTGCAGCGCCAAACGCCGACACCCCGAGCGAAGGCGGTGGCAGAAGCCTCAAGCGAAAGACATCGGTGGGGATGAAGATGAACCAGCCCGCGAACGCGACGGCAATGATGCCGGTGGCGATGCGGTCGGCCACGGGTTGCTTCTTGTTGATTGCGGGCTCGAGGCGCGCTTCGAGGCTCGACGGTGCGACAGTCGCGAGCCAGATAATCGCACCCGACACGACGATGCCGTAGGCGACCAGGAATTGAATGGCGCGCGGCCAGTTCCAGGTGCCCGCCGGAATCAAGAGAAGTGAGCCAAACAAGAGGAGCTGAAGCACCCCGCCAAGCAAACCTCTGAGAATCAACATTGCGGCCTCGTCACTTCATTCCCGTATTAGCAGGCCCCTTCAACTCCTCCACCGTGTACCGCGGCGAAAGAATTACGTATAGACATCTACCAACCGCCGACCCTACGTTATCCTCATGCTCGCACGCCTTCTCGCGCCACTCCCCGTGAAGCACCTTTTCCATCGCGTGGCCAACGTCATGGACCTCGACGCCGACCGCTCGTTCCTGCGAGCCGCCCGGCTCCTGATCTCACCCGAAGGCCCACCCAAGGTAGACGGCGACATCTTCCCCCCCTTCGCGCCGCTGGACGTTCCGGTCTTGGCAGGCAAGAGAGTAGGGCTCGTCGCAACCGGCGGCGGAGGCGCCATGGTCTGTGCCATTGGTGTTGCGCGCGCTCTCGAGGAAGCTGGGGTCGAGATCGGCGGCATCTCCACCTGCTCCGGCTCAGCGATGACCCTTGCTCCTCTTTCGGCCGGACTCGACGCCGAGCAGACGGCAGCCTTCCTGCTCGGATTTCGGCAGAGCGACTACATCGATCCGGATTGGCGCGAGCTACTCAAGCTGCCGTTCGCCTTCGGCCGAGGCTTCACGGGCTTGCTCAACACCGAGGCGATCGGCCGGCTCTACGAAGAGCGCCTTGGCCAATTCCCCGTCGGCACCCTGCCGATCCCCTTCTACGCCAACATCTGGGACATGGACCGCAACCGCCTCCTGTACCTCGGCACGCGCACCCGCCCCGAGATGCCCTTGGCCCAGGTCGTGCGCGCCGCGGTCACGCTCCCGCTTTTCATGCGCCCCTTCGAGGTTGATGGCGTGCAGTGTGGCGATGGCGGCATAGTCAACATTTTCCCGGTGGACCCCCTCGTGGACAACCACCCCGAAATCGACTTCTACATCGGCGTGAACGCTTTCTATCCGGAGAATTTCGACGGCGAGGATCACACGGGTTGGCACCGGGCAACCTTCAGCATGTTCCGCGTCAGCCCGCAGACCCAAATGTGCCAGCACCTCGAATCGGCTCGCATGCAGCTCCGGCGAATCCAAGACCGCTGCCTGATGATCCATCCGCTGCCCTACGAGGAAATCAAGGGCATCCGCCTCTACGAGCAGTTCATCGACCGCCGCCCCTGGCTCGACTTCACCCGGCGAGGCCACCAGGTGGCACGCCGCGAGCTAGAGGCGTTAGCGACGGCGAGCGAGAGCTAAGCCCGCATCGACGGCCGATGCGAGACGACCGCAAACGCTGCGAGCATGAGACCGAACAGGAGGACTCCGAGTAGAAGCTTCTTCATCGCGTTGGATTCTGCTCTCGAGGTTAGCCTCGTAGCAAGCGGAGGAAGAGCTTCACACCGACGCCCATCGCGTAACCCAGCTGCGTCGCGTCGAAGAAGAATGCGAATCCGGCGCCAATCAGTAGGCCCCCCGAGACTCCCAAGGCGACCTTGCGTGCGCGCGCCGTCGGCGGGAGAGCCACTGTGTGCGTGAATCGGCGAATGAAGCGGTTGTAGAGGACCTCGGCCGGGTGGTTTCTGAAGATGACCGTCGCGAATGCCACCCCTGCGGCAAACCACAACACCCACGGAAGCGCGAGTGAAGTACCGATCGCAACGATGCTCGTACAGCTCATCGTGGCGATGCGCGCCCACCTGCCGAGGTCTCTAACGTTGTTTTCGGGGTCCGACTGTTCGGCGTGCGCGAGACTCTTTGGGATGACCTGTTCCATCTTCAGCTCCTCTTGCCACCGAGTTTTGCAACTCCTGTGCCATCCCGCGGGGGCCGCCCGCCGAGCTCAAATAGGGCGCTTTTCTCTGCCGCCGAGCGAGGCATGTCCGATCGGACATGTCGTTTCGGACATGACTGGCGGGGCCGTCATATCCGCTTAGACATGCCGCGCTTTCGTCGTGTTTCGATTCAGCGCGAACATTTCGAGCTCGCCAGGACGCAGTACGACCGCGCGAGTGCCATCAACGATCGGGCCGAGAGGATTCAAGCGAAAAGTGACGCGCTCATGGACCGATCCGGCAAGGTCTTCCAATTCGTCATTCCGATCCTCGTCGTTCTAGTCGCCGCCGCTGGCTGGATGCTCTTTCGCATCATGTAGTGGTCGCCCGCGCGCCCGGCGGCGGTAACGAACTCGAATCGGTGGCTTGGGGCCGAGCACCAAACCCTGAAAGTCGGTTTCGATCGTGTCGCCCACTAG
>CALLDH010000204.1 GCA_937998345.1 uncultured bacterium | reverse complement strand
CGATGGCGCACTCGCTCGAAGTCCGCTGTCCCCTCGTGGACCAGGAGCTGATGGACTTCGCCGCCTCCCTTCCGGGCTCGATGAAGCTTCGAGGGCTCACCACGAAGTTCCTGTTGCGCCGAATGTCCGAGGAGCTGTTGCCAAAACCCATTCTCGCCCGCTCCAAGCAGGGCTTCGGCTTGCCGATCGACCGCTGGATGCGGGAAGACCTGGCCCCGCTGTCACGAGACGTCCTTCTCGACCAGCGCGCGAGAGAGCGTGGCATTCTGGATCCTGTCGCCGTGGAGGACATCCTGGCGCGCCAACAGCGCGGGGAGCCACGAGGCTTTCAGATCTGGACGATGATGATCCTCGAGCTCTGGTACCGGGAGTGCCTGGAGAGCGACGGGAACGTGCTTTAACCGTTCACCGCCAGGATGCTCCAGGCGATGATGAGCTGGGCGGCGTAGTAGAGCGGCAGGCCCCAGAGGCGATTCACGAAGCCCGGTGCGACGAATCGATCGCGTACGACGGCGATGTCGGACGCGGTGAACATCAGGGCGCCAACTGGAATCATCCAGGGGGCACCGGCCGCACCGGCACCGATGGCAACGGCGCACATCGCCGCGATGACCAGCATGTAGATGCCGATCGGGACGCGCATGTCGGGCGCGTGTGGAAACACCCAGCGGGCGATCGCTGCCATGACCGCCACCATCACGGCCGCAGCGAGGAGTGTTTGCGGAACGCTGATCGGCAGGGAGCTGAACGCGACGACGTACGCCACGTGGCCTAGGAGAAACGACACCAGGCCCGCAATGAAGTACTGCTTCGCCTTGCCGAGGAGGCAGACGTCGCCGATGGCGCCGAGGATGAGCCCGATCAGAACGATGCAGCCGTAGCCCGACTCGAGCGCTCCAAACCCAATGGCCGCGACGATGAAACCTAGGGAGGCCAAGGGCTTGCCGACGGCACGCGCTGCAGGCCGATCCTTCCACTCCCCAAAGAGGAGCCCCGCAAGGCCTACCACCGTCATCAGCTCGCCTATTGCGTTGAGACTAATCTTCGCTTCCCTTCGTTCGCTCGCGCGACCCTAGCGCCAATCTGGCTGGCGAGTGCTGGCGAGCACTGCGTTCCATACATCGGATTCGAGCGGCATCCGCTTCTTCTGACCGACCACGGTTCCGATGGGCACGTGGACGATCTCCTGATTCCAGTATCCGATCATCGCGTCGGTCTTCCCGGCCATGGCGGCGTGCACGGCCGAGCGCGCCATTCGGTCCGTGAGAACGCGATCCCATGCATTGGCCGGAACGCTGCGGATGACGTAGCTCGGATCGATGTACTTCATATTGAGCTCGAGCTTTCGCTCCGCGAAGTGGCGCTTGATCCGGTCTCTCAGAAAGAGGCCGATATCCTCGTAGCGAACGTTGCCCGATGCGTCACGTTCGAGCTCCTCGCTGGCGAAAAGATGCTGACCTGCCCCCTCGGCGACGACGATCACCGCGTGCCCACGTGTCAGCATGCGTCGCTCCAGGCTCTGTAGGAAGCCTCCCTCGCCTTCGAGCGGAAATGGGACCTCCGGCACGAGAACGTAGTTGGCCTCTTGGCTCGCCAGGGCGGCGCCTGCGGCGATGAAGCCCGCGGCGCGACCCATGAGCTTGACCAGACCCACTCCGTTGGGCGCTCCTACCGCCTCGACGTGCGCGCCGCGCAGGACCTCGCTGGCCACTTCGAGCGCGGTGACGAAGCCAAAGCTCAGCTCTACGAAGGGCACATCGTTGTCGATGGTCTTGGGAATCCCGACCACCGACTTGGCAAGACCACGCTTCTCGATCTCCTGCTGGATTGCATGGGCGCCGCGTTGGGTGCCATCGCCGCCAATGCAGAACAGGATGTCGATTTCTCGCACCTCCATGAAGTCCACCATGATGGCCGGCTCCTGCGCGCCGCGGGAGCTTCCGAGCACGGTTCCACCGAGGTGATGAATGTTTCGGACGAATCGCTCGGTCATGAAGATGGGCTCGAGCCCCGAGTCCGGGTTGAGCCCAGCGTAGCCGTTTCGGATCCCGAGAACGCTGCGAACGCCGTAGTTGTGCGTGAGCTCGAGAAACCCGGAACGGATCACGTTGTTCAGTCCCGGACAAAGTCCGCCGCAGGTCACGAATGCCGCCGTGGTTTCAGCCGGATCGAAGAAAAGCTTGTGCCGTGGCCCCGCCTCTTCGAAGGAGAGCACGTCTGCCTCCGATGCGCCGTCGCGTACGTGCCGCTTCACGCGCACCCGAATCGACTCATCAGCAAACATCCGGCCCCTGGCCTCGAGGGGAGATTCGAACTTGCATGGACCCAGAGTAGGAACGATCAAATCACGCTGTGTCGTCATTGCTGGAGGGATAATAGCATCAGCTGCGGGTGAGCGGCGATCGCCAACTTTGCTCGTTGCAGTCCGCGGGGTGAGGCGTACTCTCTCTCTGCAGTGATCCACTTCTGGCAGCGGCTACCTGGCTTCCACGACGTCAACTCGCTCGACAATCGCGATCCGAGAGTGCTCGAGGGTTTCGCGGATATCGCTGGGCCCATCCTCTGGAAGTGGTTTCGGCCTCGGGTCCGCGGTCTCGACAACATCCCGGATGGCGGTTCGCTCTACGTGTGCAACCACAATGGTGGCTTCATGACTCCCGACACGTGGATCTTGGCGGTCGCCCTGGTCCGCGAGCGTGGGCCCGACGATGTGCCCTACGCGCTTGCACACCAAGTTGTGATGAGGGCACGCATCACCAATTTGACGCTCCCCGCAATGGGGGCGATCGCGGCCAACCCCGAGAATGCGCACCGTGTCTTTGAAGCCGGACGCAAAGTGCTCGTCTACCCGGGCGGCGACCTCGATGCGTTTCGCCCCTCACGGGACCGGGGTCGCATCGTGTTCGGGCCGCGCCGTGGCTATGTGCGGCTGGCCCTGCGCGAGGGTGTGCCGATCATCCCGGTCGTCTCGGCGGGATCTCATGACGTCTGGTGGGTGGTAAGCGATGGGCGGTGGTTGTCGCGCCTTCTACACACGCATCGGTTCCTGCGCACCGACGTCCTTCCGATCACCGTGTCCGTGCCATGGGGGCTCACCGTGGGGGCGCCACCTTTCATCCCCTTGCCCGTCCGCATTTTCATCGACGTCCTCGAGCCGATCTGCTTCGAGCGCTCCGGCCATGCGGCTGCAGACGATGAGAGCTACGTGGAGGAATGCCATCAGCGCGTGCTCGGCGCGATGCAACTCGCCCTCGACCAACTCACGCAGGAGCGACGCCAAATCCGGCGAGCAGGAATCCGCGCTAGCCTACATCATGCCACGCAAGCCTTCTCACGGGCCCGTCATGTCTGACGACGGCTCACCCGATCAGTCACGCCGGGAGTACGTCCGCGGCCCCCTCGAGCGAGAGCATCTCGACGCGGACCCGATCGTGCAGTTCCAGCAATGGTTCGACGACGCCTGCGAACGCATCGACGTGGAGCCCAATGCCATGACCTTGGCGACCGTTGACAGCAACGGTGCGCCAGCGGCTCGAACGGTGCTCCTGAAGTTCTTCGATCGCGATGGGTTCGTGTTCTTCACCAATCTCGAGAGCCGCAAAGCCGTGCACATCGGGAACAACAAGCGGGTGGCGCTGCTCTTCTGGTGGCCGGATCTCGAGAGGCAGATCGAGATCAATGGAGTGGCCGAGCGGATCTCGAGCATCGAAGCCGCGAAGTACTTCATGACCCGCCCGCGAGGCAGCCAACTCGGAGCGTGGGTCTCCCATCAGTCCCACGTCCTCACCTCGCGCAAGGCACTCGAAATGGAGCTGGACGAGATGAAGCGCAAGTTCGTCAACCGCGAAGTGCCGCTCCCGTCGTTCTGGGGAGGCTTCCGCGTGGTGCCGAGCGCCATCGAGTTCTGGCAGGACCAACCCGATCGCCTTCACGATCGCTTCAAGTACGTACACGAAAGCGACGGCTGGCGTATCCGGCGGCTGGCGCCATGAACGCAAACGAACCGTCCCAAGCTTCGGCAGGACAGCCTCCTCGAATCCCGGCAAAGCGACGCCCGCCTCGGACAGGGATGTCGCTGGCCCGACTCTTTGGGATCGAGATTCGACTCGACTTCAGTGTGCTCATCGTCTTCGCGCTGGTCGTCTACAGTTTGGGCGCTGCATTGTTTCCGAGGTGGCATCCGACCTGGGACGCCACGCTGACCTGGGGCACGGCGTTGGCCGCCGGGATCTTGTTCTTTGCTTCTTTGCTGGCCCATGAGCTTGCCCATTCCGTCGTCGCCAAGCTGCGGGGTATCCCGGTGCCGCGGATCACGCTTTTCGTTTTCGGCGGCGTGTCCGAGCTCGAGCGGGAGCCGAATACGCCTGCTACCGAGTTTCTCATCGCGATCGTCGGTCCTGCGATGAGCGCTCTTCTCGGTTTCGTCTTCACCTGGCTCGGAGCCATGCTTGCGGGCGCCGACTTCACCGCAGACGTCCTCAGAGACCCAGAGGCCGCAATGGCTGATCTGGGGCCCGGCGCAACGCTGTTCCTCTGGTTGGGCCCGATCAACTTCATGCTGGCGTTCTTCAACTTGATTCCAGGTTTTCCGCTAGACGGAGGACGCGTGCTTCGAGCCATCCTTTGGGGCATCTCCGGTGACCTGCGAAGCGCCACCCAATGGGCATCCAACATGGGCCGGGCGTTTGCGTGGGGGCTCATGGGTCTTGGCGTGCTGCAAGCGCTGGGAGGCAACTTCGTGCAGGGCGTCTGGTTGCTCCTGATCGGTTGGTTTCTCAACAACGCCGCCCGCAACAGCTACGTGCAACTCCTCTTGCAGCAGGCCTTCGAAGAGCTGGTCGTCGGAAACCTGATGCGCACGCATTTCGAGGTCATCGACCCCGACGTGACCTTGGAGGAGTTCGTGAACGAGTTCCTACTTCGGAGCGCTCAATCGGCCTGGCCGGTGGTTGAAGAAGGTAAGGCGGTCGGCCTCATCACCTTCGACGACGCGCAAGTGACCAGCGAGGCCGAGCGCGCCACTCAAACCGTCCGCGACGTAATGAGCCCGATCGACGAACGCCTGAGTCCCGACGTTGGAGGCCGGGTTGCGTTACGGGCTCTGGCGGAGTCGGAGAGAGACCCAATTCCTGTCATGCGGGGAGAGCACATCGTCGGCTTGCTTCACCGAGGCGACATCGCCCGCTGGCTTGCCCTTCACCAGTTGGACGCCCAGCAACACCCATGAATGCCGACAAGGCTGCCCCTCGTCCCGCGCTCAGCTGGTGTGGAATTGATAGCGGGCGCCCATGCGGGGCGCGGCGAACTTCGGGAAGCGTATGCTCTCCACGATGTCCCCGATGCAGCTCTGCAAGCGCTTGCTTCCGGGGGACACCGTTGCGCCCTGCACCGAGCCGTCTCCAAGGATAGCGATGTCGATCGTGACCGTGCCCGGCACCGCTCCACGTCTCGCTTCGCTCACGACGCACTTCCGGTACATTTGGTCGAGATGGCCATCCAGCTCGGCCACAACCTCGTCGCTGCTCAGCTGCTTTTCGCGACACTTTTTCGTGGCATCCCCAATCGCCACCGGTCTCTGCATGGCCTCATTGTAGGAAATCAGCGAGGCCTGAGCGCTCCCCACGGTGGGCTGGCCAGCCGACTGCCCCCCGCTGTTGCACCCCAGCACTGCGAACGCCGTACATCCAAAAACGAACGAGATGAATCGCATGGCCTCAAGATAGCGATTCCGAGGGCCAACCCCCAAACCGCGTCAGAGGTCGTGGACGATGGCCTTCTTCTTCCGATGCACCTTGATGGGGAGCCGCTCGAGCGTGCGGACGAAAACGCTCTTGCGATGCGGGAAGTCTCCCTCGCCGAGCTCGACCCAATCGGTGCGCTCTAGGAGCTGCTCCAGCGCGATGCGCCCCTCCATGCGGCCGATGGGCGCGCCGAGGCAGAGGTGGATTCCGTGGCCGAAGCTCAGGTGCTGTCGAAGCCCTGCACGATGAAGATCGATCTTGTCAGGGTCGGGCCACTTGCGCGGATCACGATTGCCCGAGGCCCAAAGGAGCATGACCCGCGAGTTGATGGGCAGTTCTTCGCCGTGGAGCTCGACGGGGACTTTCGTCTGGCGGAAATGACCCTGGAAGGGCGATTCGAGGCGGATGGATTCCTCGACGAAGTTGGGCACGAGCTCGGGGTGAGCGCGTAGCTCCTCCTGGACGTCGGGGTTCTGTGCGAGGAGCCGGACCATGCTTCCCATCAAGCTTGCGGAGGAGTCACTGCCCGCGATGATCAACTGCATGACCGTGGCGGCGGCCTCGCTTTGGCGCATCTTTCCTTCGCGCACCGCGTCGATCAACGCCCCCATCAGGAAGTCCGGCTGAGGATCGCGCGCCTCGGCTTCCTCGAACTGAGTGCGGCACCACTTCACGAAGCCGAAGCCCTTCATGAGCTTCCGAGCAAGCTCCCATTTCGTGTTCACGCCGCTGAGCAAGGCGATGGCGTCGTCGGCCCAGGACTTCACGGCCATGGCGTCGTCGCGGGGGATGGAGAGGATGTCGAGCGTCAGCGTGATGGGGATACGGAACGCGAAGGCGTCCATCCAGTCCACCTCACCGCCTGCGAGGACCTCGTCCATGTGCTCATCGACCAGTTCGCGAACCTGCGGCTCGAGGACGTCGACAAAACCCTTGCCGAGGCCCGCGGTCGCGATCTTGCGCTGGATGCGATGGATCGGCGGATCCTGGATGGCCAGCACGTCGGGCGGCGTGAAAGGCAGGCGCGGTGGGACGAACGTCGAGAGCCGGCCGCTACCGCCGGCGAGGAGAATGGCGACGATGTTGGACGAGAAGCGCTCCGGGTCCATCGCCACCTGCTTGATATCGTCGTAGCGACTCAAGTAGTAGCAGTCCGCTCCCCTGGGCTTGAAGAGAGGCGCCTCCTCACGAAGCGCCTCGTAGAAGGGGTACGGGTTCTCGATGGTGTCTGCACTGAAGGGATCGAAATCGGTGACGGCCATGGTGGTCTCAGGTGTGTCTCACCGGAGGATGACTCTCATCGTGACCTCCTGCGTAGCTTCCAGGTGCCTGGATACAGCAGCACTAGCACGGGCAGGACTTCGAGTCGGCCGGCCCACATTTCGAGACTCAGCATGAGCTTGACCCAGGTCGGGAGGTCCGCGTTCGTAATCCCCGACGAAAGGCCCACCGTGCCCATGGCGGACGCGCTTTCGAACAGGGCATCCTCTGGTGCGAATCCGGCCAGGACCAGGGCGGACCCTCCGGCAAGCATCAACAAGAGATACGCAACCATGAAGCCGAGCAAGTGTCGCAGTGGTTCGGTTTCGATAGCCGTCCCGGCGCACTTGAGTGGCACCTGAGCCTCCGGAGGCAGCAAAGATCGCCGAAAGGTCCACTGAGTGAGCTTGAAAAGCACGACCAGGCGCATGAGTTTCAACCCGCCCGCGGTCGAGCCCGAAGATCCGCCGATAGTCATCCATGCCGTGGTGAAGAGCTTCCGCGTGGGCGCGCAGCGACATCACGACGAAGCGTACACCGAAAAGATCACGAGCTGCGACGGCGCCTGGTCCGTCCCCCGCCCGACGATCACCTAATCGCTCGTTGCGCGAACCACCACCACGGGGCAGCTCAGCTGGCGCTGCAACGCATCGATGTTCGATTCCTCAAAACCGGCATCGCCTGCGCTGACGATTAGAACGGCAGGTGCAGCGCGACGCATGAGCGCGAACAATGGGTCACGATCCGGACTAGAGACACGTTGGATAGCCGAACGCTTCGGCCCCAGGGCCTCGAGTCGTCGCGCTAGATCGGGTTGCGCCTCGGCCGCTTCGTCGGACAGGAATAGGATGACGCCGCGACCCGTCGCTTTGGCAAGCCGTATCCCGGCATCGAGTAATTCGGCGCCCGAGCTAGCCTGATCGAGGAGAACCGCCACCGGGCGCAGCGCTTCGACCTCGTCCGTCCGCAGCGCCCAAGTCATCGCGCGCGCTTCCCCTGACGGCGCCAGAGAGCGTCGTTGAGTTCCGAGCAGCAGGAGGTCCACGTCTCGTGCCCCAACGAGCGCGGCATCAAGTCGTCCACGCTTGGTCCGAAACGACCACGACAAACCGGCGCGTTCCGCAATGCGTCGCACAGCGCGCTCGGCTCGCACGGCCTGCACCTTCATCTGGCGTTCTAGCTCGCCTGTAGTCAGCGGACGCTGCGTCGTCGTGATGCGACAGAGCTCGGTCGTAAAAGGGAGCTCTGCGAGACGAAACAACATTTGATCCTCGAGGAAGACGGCTGCAATGTCCGCAGCGCCTTCGGACGCAAGAGAAGCGAGCACGCCAGCAACACCCATGTCCGAGCTGCCGCCGCCGAAGACGACCACAATGCGCCGCACCCGGCGTTCATTGACTTCAGCGTTCAAAGCTCCGCTCCAGATTCCAGGTCGCCGTTCATCTTGCGACGCTTCTCCGCAAGGTCGGCAAGCCTCGAGCTGACGCGTTGATTGAAGCTGCCATCGGGGAACGCACCGTCCGGCCCTGCCTCTCCCGACGGAAGGCCGCAGAGGATTTCCATCGCCTGGTTGACGTTCTCTACGGCGTAGACGCGAAACAGGCCCTCCCGGACGGCATCCCTGACATGACTTCGGAGCATCAGATGCTTGACGTTGGCCGCTGGGATCAAGACCCCTTGCGAGCCGGTGAGCCCCCTGGCCTGACAGATCTCGAAGAAGCCCTCGATCTTTTCGTTCACGCCGCCAATCGCCTGGACTTCCCCACGCTGGTTGACCGATCCGGTGACGGCAAGTGATTGATCGATCGGTGATTCAGCCAGTGCAGACAGCAGAGCACAGAGCTCTGCGCACGAAGCGCTATCGCCTTCCACGCCGCCATAGGACTGCTCGAAAACCAAGCTCGCGGATAGCGAAAGCGGCTGGTCCGCTGCATACGTCGCCGCCAAGTAGCTCGACAAGATGAAAACACCTTTGGAATGAATGGGACCACCCAGCTCGACCTCTCGTTCGATGTCGACCACCTTGCCAGTGCCGAGAGCAACTCGCGCAGTGATCCTGTTCGGGCGACCGAAGCGCGAATCTCCGATCTGCAGCACGGCGAGCCCGTTGATCTGACCGACGACCTTGCCTTCGGTGTCGATTAGAACGGTCTTCCGCAGGATTCCCTCTTGCATTCGATCGCGAAGTCGGCCGCTGCGGTGGATGCGGCTTTCAATTGCCTGCTCGACCGCTCTGAGATCGATCGCCTCGGAGCCCGCTTTCTCTGCCCAGAAGTCTGCCTCCTGCATGATGTCCGAAACCGGCCTGATGCGCGCCGAGAGCTTCTCGCCATCGCCCGCTTCTCGGGCGCTCTCTTCGATGATGCGAGCAACCGCCTGGCGGTCCAACGGCTTCAGTGATGCTCGTTTCGCCAGCGTTGCAAGGAGCCTGGCGTACAAACGCGTGTTCTCCTCGCTTCGGTCGACCTCGTCTTCGAAATCGGCCGCGACCTTGAACAGTGTGGAAAACTCGGGATCGAGCGCTTGGAGCATGTAGTAGAGCAGGCGCTCACCGACAAGTACGACCTTGACCGAGAGCGGGATGGGCTCGGGGTCCAGCGACACTGTGCTGACCAGGCTATACGCCTGCCCGAGCGACTCGATCCGCAGCTCTCGCGACCGAAGCGCGCGTTTCAGGCCGTCATATGCAAACGGTTGAGTCAACAGCTTCCGCGCATCGAGCACCAGATACCCACCGTTCGCGTTGTGAAGCGCTCCGGCCTTGATCAGTTGAAAATTGGTGACCAGCGTGCCCATTTGGGACAAGTGCTCGACCCGCCCCAGCAATTGTTGAAACGTCGGATTGTGCTCGAATACGACCGGCGCTCCCTCGGCGCCTCCATGATCGACAAGCACATTCACCGCGTAACGTTGAGTGGCCGGCGACGTCTCCATTTCCTCGCCGGCCATCGATCCACCGAAAAGCTGCTGAATCGGCGAACGCTCCTCGGGCGACGTCCGAAACAGCGCGATGTTTCGCACGATGTCTTCTCTGATTCGCTCCAAGTAGCGCACGACTTCCTCGTGCGCCGCGTATGTCTGCGTCAACTCCTCGATCAGGCTTCCGACCGCCCATAGAGCGATTTCTCGATCGAGCTCCTGTACCCTGCGCCGAGCTTCGCGGACGCGCTTGGGAGCCTGTCGCATCACCGCTTGCAGCTCCTTGCCGACTTCCTCAGTGTCGCGAACGATCCGCTGGCGCTCGGCCTCTGGCAACTTGTTGAACTCTTCCGGATCGAGCGTCTCCTCCTCGCGAACGGGCGCAAATGCAATGCCCGTAGGGGTTTGGATGATTCCGATGCCTCGCTCCTTCGCGCTCTTGCTCACCGCTTCGAACGCCGCTTCTTGCTCCTCGGCGAGCTCGCGCTCAATCGACTCTCGTCGCGTTCGGTAGTCCTCGCTCTCGAAGGCTGCCGGAATCGCCGCTCGGGCGTCGTCGACGAGTTGAGTCATGTCCGCAGCAAGCTTCCTGCCCCGGCCCGCAGGCAAGCCGATGGCCCTCGGCTGTCTCGACTCCTCGAAGTTGTTCAGATAGCACCAATCGGAGGCAGGCGGTTCCCTACGGGCCTTCCTCTCGAGATACTGTTGCAAAAGGGAATGGCGCCCCGTTCCTTCACGGCCAAGGACAAAAAGATTGTAGCCGTCGTGCTGAATGCTCGCGCCAAATTCGATGGCGTTTGCAGCTCGCTCTTGAGCGACCAGGTGATCCAGCTCGGCAAGGTCATTCGTGGTTTCGAAG
>CALLDH010000203.1 GCA_937998345.1 uncultured bacterium | reverse complement strand
TGAACCCGATACGCACGGACGGCGGCGCGAGGAGGTATGCGAGATGCGTATGGTACCTCGGTGCAGCGACCCGAGGGGCCGAAGCGCCACGCGTGGAACGGGCAGATGATGTCGTTGCCCTCGACACGCCCGCCATAGCCGCGGTGGGCGCCCAGGTGGGGGCAGTGCGCATCGAGCAGCGTCGCCTTGCCATCCTCTCCGCGGAAGAGAACGTAATTTTTTCCGAAGTAGCGAAGAGGCTTCACTCCGCCGGGCTCAAGATCGGTGCTCCAGCTGACGAGATACCAGCCCTTGGCGAACTTCGTCGGGCCGGCGCCGTTTACCGCAGGCGATTCTTCCATGGCCGAAGCATAGGCTCGCTTCCGCCCTCCGACTCATTGCGATTCACTATTTAACCATTCGCGCCGTTTATAGTTGAAATGCCCATTCACGAAGCACTAAGCCGCCTCATCATCGAGTTCGACGAGACGAACCAACCCGGGGGAGAGGTGCGGGCCCATGGCACCATGCGCCTGGGCGCCGCACTCGAAGGACCCCCCGGGCGCCTGCACGGCGGCCATCACGCTGTGGTACGCACGCTTCCCATCGTGGAACGGGTCACGGCCCACGAGCACGCTCGGACTTTTCCCTGCTCGGTCGACGTCTCGTTGCTGCGAAGCCTCGAGCTCGAAGAAGCGATTCCGTTCGAAGCCAGCTACCGGGCGAACGGAGACTCCTGGCAGCTGACCACGCGGTTCGAGGGCACAGACCGCCTGATCGCGCACGCCCACTCCATCCCGGACGTGCCCCTGATGGACGCTGCCGAGCTCTCCCACTGGCGGGCGCTGTACGACGAATCCTCTCCGAGCGAAGACTCCTTCCAGATGTTCGGTGTCACCCTCTACGTTGCACCGAAGCTGGTGTGGCTCGAGTCGCACGATCCTCTACGCACGGCTCCCGAAAGCCAGCATGCGGCGCTCGTCGAGCCAGGTGGAACGCTGGGCCCGGCGTTCGTCAGCACCCAGCTCGACGCGGTCGGCGCGACGGCGCGCGGCGCCATCATGCGCCACCCGCATTTCACCAAACACATCGAGATTCAGTTCGCCACGGGTCACATCCCTTCGGACATGCACCTGATCTGTCTGGCCGACCGAACCAGGCTCGAAGACGACGCCAGCTCGCAAACCCCGCCAGTGGAGATCAACGGTCAGGTCTATGGGACGGCCCACGTCCCGGTCGCGCTCGTGGACGCTGCATTCGAGCAGGTCTACGCGACCGGGAGAGTCACCATGCATCCGGTCGACCCCGAGAAATTCGAGGCGCTCAAAAAGATGCGGAAGCTCCGAACGGACAGCTAAGGGGCGGCTAAATGGCGGTCCAACCGCCGTCGACCGCGATGGTCTGGCCGGTCACGTAGCTCGAGGCATCCGAGGCGAGGAAAATCGCCGCGCCATAGAGCTCTTCGACTTCTCCCGGTCGGCCTGCTGGCGTCTTCTTGCGCAGCCAGGACATCGAACGCTCGTCCGAAAACATGTTCTCGGTCATTTCGGATAGAAAGAAGCCGGGGGCAATCGCGTTGACGCGCACGCCTCGCCGCGCCCACTGAGCAGCGAGCTCGCGGGTCATATTCACGACCGCGCCCTTCGAGGCTACGTAGCTGGCCTGGGGAATCGATCCGGAGCCCACCATGCCGAAAATCGATGCAATGTTGATGATGGAACCCTGCCCGGCTTCGAGCATGGCGCGGCCGAATCGCTGCGCGCAGTAAAAAGTCCCGTTCAGGTTGACGTTGAGGACGCGCAGGAACGCCTCGTCGGACTCGTTCTCGGCGGGAACGACCTCGGTGATACCCGCGTTGTTGACCAGGATGTCCACTCTCCCGAAGCGTTCTAGGCACGCGTCTTTGAGCGCCTCCACCTGCTTCGCGTCCGTCACGTCGCAGGCCATGGGCAAGACTTCGGCGCCGGCTTCCGCGAGCTCGACAGCCAGCGCCTCCAAACGGTCCACACGGCGCGCCGCCAACACGAGATTTGCACCCGCCTGTGCCAGCGCCCGCGCAAACCCAACTCCGATACCCGAGGAGGCCCCCGTCACCACAGCGACGCGTCCAGTCAACCCAAATAGCTCTTCTACAGCACTCATCTTCTAGCTTCCTCTCGCTGATTCGCGGCGGACACTAGCAAAAATGAGCGAACACGGACATCCTCTCGCCGATGTCATCAAAGCTCGATCACGCCAGGGGGCTGTACTTGGAGGGGATCCGCGACGGCCGGGTGCGCGAAGCCATAGCCGCGCACACCGGCGAGCGTTACACACAGCACAGCGCGGGGGTCCGGGACGGCGTCGCGGGCTTCGTGGAGTTCTTCGAACCCTTCATTGTGCGCAACCCGAAGCGCGAGATCGAGATCGTTCGAGCCATCGAGGACGGGCCCTACGTGTTTGTCCATGTGTATCAGTCACTGAACGACGGTGAGCACGAATGGGTGACGATGGATCTCTTCGAGACTGATTCGGACGACAGAATCATCGAGCATTGGGACGTCATCAGCGCCTTCGAAGGGCCGGGGCCGTCGGGGCACACTCAGGTCGACGGCACGACGGAGATCGCCGATCTAGACGAGACCGAAGCGAACAAGGCCCGGGTCCGTCTCTTCATGACGGAGGTCTTGCAGAACCGAGACTTCACACGCTTCGATGACTACGTCGCCGAGGACTTGATTCAGCATGCAGTCGGCCTAGACAACGGCCGGGTCGCGTGCAGAGAGCGGATTCAGGAAGCGCAGGACGCCGGCGTGCGGTGCGACTTCGTGTTCAAGTTGATCGGTCAGGGCAACTTCGTCGTGAGCTACTCGAAGTCGGTTCAGGAGGAGGACGCCGTGGCCGTGTTCAACCTCTGGCGGCTGGCAAGCGGCCGAATCGTCGAACACTGGAGCAACGTCGAGACGATCGCTCCCCGCGAAGACTGGGCGAACAGCGGAAAATTCTGACTCCCAGTCGCAGAATTAACCCTTTGAAAAAGGGGACTGTCCCCTTTTTGAAAGGGTTAATTCCTGCCGGGGAGGTTCAGAATCTTCTCTGCCTCGGCGGGAGTGGCGATCGGGCGGCCGACCTGGCGGGCCAGCGAGGCGGCTTCCTGAACGAGGGTTTCGTTGCTGGGTTTTCGCTCACCGGAGTGTTCTTCGAGACCTACGTGGAGGTGGCCGCCGCGTTCGAGGGCGAGCCGCGCGATCGGGGTTTCGAGGAGGTCCCCACCCCAGACCGATACGGACCAAGGAAGCCCGGTGCCTTCGATCATGTCGAGGTATGCGAGGAGCGCGTTCTTGGTTGGCGGGAGGCCGAAGGTGACGCCTGGCCCCTTGCCAAACATGCCGTACTCTCCGCCGAAGTAGAACTTCACCATCGCGCCCTGCGGAAGCCGCCCGGCCCTGAAGTATGTGAGGGCGGTCTGCATGAAGCCGGGTTCGTAGATCGCCAGGCTGGGTCCGAGCTGGCGCTGCTCGCAGAACGCGAAGCTGGTTCGGATGTCCTCGTAGCTGTTTCTGTACACGACTCCGATCGGCAGACCCTCGTCATCGGGTCGTCCGATGTTCGTGGAGCCGGGATCGACCACACCGATGCGCAGTGGCACCTCGTCGGCAATGATCGCGATGTGCTCGAGAACCTCGTGGACATCGCGACCGCCCGAGAGCGTGGGATACCAAAGCGTGCCTGGACGCGCCTCGAGAATGACGCGCCAGGCCGCGAGATAGTCGTCTGCCGCAACCTGCCCCGTGAGCTGGTAGTCGGAGTTGTGAGCGTGAATGATCGCTGCGCCTGCATCGAGACAGCGGTACGTGTCTTCGATGATCTCTCTCGGCTCGCGCGGAACGTTGGGGTTTCGCCTCTTGGAGCTGCCGCCGTTGATTGCGGCCTCGATGATCACCGGAGTGTCGACAGTCATGAGGAGACCCCCATCAATGCCTTCGTCTCGAGGAATTCTTCGAAGCCCTCGACGCCCCACTCGCGACCGTTGCCCGATCTCTTGTAGCCCCCAAAGGGAGCCGTGAAGTCTGCGCTAGCGCCGTTGATGTGAACCTGCCCGGTGCGGAGCTTCGAGCCGACGGCTATCGCGTGCTCTAGGTCGCCTGAATAGACGCAGCCCGAGAGGCCGTACTCGCTGTCGTTGGCGAGCGCGACGGCCTCTTCCTCGGTCTGGTAGGGAAGGATCGCCAACACGGGGCCGAAGATCTCCTCTCGCGCGATGGTCATGTCGTTGCGCACGTTCCCAAAGACGGTCGGCTTTACATAGCAACCGGTCTCGAGCCCGTCGGGTTTGCCGGTCCCGCCGCAGACCAACTCGGCCCCTTCATCGATCCCCTTCTGAATCAGAGCCTGAATCCTCTCGTACTGCGTCTTATTCGCGACCGGACCCATGACTGTATCCGGGCTCGCGGGGTCACCAGGCGCGAGGCCGGCGGACACCCGCTTCGCGATCTCGAGCGCCTGGGCGTGCTGGCTCTCGTGCACCAACATACGGCTCGGCGCGGTGCACGACTGGCCGCTGTTGCCGAAGCACTTCTGGACGCCGAGGGTAACGGCGGTCTCCAGATCCGCGTCTTGCAGGATGATGTTCGCAGACTTGCCCCCGAGCTCCTGAGTCACTCGTTTGACCGAGTCGGCGGCGGCTTTGGCGACCCGAACACCCGCACGCGTCGACCCGGTGATCGACACCATGTCGATGTCGGGGTGCTCTGCGATTGCAGTCCCCACACCCGGCCCATCACCATTGACGAGGTTGAACACCCCGGCAGGCACCCCCGCCGCGTCCATAATCTCAGCGAGAATGATCGCACTGAGCGGTGTCACTTCGCTCGGCTTGAGCACCATCGTGCAACCCGCAGCCAGCGCCGGCGCGACCTTGCACATGATCTGGTTGGTCGGCCAGTTCCACGGCGTGATGAAGCCACACACGCCGACCGGCTCTCGGATAATCAGCGAGGTTCCGTGAGCTCGTTGAAACTCGTAGCCTCGCAGAACCTCCAGCGTGGTGTTGAGATGCAGCAAGCCCATCGGCGCCTGGGCGGAATTCGCCAGCGACATCGGCGCGCCCATCTCCTGCGAGATGGTCGTCGCCAGATCGCCGAGGCGAGCCTGATAACAGCCGACAACCCTCTCCAGGAGCGCGATACGTTCCTGTTTCGAGGTCTGAGCGTATGTGGCGAACGCAGCCCTGGCCGCCGCGACCGCTCGATCCACGTCGGCCGAGGTACCGAGGCTAACCCTTCCGATGGGTCTTTCGGTGGCGGGATTGATCACCTCGATGGCCCGCGGCCCGATCGGGTCCACCCACTCTCCATTGATGTAGAAGCTCAGACCCTCACGCATCGATTCCTCCGCGATACATCTCGCGCAGCCTGCGCTTGTAGAGCTTGCCATTGTCGCTGCGTGGGAGCTCATCGACGATGTCGATGCTCCTGGGACACTTGAAGCGAGCGAGCCTTGCCCGGCAGAAATCGAGCAGCTCTTGTTCGAGCTCTGGGGACGCGGGCTCATCGGAGCTATGCTCGACGACGCCCTTCACCTCTTCACCCCACTCGCTGCTCGGCACACCAACGACCGCCGCATCACGTACCGCCGGATGCTGTAGCAGCACCGCCTCCGCCTCCGCCGGATAGATGTTCACACCGCCACGGACGATCAGGTCCGCACTCCGATCGGTCAGAAAGAGGAAGCCGTCGTGGTCGAGGTAACCCACATCACCTACGGTGAAATGGGTCCCGCGATGCGCGGACTCGGTCTTCTCCGGATCATTGAAGTACTCGAAATCGGATCCCTCGAGCACCTTGAGGTAGATGGTCCCGGGTTGATACGGATCGCAGACGTTCTCATCGTCGTCTCTAATCTGTACGTGATCATCGGTGATGGGTTTGCCGACCGTGCCAGGCTTCTCGAGCCATTGCTCAGGGCTGACAGAAGCCCCCCCGCCTTCGGTCGCAGCATAGTACTCCCAGAGGATCGGACCGAACCAGTCGATCATTGCCCTCTTGATGGCAACCGTGCACGGCGCCGCACCATGCGCGATGTACCGCATCGAGGAAATGTCGGCACCGCGTCGAACCTCCTCAGAGAGGCGCAGCATGCGATGAAACATCGTTGGGACCATGTGCGTATGGGTGATGCGGTGCTCTGCGATCAGTCGGAGCGCCTCGGCCGCGTCCCATTTGTCCATCAGCACCGTACCCACGCCTTGCGAAATCGGCACCGCCATCGAGTACACCAGCGGCCCTCCGTGATGCATCGGCCCGGTGCATAAATGAAGCTGCCCCTGACCCGGAGCATACTGTGGAGCAGAGGTCAGCCCTATGAGGCCCGTCGCGTAGTTCAACGGGCGGAGGACGCCCTTCGGTTTGCCAGTGGTGCCCGACGTGTAGAGCATCCGAAACCCTTCTTGGGGGTCGGGGATGTCGCTCGCGTCGTGACCGGACATCGCCTCGTCGTAGCTTTCGAAACCCGGGATCTCGCCCCCGATCGCGAGACGCACGGTGACGTTCGGCGACAGAGCAGACGCTTTCGTCATCAGCTCGGCGAAACGCACGTCGCCGAAGAGGGCCTTGGCTTGGCAATCGCCCGCGATGTAGGCCACCTCGTCGGGCGTGAGATGCCAGTTGACGGGCGTGTCCCGGAGACCGGCTCGCAGGCAGGCGTGCACCACCTCCGCGAACTCGGGGCGGTTGCTGCAGACGATCGCGACCCCGTCCCCGTTGCGAAGACCGCGTGCACGCAAGGCCCGCGCCAGGCGATTGCTGTTTTCGTTGAGCTCACGGAACGTCCGGTCGCCCCAGATCGACTGCACGGCCAGAACCTCGGGTTGGATTCGCGCCCAGTGCGCGAGCCGCATCCCCTTGTCGCCCATTATGCGTGTCCGCCGCGCAAGACTCGACCGGGAAGGTCTCCATCGGCACCGATCTGATCGTTGCCGCCCCGGCGCAACACCTGACCGTTGACGATCACCGCTTCGATGCCGAGGGCGTCCGAGACCAAGCGTTCGGCCCCGCCCGGGAAATCCTGTACGCGACGAAGCGGCGAGGCTCCCACCGTCTCGGGATCGAACAGCACGACATCGGCAGGACGGCCCTGAGCCAGCAACCCGCGGTCGGTGATCCCCATCAGATCAGCCGGGCGTTGAGTCAGGGTGTGCACGGCGGATTCCAGACTCATCGCCCCCTTGTCGCGCACCCAATGGCTCAGCAGGTGCGTCGAGTAGCAGGCATCACAAAGCTGGCTGGCGTGTGCCCCCGCGTCGGAGAGGGTCACGATGGTGTTCGCGTCGGTGATGAGCTCCTCCACTTCGGCTTCATCGTGATTGAGGAACGCGAGGCGGAATCGAGCCGTGAGCTCGGTTTCCAAAGACATGTCGAGAACCAGATCGACGGGGTCTGCACCTCGCGCCGCCGCGACCGCGGTTAGCGGCTGCTCCTCCAGCGACGGATCCGCTGGATAGTACGAAATCACGGTTCGATCGGCCCATCCGGCGTTTGCGTTCTTCGCACCGACGACCGACTCGCTCTTGAACTTCGCACGGAAACCCGGGTCCGTGTAGAGCCGCATCCGCCCCTGCCGATCGGTCGTCATCGTCTCCCGGAACAGCGGCCACATCTCGAACGGATATGGCTCGTCGAAGTGGAAGTCGAACATGATCGGGCGACATGCAACTTGAGGCATGATCGTGAGACCCGCATCGTGCTGCTCCGCCGCCTTGTCGAGATAGCGCCGATGGTTGCCCGGCCCCGTCATGCCCGCGAGCAGCGCCGTCCATGTGATAGGCACGCCGTGACGAGTGGCGAGGTCTGTGAACTCTTCGTTGAACAAGGTCCTGCCCATTGCCGCCTGCATGATGCCGCGGCCCGATTCGGCCATCGCACCCACCAGTGCGTCAATTTCGGAAAACGAGGCGAGGCGGCTCGGCACCGGTTTACCCCCCGCGCCATGATGGGTCGCGGCTTGCGAGGTGGCGAAGCCGATGGCCCCAGCGCCCATGGCTTCGCGCACGAGGCTCCGCATTTGTTCGACTTCTTGCGCCGTCGCCTCGCGCTCGGTCGCGTCTTCACCCATGACGAAGAGTCGCATCGGCGTATGGCCAACATACGCCGCTACATTGATGGCGCTTCCCAGGCGTTCCACGGCGTCCAGGTAGTCAGGAAACGTAATGAACGGCCAATCCGCGCCGAGCCCTGCGCTCAAGGCCTCGTAGGCCATGCCTTCGACCTTCTCCAAGGTGCGCATGACCACCTCGCGATGTTCGACGCGCATCGGTGCGACTCCGAATCCGCAGTTGCCGAGGACCGCCGTGGTCACGCCGTGCCATGGCGAAATGCTGAGCATCCGGTCCCACAGGATCTGCGCGTCGTAGTGAGTGTGGATGTCAACGAAGCCCGGTGACACCGCGCACCCGTCGGCGTCAATCGTCTGTGCCGCCTCGCCCGGTGCATCACCCAGGGCCGCGATCTTTCCATCCTTGATGCCGACATCGCCGCGGTAACGTTCGGCCCCGGTGCCATCGACGATGGTGCCACCCGCAATTTTCAGATCGTAATCCATGCGCTTCCTGCCCTGGCCGCTTCAGCTCAGCGGCGCCGGCTGTTCGGGCGCGTCAAGACCGAACAACTCGACGCAGTTGTCACGCAAGATGCGACGGCGTTCGTGCGGACTGAGCTGTGCGGCATGTTCCGTGAGCAACTCCTTGGAAAGCGGCCAGGTCGAATCCGAGTGAGGGAAGTCATTCGCCCACATGATCCGTTCGATGTTGAGGTGGTCCTTGACCTGGAATGCGGTCCAGTCGTCCTGGAAGGTCAGCCAGATGTTCTCGAAGAAGTATTCCGACGGCAGCTTTTTCAGCTCCGGTGCCTTGTTCCAAAAGCGATGGCGATTGTAGATGTGGTCCATCCGGTATGCGTAGTGAGGCGCCCAACCGGCATCCGACTCGACGCAAACGACTTTCAGGTCGGGATGACGATCAAAGACCCCCGAATAGATCAGCATGCCGAGGATGTCCTGGCAGCTACGAACGACGTTCAGTAGCGCGTTGATCTTGGGCCCGCGGTGACCGCCATACGCTCGATTGGTGAGGATGTGGAAGCAGAGCGGCAGCTCCATGTCGACCGCCGCGGCCCATAGCCGATCGTAAGACGGATCGTCATAGTCGGCCTCGCCGGGCTCCCCCGACATCATGACGCCTTTGAACCCCTGCTGCTTGATCTCGGCCAACTCATCCACGGCATCGGCGGCGTTCTTGACCGCAGCCTGGCCGGCACCGAACAAACGGTCCGGCGCGAAACTGCAATACTCTTGCAGCCATCGGTTGTAGGCCGACATGCACGCCCGCCGGTAGTCCAAATCCGCGTGCCCGCAAAGCTGCATGCCGACGGTCGCAAAGAGCAGCTCCGCCGCCACGCCGTCGCGCGCCTGGTCGTTCAATCGGTACGCTGGATCCCAGCCCGACCGATGCCAGTCTTCGAAGTCACGGCCGTTGAAGGTCATCTGGCTGGACTCTTCGCCTGCCGCCGCGACCAAACCCATCGGGACGGTCATGTTGTCCTGGCCTGGGATGACGTAGAGGTCGCCCCGCTTTTCATCTCGCCGGATGAACGGCGCCCTGTCCCGGTAGGCCGGGTCGATAAACCGCTGATAGCAGTCCGGTGGCTCGGTCACGTGAGAGTCGGCTGAGACGAAGCCATACTCGAAGTTGGTGTCCATGGTTCCTCGCTGCGCCGCCTTCAGGGCCGCACATATTCGGTAGAGCTTACTATGGGCGCGGCCGGACCGATCGGGATATTGGGATTGACTATCCAACCATTCGCGCAAATTATGGTTCGTCGTGGAACCGACCCGCCTGAGCGGCCTCAATCTGAATGCGCTGGTTGCCCTCGATGCGCTTCTGTCCGAGCGCAACGTCACGCGCGCGGCCCGGCGCGTTGGCATCACGCAGCCCGCCATGAGCCAGTCACTCGCACGCCTGCGTGAGCTCTTCGGCGACCCGCTCCTCGTGCGCAAGGGCCGCTCCATGGTTCTGACGCCACGCGCCGAGGCGATGCTCATCCCTCTGTCCGACGCATTGCTCTCCGTCGAGCGCGCGCTTCAGCTCGGTATGGGCTTCGATGCCTCCACCTCGACCCGCATCTTCAAGATCGCTCTCACCGATCTGAGCGTCACGATGGTCCTCCCGTCGGTTGTGCGTCTCATCGGCGAACAGGCACCCGGCATCCGAGTGCAGGCCGAGCCGCTCTCGAGCGGTCGACTCTCCGAAAAGCTCTCCTCTGGCGAGATCGACCTCGTGATCGCGGTCTACCTCAGCTCCGCGGAGGGACTGCGTACCGAAACGCTCCTGGTCGACGACTACGTTTGTCTGGTACGGAGCGGCCACGCACTCGCGCGCCGCAAGCGAGTCCGCATAGAGGATTACCAAGCGCACGCTCACGTCGCCTACACGCCGGTGGGTTTCGTCCCGCGTCCCATGTCCGAGGCCGTGCCCGGTGTCGCGTCAGCTTCGGGAATCCGCGCTTCTGTGCCTTACCTGCTGGCCCTACCCGAGGTGGTTCGCCGCACCGATCTGGTCGCCACCGTTCCGCGGCGTCTGCTCGCGGCACCGATCGATTTCGACGGCCTCGTGACGCTCCAGGCGCCGGCCGAGCTCCCACCCGTCACGCATTCCCAGTGGTGGCATCCGAGATTCGACTCCGACCCGGCTCATCAATGGCTCCGAGAGCAGGTGCGCGAGGCGATTGGCTAACGGTGACCGATTGAAGCCTGCAATGCGCCGGCCTCGAAGCCCTCGGGAGCCTCGCCATCGCGCATGTAGAGATAGAGGGCGGCTTGGAAAATCCCCTGGAGCGCGGACTGCGCCAGCGAGATGCCGATGAAGTAGAGCACCGACACGACGATGACGGCCACGCTGTTGGCAGCAATCCCCATCATCAGGAACAGCACCCCCGGCAGCGCAAGGAGCAGGAAGATGAAACCGAAGCTGAAGTTGCCGATGATCTGCTCGCCCCAGGTCTTCTTGAGCATCGCCGCCGAACGCTGAAGCGCGCTGACGGGGCCCTCGTTCTCGATCACTAGAATTGGAACGACCAGGAAGCTCGTCAGGGACCAGGCCATGCCCACCAGGCCGGCCACGATCTTGCCGACCAGGTTTGAACGCTCTTCGATCATGCGAAGCACCATACCGACCGTCGCGGCTAGCACTGCCCAGCCGGCGATCGCGGGAAGGCGCGCCCAGGCCGCGCGCAAGCCATCGCTCACCGTCGGGTCTCCGCCCTCCATGCGAATCTGCGCACAGGCGATGAGCCCCGCGTTGAAGAAGATGATCACGAAGTAGTTGCAGCAATAGAAGAGAAACAACCCGAGCATGTACATGGCCTGTTCCGCGGA
>CALLDH010000202.1 GCA_937998345.1 uncultured bacterium | reverse complement strand
GTCTGAAACTGGCCAAAAAGGGCGAAACAGCCGAAAAAAGAGCTGTGTTTACTATTGTTGGCCATGCGACAAATGCTGTAGGATTGAAGTGCTTGTGAATTTCCAAGCGTAGGAGGCAAGCATGCGTGCTCAGATGTTCGGCGTTGTGTTGGTGGGTCTAATCCTGATGGGCGGGACTTGTTCCCGTGCCCGGGTAGAGTCGATGAACGAAATGAATGCGGGCGTCGAGCTCGCGCAGATGAAGCGGTACAACGAAGCTGCCGAGAGCCTCGAAAAGGCCGGCGCGATCGATCCGACGAATCATCAGGCGTACTTCAATCTCGCCATCGTTCAGGTCGAGCTGCGGTCCTTCTCCGCTGCGCGTGAGGCGCTCGAGCGGGCGATCGTCGCGAAACCGGACATGGCTGGCTACCACGAGAAGCTCGGCACCGTGCTGATGGAGCTCGAAGATTGGAAGGGCGCCCAGGCTGCGCTCACCAAGGCGCTCGAACTCGACTCATCGTTGTTCAAGGCGCACTTCAAGCTCGGCCGATGTAGCGAAGAGCTCGAGGATTCCCAGAGCGCGCTGTACCAGTACACCGACGCGATCAAGACCGGTCCTCGGTTCTTGCCGTCGTACTCGGCGCTTGGTCGCTTGTACGCGGACCTCCGCTATCCTGACAACGCCGCCCAGGTGCTGAGCGAAGCGCTCAAGGTCGCGATGCCCGGGACCGAGGAGGAGGCGAACATTCATCATCTCTTGGGCACCGTGTATCAGCAGCAGCGAAAGTTCGACGAGGCCATCACTGAGTTCCAGGCCGCGCTAGCGATTGTACCGGGGATGGGCGACGCATTGTTTTCGCTGGGCTGGACGTACGCCCTGCAGGGGAACGACGAGGAGGCCAAGCGTTACCTCGACAAGTACGTGATGATGGCGGGCACGGACGCGCCCGAGCACTACGTCAAGGCTGCGCGAGACCGTCTCGCAGAGTTGAGAACCGAATCGCCGTAGGGGGGCTGAGGCAAGATGTCGGAAGAACAATCGGGGGACGAGGTTCGGGAATTGACGGCGGACGAAAGCGCCGAGCTCGAAAAGCTCGACGACGCGATCGCCAAGTTCGAGGAGCAGAAGCGATGGTCGGACATGATCCGTTCCATTCTGAAAAAGGCTGAGCTGCTTCAGGCACCTGCCGAAAAGGTGGAGCTGTTCCGCCAGGCGGGGACTCTCTATCTGGAGCGATCGAGCAACCAGGCTGAGGCGATCAAGTGCTTCGAGCAGCTGCTCGACTACGACGCGCAGGACGTCGATGCCATCGAGCGCCTCAAGCAGATGTATGAGAAGCGCCGCGATTGGGAAAAACTCATTCGCACGATGCAGCGCGAGGTCGATCTTCTTCCGGAAGACGACCAGCTGCTTCGCTACAGCGAAATGGCCGATCTCGCCACGCAAAGGCTGCGCAAGCCAGACGTGTGCATCGAGCTTTGGCAGAAGGTCCTCGAGGGTGATCCGGAGAATCCGAATGCGCTCGACAACCTGGCGCAACTCTACGAGCGTGCTCGCGAGTGGGAGCCTCTCGCCGAGGTCTTGGAGACCCTCGTCGCGAGTGACACCGACGTGAGCTCGATGAAGCAGCAGCTTCAGAAGCTCGGCATGATCTACGCCGACAAGATCGGCAACGACGAAGGCGCCATCGGGGCGTTCAAGAAGCTGCTCGAGCTGGATCCGTCTGATCGCCGGGCGCAGGAACAACTCAAGCGCCGCTACGTGTCCTTGGGCGCTTGGGACGAGCTCGAGACGTTTTACGCGGCCAACGAGAAGTGGGACGAGCTTATCCGAATCGTCGAGCGGCAGGCCGAAGCACCCGAGACCGGTCCCGAGGAACGTATTCCACTGCTCTTCAGAGCGGCGCGCCTTTGGGAGGACAAGAAGGGCAAGCCCGACCGGGCGGCCCGCGTGTACGAGAAGATCCTCGGTGCCGATCCCGACAACGTGAAAGCGGCCGAGGCACTGACCCCGATCTACGAAGAGGCGCACGACCCGCGTAAGTTGGTGTCGGTGCTCGAGGTTCGGTTCGCCCACGCCGCCGACGACGAGTCGAAGGTCGAGCTTCTCCGTAAGATCGGTCATGTGTTCGAGGAACGCCTGCGGCAGCCCGATGTGGCGTTCGAGCGTTACCTCGACGCGTTCGCCTTGGCGCCGACGCACGACGAGGCCCGTGTGGACGTCGAGCGGCTAGCCGAGGAGATGAACGGCTGGGATCGCCTGGTGTCCGGTTTCGAGTCCGCGATTGAAGCGGTGCCCGACCCGCATCAGGCCGTGCCGATCCGTTTGAGCTACGGCCAGACCTTGGCCCAACTCGATCGGATCGACGACGCGATCGACCAGTTCCGTCTCGTGTACGATCTCGAGAGTGACAATCTGGGCGCGATCAACGCGCTGGGGGATCTATACCTCCGAACCGAGCGCTTCCGCGATTTGCTGGACGTGTACGCGCGGGGGATCGAGCTCGAAAAGGATCCCGAGATCCGTCTTGGGATCGCGTATCGACGCGCTCAGCTTTTCGCTGAGGCACTAAACGACACCGACAAGGCGATCGAGGCCTTCGAGGGCATCATCGACGAATATGGGGTCGAGCAGGCCGACGCCTGCCGGGACCTCGAGAATCTCTATGAGGGCGAGTCGCGCTGGCAGGAGCTTGGACAGCTTCTCGAGCGGCGTATCGAGGCCGACCCGGAGAGCCACGAGGAGCTCGCTGCGCTCAAGTTCCGGCTGGGCCGGGTCTGCGAGTCGCAGATGCGGGACAAGTCGCGCGCAGTGGAGCTCTACCGTGAGGTGCTGTCGCTCATCGCCGAGCACGACGGCGCGAAGGCGCAGCTCGAGCAGCTACTCGACGACGACGAGGTGGCGGCCGAGGCATCGCAAGTTCTCGAACCCATCTACGAGATGAGCGAGGACTGGGGTCCCTACGTCAATGCTCTTCGCGTTCAGCACCGGTTCAGCAGTGCTCCGCAACGGAAGCTCCAGTTGCTCACCCGCGTTGCCGACACGTACTTCCAGTACATTGGCGACACGGAGCGTGGGTTCGTCTCGCTGTGTGAGGCGTTCCGCGAGATGCCGTCAGACACCGGCACCTTGCAGCGGCTCGAGATGCTCGCGAGCGAGCACGACCTCTTCGAGGCGGTGGCAGAGCTCACGGGTGATCTGGCCGCGAACGTCGAAGAGGTTTCCCTGAGCCGCTCTCTCTGGATCAAGACCGCGCAGATTCATGAAACGCAGCTCCAAAACATGGAGGCCGCCGTTTCGGCGTACCGCAAGGTGCTCGAAGCGGATCCCGGGGACTTCGAGGTGCTCAGCGCGCTCGATGCGCTCTACCGAGGTTCGCAACGTTGGCATGAGCTCGTAGCTGTCCTTCGGGCTCGCGCCGAGGCGCACTCGGATCCCGATGACAAAATTGGCATCCTCGCCGAGATGGCTCGTACGCATTCCGAGCTGCTAGACGAGCCGGACCAAGCGATCGCGCTGCAGAACGAGATTCTCGAGCTCGATCCGACCAACCGGGGCGCGCTCACCGCGCTCGACGACCTACTGGCTCGACAGGGCTTGTGGAGCGACCTGGTCGATAACGTCGAGCGCCAATTGTCGATGAACGACGACCCACAGGAGCAGACGGTGCTCCTCCTTCGTCTGGCGGAGATTCGAGAAGAGCGCATGGGGTCGACCGATGCCGCAGTCGAAATCTATCGCGACGTGCTGGCCAACGACGCAAGCAATCCGGCTGCGCTCGGCGCCCTCGAGCGCCTGTTGGAGTCGTCCGAGCATCAGGCAGCGGTCGCCGACATCCTCGAGCCGATCTACAAGGACGGCGGGGCATCCGCGCGGCTCGTCGACGTGTACGAGATTCAAGCGCACCATGCGACTGCTCCCGAACGGCGGCTCAGCCTGTTCAACGAAATCGCCAAGCTGCAGGAGTTCTCCTTGAGCGATCTGCGTGGGGCCTTCGAGAGCTATGCTCGAGCGTTCCGGGAAGACCCAGGCCACCCGAAGTCGAAAGAGGAGCTCGAGCGCCTCAGCGCTGCAGTGGGTGCGTCGGACGCCCTTGCCGGCGTGTACGAGCAGGTCGTGGCGTCCTTGGACGACCCGCAGCTCGCCACCGGGCTTCTTCTCCGCGCTGCGGAGATCCGCGAGGAAGATCTCGGTCAGATCGACCGTGCGGTCGAGCACTACCAGAAGGTTCTCGAGATCGACGAGGAGCATCACC
>CALLDH010000201.1 GCA_937998345.1 uncultured bacterium | reverse complement strand
GCAGAGTCATATCCTTGCTCGGTCTCCATCGCGGCCCGAACGCGTTCCTCCGATGACGCAACCTCCAAGAACCGGCGTGCGGCCCTCCTGAGCTCGTCCTGGTCTTGTGAGAAGGCAAACTCCATTCGTTCACTCTCCTCGGTTGACGGTGGCAGCAGATAGAAACGCCGGGGTCTCCCCGCCGCCATGAAGCAACAGGTTGGCCCCGCTCACGTAGGACGCGAGCGGCGAAGCGAAGAACAGGCACGCCCCTGCGATGTCCTCGGGCGTACCAAGGCGTTTGAGAGGAACGGTTTCCGCGACCCGTGCGATGCCCTCATCGTCCCCGTAGTGAATGTGGGCCTGCTCGGTCAGGATCATGCTGGCCGAGATCGCGTTCACGCGGACCTTCGGGCCCCACTCGATGGCCAAGGTTCCGCTGAGGTTGATCAGCCCTGCCTTGGCGGCGCCGTAGGCCGCGGTGCCGGGGGAAGGGCGGACGCCGGACACGCTGGCGATGTTGATGATCGAGCCGCCCGTGTCCTGGCGCTGCATCACGCGGTTCGCTTGCTGTGCACAATGAAGCGCGGCGGTGAGATTCAACTGCACAATCTTCTCCGAAAAGCGCGGTGACACCGTGGCCGCTTCGGCAAAGGGCGCGCCGCCGGCGTTGTTCACCAGCACATCGAGACGCCCCAGGCGCTCGATTACCTCATCGACCATCTTCTCGACTTGTTCGGCATCGCGCACGTCGGCACCGACGAAGATCGCGCTTTTGCCGCCCGCGCTTGGGAGCTCATCGGGCGCTTTGCGTCCGCACACCGCGACGTCCGCGCCGGAGGCTAAGAACACTTCGGCGATACCTCGGCCGATTCCACGGCTTCCGCCCGTGATCAGGGCCACCCGGCCCGTAAAGTCGAGAGGGCTACTCATGTCCCGTACACCTTGACCAGCGGCTTCGCTTTGGAAAGCAGATCCTTCACCGCCGGGCCGACCTCGGCCGCATCCCAGCGCTTGCCGATGTCGACCGTCTGCTCGCGACGGTAACCGTCGAACGCGGTGATCGTGCCACCAAAGATCTCCCACACACGTCCCGTCACCTCGCGCGATTGTGAGCTGGCAAGCCAGGCGATGAATGGCGAGACATTGGCTGGATCGTTCTCGTCGAAGCCCTGATCCGGCGCCTTCATCGCGTCGGCAAAGGCCCCCTCGGTCATACGCGTGCGAGCGATGGGGCAAATCGCGTTCGCAGTGATGCCGTAGCGGCCAAGCTCGGCAGCCTGCACCAAGGTTAGCGTAGCAATGCCGGCTTTCGCCGCAGAGTAGCTCGACTGACCGACGCTTCCGAGCACGCCGGCTCCGGAGGTCGTGTTGATGATGCGGGCGTCGACCTCTTTCCCGGCCTTAACCTGTCCTCGCCAGTACGCTGCCGCGTGCCGGGACACACAGAAGTGTCCCTTGAGATGCACGCGAATGATCGCGTCCCATTCCTCTTCGCTGCAGCTCACGAACATGCGGTCACGGACGAATCCCGCGTTGTTGACGACGGCATCGAGCCGCCCGAACTCGTCGATCGCCTGCCGCACGAGCGCTTCGGCCTGGTCCCAGTCCGCCACGTCCGCCCCGTTTGCCATTGCCACGCCACCCATATCGCGAATTGCTTGAACGACTTCGTCCGCGGGCCCTTGGCCGCCGCCTTCACCGCTGTTGCTCACGCCGAGGTCGTTGACGACGACTTTCGCGCCCTGCCGTGCAAGCTCGAGCACATGCTCACGGCCGATGCCGCGTCCGGCGCCCGTTACGATCACTACTCGTCCTTCACAAATCCCAGTCATTCTCAAACCTCTGCGTCAGCGAATTCGACCAACGATAGTGCGGGCGCCTCCTCAATAATTTCTGCTCGTTAATTGCAGTCATGGGAGGCTCCCCAATCGCGGGCTCCTAGACATGAAACATGTTTCACTTTTTGCAAGCTGACACTGTCTTTCTCAACGAAAAGTCCCGGAGCACGGCGGGACACGACACCCTGAGGAATCGCAACCGCATCGCCGGAGACCGGCTCGCGACGCACTTGCTCGCGAGCCGGTCTCCGGTGATGTGGTTGTTCAATGCCAAGTAACGCCGCGCTGGTAGAGCACCGCCAGATCCATTGTTAGGGCGATCGACCAGTGGAGGATGGCGCCTAGGAAGAAGGAGCGGTGGCGGAGGGCCAAGTAGCCTAGGACGAAGCCGGCGATGATTGAGCCGTTCACTTCGAGGATGGGTTTCGCGTAGTGGCCGATGCTGTACATCATGACCATCCACGGCAAGGCAGCGACGTCCAAGTCGCGTCCCAAGCCAAAGGTCATGTAGCCGCGCCAGAAGCTCTCTCCGGAGAGGAACATCATGAAGTAGGCGGCGTGGTAGAGAATGAACAGTCGAAGCGACACTTCGTTGCCGGTGATCAGACCCGTCGTTTGGGGATAGCTCGCCTGAAAGTCGGGGAGCGTCGATGCCCAAATGACCAGCGGGACCATGAAGACGAAGAGAGCAACATAGACCCATCGCCATCGGGTCCCGCCTCGAAGGACATATCCGTACTCTCGCGGTGGCTCGCGGAGCTTGAAACGGACGAGCAGGTAGGGAATGAGTAGGCGCAGTAGCACGCTGCACGTCGCGAAGTACGCAAAGCCCAGCAGCGGCGTCCGCGCGACCTCGGGGTTCGATGCCTCGACGATCCGGCGAAAGGTGTCGGCGCGGCCAAAAGCCAGGAACACGATCAGCAACACCATCGAGCTGACGACGATGAATCGCGCTTCGCGCGAGAGATCCGAGAAGCGGATCCCAGTCATCCAGCGCAATAGGCCGAAGTACACGGCGCTGCCCATGACGATGTAGAGCGCAAGCGAGCCGGGAATCGCGCGACCCCACGCGTACCAACTCCAGTTCAACGACACGAGCACCGCAACACAGGCGACTGCCAAGCGCCAGAAGGTCCTGCTCTCAATCTCGAGGCTTTGATTTCCCAAGCGTTCTGCCTGACACGCCTTTAGCCGTTCAGGCGCTCCGGATCAAAAGCAGAACACCCCACCCTAGGCGCCCTCGGCAAACACCGGCCAGTGTTCGACGATTTCACCACCGTCGTAGACGGCGATATCCCCGAACTGTAGGAACACCTGTTCGCTTTGCGTGGGCCGTAGGAACACCCAGTCGTCTGGTCGGAGGTCGATGCTGGCCGAGCCATTCAGCATCTCTTGATTCGTCGAATGCCCGTAAATCGGGTTGATGCTCAGCCCGGCCGGTGATTCCGGCACCGCCTTCCAGTACCCGCCATAGATGAAGAAAGCCTTGGCGCGATTCGGGTTGAGCCAGGCCATCACGCCCGCGAGGGGCTCCAGCCCCGGGACCTTCGTGGTGGAGAGGGCTTTGATCACGGGCGTCGCGATGAAGGCGGCGGGTTCGTGATCTGCCAAGGTAGCAAGATCGAAATCGGCTGGCTTCACCAGGCCGGAGCCTGCAGACAGCTCGTTGGCGGGCTCGTCGCCATCGTAAAGCTGATACGTAGGGCTACCGGCGGCATTGAGAACGAGATCTCGAACGGAGCGTCCGAGTATCTCTTCCGCTGCGTCGACGAAGTCTTGGTACCTGGTTTGGGCCTTTTCGAACGCCCTCGGCGGCCCGCCAATGATGCCCGGAATCTTCACGACGTGCGGCTCGTAGCCCATGAAGCCGCTGAAGCTCAGCAAGGGGTCCGCCTCGATTACACCAAGCACTTCGGAGAGCATCTCGACGTGCGTCAGGCCACCTCGGTGTAGCCCCACGTCGATTTCGAGGCTGACGCGCATGGGTAGGTTCCGCTGCTGCGCGAGCTGTCGATACTGCCTCAGGCGCTCGTCCGAATCGATCAACCATTGAAGCTGCCTGCTTGCATCGAATGCCCCGCCGTCATGCTGATCGTAGAAGCGTGCCGCCGCGGCCACGGGCATTGGCTTTCCCAGCAGGACGTCGGTGCCGGGCAGTGCTTCGGCGATAAGGTTCAGAAACGGCTGATGAAACACCATGAGACGGTCAGTCCCCGTGCGCTGCATCACGGCCTCGATCAGGGGCAAAGATGGAAGCGATTTCGCCACCACTCGGTAGTCGTGCCTGCCTTCGAGATGCCGCCGCAGTACGTCTGCGTTTGCAAGCAATCTCTGCCGGTCAACTACGAGAGTGGGGCGCGCCCGCCCAGCCCGGTCGAGCGCTTTCCCCAGGTCAGCGTAGTAGCTCGCATGGTTGGCGCCGCGATCGCGCGGGCGAAGCGCAAGCCCCAACCCAGCGGCTCCTAGCACTGCCGCCGCAGTCAGGAATCGACGTCTGTTCCAATGCACTTCCATGAACCCAATCTCGTCGCGTGAGCTTACACCGCCGTCACCGTTGCGGATACCGCTCGTCGGCGTTAGAAATCGGTCTCATGTCGTTGAAAGTCATTCAATGGAGCACCGGGAATGTTGGCCGCTACGCGTTGCGCGCGATCATCGGTCATCCCGAGCTGGAACTCGTCGGGCTCTTCGTGAGCAGCGAGGCGAAAGAGGGCAAGGACGCCGGTGAGCTTTGCGAGGTCGAGCCCGTGGGCGTCCGAGCGACCCGGGATGTCGATGCGCTGTTGGCGCTCGATGCCGACTGCGTTTGCTATACCGCCGACGCGGGGATGCGTCCCGGTGATGCGGTCGACGACATGGCGCGGATTCTCAGCTCCGGGAAGAATGTGGTGTCCTGCTCGATGGTCGGGCTCGTCCATCCGACGACCCTCAATGATCTGTTCACCGCACGTCTGAGCGAAGCATGCGAATCGGGTGGCACCTCGTTCTTGACCTCCGGCATCGACCCGGGCTTCGCGAACGACACGCTCCCTCTGGTGCTGTCCGGCCTCTCCGAACACTGGAGCGAGATCCGCATTCAAGAAATCATCAACTACGCGACCTACAACCAACCCGAAACGATCGTCGAGATCATGGGGTTTGGAAAACCGCTGGATCACACTCCGGTCCTTCTGATGCCAGGGATGTTGGGATTCGCTTGGGGCGGCACGCTTCGTCTGCTCGCGGAAGGCGTGGGCCTCGAGCTCGACGAGATTCGCGAGGTTCACGAACGGCGGCCCGCCACCAAGCGGCTTCAGATCGGGCCTTACCCGATCGAAGAGGGTACGACCGCCGCGCTCCGCTTCGAGGTGCAGGGCATCGTCGCTGGCAAGGCCGCACTCGTCGTTGAGCACGTCACGAGGCTCGATGACGACCTCGCGCCGGAGTGGCCCAGAAGTAACGGGTCGTACCGTGTGCTCATCGAGGGTGTCCCCAGCATGCAGGTCGAGTACGAGTTCCAGGACGAGCACGGCGACCACGCGGTGGGCGGCGTCGTTCTCACCGCGACCCGCATCGTGAACGCGATTCCCGCGGTGTGCGCCGCGCAACCGGGTCTCCTGTCGGCGCTCGACCTTCCGCTGATCACCGGGAAGGGCCTATACAAACCCTAGCCGTGAGTCCTAGTTGAGTCGCTCGATGACGGCGGCCATGCCCTGCCCGCCGCCGACGCACATCGTCTCGACGCCGTAGCGGCCGTCGCGCGATTGGAGGTTGTGGATGAGGGTCGTCATGATCCGAGCGCCGGTCTGGCCGAAGGGGTGACCGAGGGCAATGGCGCCTCCATTGACATTGAGCTTGTCGACGGGGATCCCGAGCTCTCGGGCCGACGGAACGACCTGAGCGGCAAAAGCCTCGTTGATCTCGACGAGGTCGATGTCTTTCATCGTCAGCCCCGCCCTGCGAAGCGCCTGCTTGGTCGCCTCAATGGGGCCGAGGCCCATGATCTCGGGGTTGAGGGCTGACACACCGGTTGAGACGACGCGTGCCAGGGGCGTGATACCGAGCTCTTTGGCGCGGGTGTCGCTCATCACGACGACCGCCGCGGCGCCGTCGTTGAGCGGGCAAGCGTTCCCTGCCGTCACCGTCGCTTTGTCGCCCATCTGCGCGAGCAAGACCGGCTTGAGCCCCGCAAGCTTTTCCGCAGTCGTGCCATGGCGGGGGCAATCGTCGGTATCGACCACCTTGCCGCTAGGCGTGGTCACTGGCGTGATCTCCTCGGTGAAGTGCCCCGATTTTTGCGCGGCTTCCGCGCGCTGCTGAGAAAGCGCGGCAAACTCGTCTTGCTCCTGGCGAGACACAGCCATGTACTGTGCGACGTTCTCTGCCGTCTGTAGCATCGTGATGTAGACGTCGGGCAAGCCACCGGCGGGCTCCCAGTTGCCACCTTCGCCCGACATGTACTTCGCCATACGCGCTTCGGCGTCAGCGAACTTGGAGTTCATGGTGTTCTCCATGCCATCGGCTTTGCCGAGGCCGAATCGGCTGACGCACTCCACGCCAGCAGAAACGAAGACGTCGCCTTCGCCGGCCTTGATCGCGTGGGCTGCCATGCGGATCGTCTGCAATGACGAAGAGCAGTAGCGGTTCACCGTGGTGCCCGGGGAGTCGAGGCTGGCCAGTAGGCTCACCACGCGTCCCAGGTTGTACCCATGCTCGCCCGCTGGCTGTGCGCAGCCGATCATCAGGTCTTCGACGGTCGACGGATCGAGGTTTGGGACCTTTGCCAGGGCTGCCTTTACCGCGATTGCGGCAAGGTCGTCGGGGCGCATTTCGATCAAAGACCCCTTGAAAGCGCGACCGATCGGGGTCCGCGCGGTTGAAACGATTACGGCTTCGGGCATGACTTACTCCTCGATGAACATCGAATCTCGCGCATCGCGCAGGGCGTTCTTTAGCACCTTTCCCGTGGCGTTGCGGGGAAGCGGCTCTTTTCGGGTCTCCCAGACGCTCGGCACCTTGTAATACGCAAGCGCATCGGCGACCCAGCGCTCGAGCGCGTCGGCCGTGAGTCTCTGGCCGGGCTCGAATACGACGACCGCTTTGACCTCCTCGCCCAGCTCCTCGTGGTCGATGCCGAATACCGCCGCTTCCGCGACCGCGGGATGCGCCTCGAGACGCTGTTCGATCTCGAAGGGATACACGTTCTCGCCGCCGCGCAAGATCAGGTCGCGCTTGCGAGAAGCGATGTAGAGCTTGCCGTCCTGCAGCCGGCCCACGTCGCCCGTGTTCAGCCAACGCCCCGGCTTGATGGCGGCGTTGGTTGCTTCCGCGTCTTGCCAGTACTCGCGCATGACCAGGGGTCCGCGCAGATGGATCTCGCCTTCTTCGCCTTCGGCGACCGCCCGTCCTTGCTCGTCTCGAATCTCGATCTCGACGATCGGCACCGGTCGACCAACTGACGAAGGATCGTCCGTGAGCTCCTCTCCGGCGTTCAGAGTCGCGAAGGCCGTGCCCTCCGTCAGGCCGTAGCCCACGCCCATCGTGTGGCTGCATTGCGGAAAGAGGGCATGCGCTTTCTCGATCAACGGTGCCGGAATCGGTGAGCCGCCACCTCCGACCGACCGAAAGGAGCTCAAGTCGTAATCGCCGACCTTGGGATGCGAAATGAGTCGATGCAGGACGGTCGCCGTGTATCCCCAGCCCGTGATCTTCTCGCGCTCGATCAATTCAAGCGTCT
>CALLDH010000200.1 GCA_937998345.1 uncultured bacterium | reverse complement strand
TAGAGTTCGTCGTCGCTTTCGTCGACGATTAGCTCTTCCTCGGTCTCTTCTTCTTCTTCTTCTTCGACGTCGTCATCGGAGTCGTCATTTTCCGGCGCGGTGTATTTCAGGTCCACGTCGGCGTCGGCGAGTTGGGTTTCGAGGAGCTCCATGAGTTCGTCGAGATCTTCGCCGGACCATTCTTCCAGGATCTCCGTGATGAAGTCGTAGAAGTCGCCGCTGTCAATGCGGCGTTCGATTTCCTCGATGTCGTCGTCGGAAAAGACGCTGACCAGGTCCTCGCGCAGTGCGTCGATTTCACCGTCGGCGATCGCGTCGGCAACCGAAAGCCGGACTTGCCGCATCGCGCGCTTGTTTAGGAAGATCTCCATGTGAAAACCTCTAAGCGGGTCGAATCGGCGCTACTATAAGAGAGGGCAGGGGGCTGTCAATCTTGTCTACGCGGGATTCGACCCTCTATGCTACGGCCGTGCCAACCCGCGCCGCAGCCTTCTGTCTCCTGGCCCTGTGCCTGGCCGCGCCGCAGTCTGGCCGGGCGGAGTCGGGCGAGCTGCCAGGGGGGCCCCCGGAGAGGGAAGGGTCGATCGCAGTGGGAGCCGAGACCGGCCTAGTCGTGCCGCTGTCGACCAATCGACTCTGTCCCGCTGGCTATGGATGTATCGCCGACTTGGGCTGGGCAGTCGGAGTCAACTTCTCCTACCGATGGGCGAATGGCATTGGCCTGGGGTTCGGGTACGAGTTCTGGCTCCTCACGGCGAACGGTGTTTACGAAACCACGGTTCCGCAGACGTTTACGGCGCTCTTGCAGTATTCGTTCCTTCCGAACCACGCGACGCACCCCCTGCTGCGCCTCCGCGGTGGGTTCCTGATGCTGGGACCCTCCTTCCGCGTGGCCACCATCGGGGGGACGGCCGAGATCGGGGTCGGGGCGGAGGTCGAGCTCAGCCCGGATACGGTCTTCTCCTTCCTCGTCACCGGGAACCTGCTGCGGACCCAGTCGTTCACGACTCCAGCAGACGACGCCCTGCGTGCGGTCGATGGCGCATTAGACGCGATGTTGGTTCTGCGGGTCGGATTCAACTTCCTGCTGTAAAAGGGGCGCGAATTGCGTCAGTCTTCGCTCCCGGACAGGTCGAGATTTCGACACCGCGGCTGTAGGCTGTATCGTTATAGTGTCTTGATGGGGTTAGTGGATGCAGGCGGGGGCTGAATGAGCGGCGACGCACATCAGAATGGTGATGATCAGTCGAGCCCCGGCGAAGGCGGCGAGACGATAGCGCCGACGCCCGGCACGGAGAGCTGGAGTCGTACGCCCAGGGCGGCCGCGACGCCGACCCCGCAAGGCCTCCACTTCACCGTCTACGGGAAGACCGACGTTGGGCTCGTCCGTGAGCACAACGAAGACAACTTCATGGTCGCCGACCTGAGCGCGGCTTCGGGTCCGCTTGCCGGGGAGCAAGTGATTTCGGGCTCGGTCTCGGACCGCGGCCTCGGCTTGGCGGTCTGTGATGGCATGGGCGGTGCCGCCGCCGGGGAAGTGGCTAGCCATATGGCAGTTGACACCCTGTTCGAGATGCTGCGCGGTGACGACGCGCCCAAGGACCGCGACAGTTTCGCTCGGCGTCTCGTCGACTCCGTCGAAGAAGCCGGCGCACGGATTTTCCTGTCCGCCAAGAAGGATCGAACCCGTCGCGGGATGGGAACGACCGCAACAGTCGCGGGCGTCATGGATAAGGTGCTCTTCGTGGGCCAGGTCGGCGATAGCCGTTGCTACATCATGAGGAACGGTCGACTGAGCTTGATCACGAAAGATCAGTCGCTCGTGAATCAACTGATCGAAGCGGGGCAGCTCACCGAAGCCGAGGCCGATGCCTTCGAGCACTCCAACATCATCTTGCAAGCGCTGGGCACCACTCAGCAGGTTGCCGTTGATCTGACATTCGTGGAGCTTCGGCGCGGCGACCGGGTGCTCCTTTGCTCCGATGGTCTGAGCGGTCTCGTCCACGATGGTGCCATTCAAGAGGAAATGGCCTGCGTGGGTCCGCTTCCTGAGCTTGCCGACCGCCTGATCGACCTCGCCAATGCGGGTGGGGGGCACGACAACGTGACTTGCATTATCGCTGACTTCGATGGCGATGCGCTCGAGCCGCCCGAGGATGGCACCGTTCCGTTCTACCAGCAGTATCCGCTTCCACGAGGCAAGGACGAGCGGCCGGCGGCGGGGCCGACGTTGCCGCACGTTGTCAAGAGCATGGTGCCACGTGCGACTCCAGGACCGCGTCCGGAGGTTCGTCAGGCATCCGATCCGCCCGGTCCCGCGTCGTTCTCCTGGTCCACGGCCGCGTCCGTGCTGGCGCTCCTCGGGCTGGCGGCAGTGATCACCATCGTGAGCATGGGTCGCCGCGCGGCTTCCATCACTGCGGCAACGACGCCGCCACCGCCCGCCTACGCGGACGCCCAGATTCCGGTGGAAGTGAAGGTTCGCGCAGCGCTCGACAGCGGTGAGCTCTACGTCAACGGGCGAAGCTACGGCCCGTTGCGACTCGACCAGGCGATTGTTCTACGGCTGTCACCCGGTTCGTATCATTTCGAGGCCCGTGAAACAGATGGGACTCGAGTCGGCAAAGACGTCTTGGTGCAGCCTGGGCTGCGGACCGAGGTCGAGCTCATTCCGCCTACCGATTGAGGTTCGCTCATGATCCGACTCCGCCAAATCAAAGGCGCCGACTCCGGACGAGAGTTCGAGTTCGACCAGGAGCTCATTCGCATCGGCCGCATGCCCGACAGCGATGTGAACTTCGACCCGGAGGTCGACTTGGATGCGTCCGGGCGACATGCCGAGATACGCAATGAAGACGGCCGCTATCTCTTGATCGATACGGGGAGTCGGAACGGCACCTGGTTGAACGGTCAACGCATCAAACACGCGGCCCTCACTTCCGGTGACGAGATCGAGCTCGGCCGCGGGGGGCCGAAGCTGGAGATCGCGTCGGTCCGGAATCGCCCGAGCAGTCGTGCGCCAACGGGTCGCATCTCTACCGGGGCCCCGCCGCGCGATCCCAGGTTCGACCCACTTGCCATGCCCGTGACGACCGCGACCCGGCTCGAAGACCTTGCCGCGCGTCCGGACCTCCTGCCGGAGGGGTTTCGCGCCTTGGCGGTGCCGCAGCCCAGGCCGGCGCATCGTCGACCCCGACGAAGCTCGACCTTTCTGTGGGGTGCCGCCGCGTTGGTTCTCCTCGCCACCATCGCGATCATCGCAAGCGCCTCGCTCCGGTAGGTTTGTTGACCCTGGCACTCGCGGTCCGCGTAAAGTGAGGGAGTCCATGCTTCGCGCGCGACTCGCGGCCTGGCTTCGGCCGGCTTCCCAGACATCCGAACTGCCAGAGGGGCGGCAGGCCTATCACTCCGACATTCGTGAGCTCCATCCCGATGCTTGGTCGACGCAGTCACCGGCCGCGCGGGGACGGGACGTGCAGCGGGCGATGTGGGTGGCGGGTGTCAGCTCACGCGATTTCTCAGAAGTGGTGAACATCGACTTGTCGCCCCATCTGGTGACTCCGGTCGACGAGATTGTTGCGCTGTGCCGTCGTCAAGCGGAGCTCTGCGAGCGAAAGGCGCGCGGGCTCAGCGACCAGCTTCCGCCGCCCAATTCGTATGGTCGCCCGCCGCTTCCGTGGCATCGCACGAACGCGCGAAAGGCGCGTGACCTATTTCGCGCATCGCAGGCGTGGGATGCCATGGCGCGCGCTCTGCTCAGTAATCGTTGGAACGGGTGAGATCTCCGATCATGCGTTCGAGCACATCGAGCGCATGCTTCTTCGACTGTTCGAGATCGTTCCGCAGATGGGCCGGAGCGGTAGCGTAGAAGTAGTACTTGAGCTTTGGTTCCGTCCCACTGGGGCGGAGCATGGCCCGATGCCCGCCGACGAGCTCGAAGATGATCACGTTGCTCGGTGCCAGCTCGGCAAATGGAGTCAACCCCACTGGTGTCCATTGCACTTGGCGTTCGAGATCCAGCATGCGAACGACGCGCTGTCCTCCGATTCCGGCTGGCGGACTCTTCCGGTAGCGGTCGACGACGGCGCCCATCTTCGCGTGCGGATCGGCGCCTTCGAACCGGGCCGAGATCTGGCGGTCGGCGAAGAAGCCATGCTTTCGCCAGAGCTCATCCATCGCATCCACAAGAGTCTTTCCCCGCCCTTTGAGGCGCGCCGCCATGTCGGTCATCAGGAGTGCCGAGCTAATGCCGTCCTTGTCGCGCACGGCAGGTGAGGGCGCGTACCCGAGAGCCTCTTCATAGCCGAACACGTACGAGAAGCCTTCGCGTTCGAGCTCGAGAGCGCGGTTCTGGATCCACTTGTGCCCAGTGAGTGTCTGTTCCCAGCGCGCGCCGTATTCGATGGCGACCGGACCGAGCATCGGGCTGCTCACGATCGTCGAGATCACCACGGGCTGGCCCGCTTGCTGATACCGGCCCAACAGGTCGTCCGCCAGAAGCACGCCGACCTCGTTCCCAGACAGAAGCTCGAAGACGCCTCCAGCATGAACGGCGACTCCGACCCGGTCGCCGTCCGGGTCGTTGGCGATCGCAAGGTCCGCGTCGACTCGTTCCGCAAGAGCGAGAACTCGATCCATGGCTCCGGGCTCTTCCGGATTTGGAAACGCAACCGTAGGGAAGCGCCCGTCTGGGTTGGATTGTTCGCTCACGCTGTGCACATCGTCGAACCCCGCGGCTGCCAGTACCCTTCGAAAGGTGTCCTCCGCCACGCCGTGAAGCGCGGTGTACGCGATACGCACCTCGGCTCGGCCTTCGCGCGGGCTCGCCGTCTCCGCGATTCGCTCGATGTATTCCTCGCGTAGCGAGTCCACCGTCCGGAGCAGCTCTTTGTCCCGCGCGTCGTCGACCGACAGCCGAGGGATCTCGTCCGCTTCGGGGCTGCGCCGAATCTCGTCTGCAATGCCCCGGTCGTTCGGAGGAATGATCTGGGCGCCGTTCTCCCAATAGACCTTGTAACCATTGTACCCAGGAGGGTTGTGACTCGCCGTGATCATCACGCCGCCAGCCGCGCGAAGCTCCAAAACCGCGAATGCAACGACCGGTGTCGGCACGACGTCGCTGAAGGTCCACACAGGAATGCCGGCGCCGGCGATGACTTCGATCACGTCACGCTCGAACACATCGCTATGGAGCCGGGCGTCGCGGCCCACGCAGATGCCGCGGGACACGACCTCCGGCACCTGCTGCTTCAACCACCCACATAGCCCGGCGGTGGCGCGTGCGACCGTTACCCGATTCATGCGTGTGGGCCCGGCACCTAGCAAACCGCGAAGCCCAGCGGTGCCAAACTCGAGCTCTCCATGGAACCGGTCTTGGAGGGCTTCGATGTCGCCACGGTCGATCAGCGCCTCGAGCTCGCGCCTGGTTTCCGGGTCCGGGTCATGTGTAATCCATGACCTCGCTCTGTCGATGACGCTCACGCTACCGCCTCACTGAGCGCCTCGTCTTGAATGTACCTCCGCTCCTTGTACCAGACCGCAACCGGGATGAAGAGTACCGCGGTCACCGCCATCGCGGCCGCGAAGAAGAGGTAGTACGAGGGTCCGTCGAGCTTGCTCGTCCCGTCGGGATTCTGAATGAAGAAGTTCACCCCCGCGGTGAAAAAATTCCCGATCGACACGCTCATCAGAAACGCGCCCATCACCAGCGACTTCATGTTCTTGGGGGCCTGGGTGTACGAGAACTCTAGCGCAGTGATCGACACGAGGATTTCAGCCGCGGTCATGATGATGTAGCCGCCGAGCTGCCAGACGATGTTGACGGTCTCGCCTGCATCGAGTCGAGCTTCGAGCCAAGCAGGCAGCAGGAACGCCGGCACGGTCAAGAACAGGCCCAGCGAGATCTTCCTGAGCGGTGTGAGCGGCCAGATGCGACCAAAAGCGGGGTAAATCACGCGATTGAACAGCGGAATGAAGAGAAGCACCAAGGCCGGGTTGAGCCACTGCGCTTGCGACGGGTCCCAATCGACGATGAAGTGCCGGTCCATTCGTGCGGCCTGTAGCACCCACGCGGAGCCCTGCTGGTCGAACAAGGCCCAGAACATCGCGATGAAAGTGTAGAGAATGAAGAGCTTGCCGAGCGCGGCGAGCCCCTCCCGGCTGAAGACCTCGCGAAGAAAGGCCACGCCGCCCGGAGGGATGTGCACGAACTGATTTCGACCCAACCAGAACACGAGAGTCGCGAGCGCCATCAGGACGCCGGGAACCCCAAATGCCACCGAAGGGCCGAAGCGATGGAGAAGGGGTTCGGCAAACAGAATCGACGCGAGGGCGCCGATATTGATCGCGAAGTAGAACCAGGCAAAGACTCTGGGCAGCAGGTGCGCGTTGGTCTGACCAAATTGATCTCCGACGTGCGCAGACACGCAAGGTTTGATGCCGCCGGATCCGATCGCGATGAGCCCTAGCCCGATCGCCAAACCGGTCCGTGTGTCGTCGACGGCGAGCGTCAGGTGACCGAGGCAGTACACGATCGACAGCGCCATGATCGTTCGATACTTCCCGAAGAACGCGTCGGAGATGATCGCTCCGAAGATGGGGAAGAAGTAGACCGCGGTGACGAATACGTGAAACCAAGTCTTGGCTTGCTCGTCCGACATGAGGTCGAGCTCGCCCTGTGCGTTCATCAGGAACTTGGTCATGAAGATGACCAAGATGGCGCGCATGCCGTAGTAGCTGTACCGCTCAGCTGCCTCGTTCCCGACGATGTAGGGGATGCCCGGGGGCATCCCCGTGTTTGGAGCCGGCGCCGTGCGGTATTGAGCCTTGGCTCCCATGGATGTGATCCTAGCGGATTGTTTCTGTATCAGCGGCTTTTTGCGTCATCCGTTGGTACGGTTTTTCTCCGTTTTCTTTTACCGTAATGGTACTAGGGGCAAGACTATTGCGGAGATTGGGGGCTTCGGCTCACCGCGGGGATGTGAATGGAGGACGGCGTGCAACAGAGCGATGACCTAAGAATGTTCGACCGGTGGGTCGCGGCGCTGCTAGCGATATTCGTGACCGTGCTCGGGGCTGCCTCTGGTGCTGCGGCACAGGGCTCCACGCAAATCGACCTCAACCAGTTCCGGCCCGCAGAGCTGGCTACGGACGGTTTCGCGACCAGCACCGCCGATGGCCAGGGTCACAAGCGCTTCGGGTTCCAAATCTACATGGACTACAACGACGACGCGTTGGTCTTTCAGCAGGCGGGCACCAACACGACGTCCTCCGTGGTTCACCGGCAGCTTACCGGTCATCTCGCCTGGAGCTTGGGCATCTTCGACCATCTCGTCCTCTACATGGACATCCCCTACCACTTCATCATCGATGCGGGACAGGGCGCAGCGGACGGGCTTCCGCCCGGTGGGGGCTTCGACTATCTGCTTCCGAATGGCGGCAGCGTCGGCGACATGTACCTAGGCTTTCGCGGCAATCTCTACGGCACCCGGGAGAGCGTGTTCGAGATCGCGTTGCAGGCGACCATGACGATCAACGTCGCCGGCCTTGCTGACGAAAGGCAGAAGTACGCTGGTCAGGTTGCTGCGTCGCCCTACATCGGCGGCTGGTTCGAGCTCCTGATGACCTTCAATGCGGGCGACGTCGTTCGTATTCCGATTCAGGCGGGGTACAAGCTCGGCACGAAGGGTCAACTGGTGACCCCTGATCTCTTCGTGGGCAACGAGTTTACCTTCGGTGGCGGCTTGCTGTTCATGATCGCCCAAGACCAGTTCATGATCTCGGCTGAAGCCTTCGGCCGGACCGCTGCAAACAGCACCGTGACCTGGTGGAGCCGAGAAGAAACGCCGGTCGAGGTCCTCGGTGGCTTCAAGTATCTTCATCCGAAGGGCTTCATGATCGGTGTCTCGGGTAGCGCGGGCGTCACGCCCGGTTACGGCGCGCCCGACTGGCGAGGGGTGGGCGTGATCGGCTTCACCATGCCGGAGAAGGAAATCGGAGACGCCGACGGTGACGGAATTCTGGATGACGTCGACCAGTGTCCGAATGAGGCAGAGGACTTTGATGGCTTCCAGGATGAGGACGGCTGTCCGGATCCCGACAACGACGGTGACGGTGTCCTCGACGTCAACGACGGCTGCCCGATGGACGCCGAAGACATCGACGGCTTCGAGGACGAGGACGGTTGCCCGGATCCGGACAATGATGGTGACGGCATCCTCGATGTCGACGACCAGTGTCCGGACGAGCCCGGCACGCCCGAGAACAACGGCTGCCCGGACCCCGATCGCGACGGCGACGGCGTTCCCGACCGCGTCGACAACTGCCCGGATGAGCCCGGCACGGTGGAAAATCACGGTTGTCAGGATGCCCAGCTGGTCGTGATCGGCGCAGGCCAGCTCGAGATCCTCGAGAAGGTCTACTTCAAGACCGGAAGCCGCAAGCTCCAGAAGCGCTCGTTCGCACTCCTCGACAACGTGGCCAAGGTCATGAACGCGCACCCGGAGATCGAGCTCATCCGAGTCGAGGGCCACAGTGACTCGACCGGTAGCCTCAAGTTCAACATGAAGCTGTCGAAGCAGCGTGCCGACACCGTGATTCGTTACCTCGTCGGTAGAGGCAAGGTACAGAAGGAGCGCTTGATCTCGGAGGGCTTCGGTCCCACCAGGCCGCTTGTTCCGGATGCCAAGACGAAGGAAGAGCTCGCGCAGAACCGACGCGTAGAGTTCCACATCGCCGACACCGGGCCCGAGGACGCGGCCACGGAAACCCAAGAGGGCGCCGCAACCGAGGCCCAAGAGCAGGCCCCTTAGTAGTCAGGCCTAGCGCCCCACGGGGCGCATTCGCAGCGCGGCGGGTTCCAGGCTTCGGTCTAGGACCCGCTTCGCGTTTAAGCGGCTGGCCTAGCTCGCGCTGCGCACGGGCCAGCGTTCGTTCTCGACACCGAGGCTCAAGTTGGCGAGGAACTGACGGGCCTGACGGATGGTGATTCGGTCGCGCGGATCATGGCGCATGCAGCGGGCGATCAGCACGCCGAGCTCCTGGGTCTCCGGGCGCTCCAACAGAGCCCGCACGGGTTCCGGGTCTCCGTCGTGTGTGACGTGCTGCGTGATCATCGCCGCCTCGCCGTTGCCATCGAACAATGTCTGCCCGGTGTAGGCCTCGAAGATCAAGCAGCCGAACGCGTACACGTCAGCCGGAATGGCCTGAGAGGTGTCGCCGGCCCCCCAGATTTCAGGTGCACCGTAGTTCGCAGTGCCACAGCCGGGCCGCAAATGTCGACCGGCGAGCCCAAAGTCGACGAGCAAGGGCTTCGGCGGCTGACCCACACCGGTGATAGCGTCCGGGTTGCACACGATGATGTTGGACGGTTTGACATCCAGGTGACCGACGCCGACTTGGTGCATGGCATGGAGGCCGGCGCCTACGCCGAGAAGTAGCTCTCGGGCACGTCCGAGCGACAGGCCGCCCATCTCCAACATGCGCTCGAGGCTCGGTCCTTCCACCAACTCCATGACCAAGATTGGCTTTGGCCGCGCGCCGGCATCGAACGTGACGAAGCGCGCGATGTTTGGATGCTCGGGAAGCGCGAGCAGCGCGCCGGCTTCCTCGCGAAAAAGACGCAGGAACTCTTCTTCGGAGAGTGTGCGCGCAGCGGCGGCAGAGTAATCGGGCACCTTCAGCGCGAAGAGCGGAGCCGTTTCATCCTGGCGCTCTTCAATCCGGCGGGCGACGAAGACGGATCCCACAGCTCCGGTGCCGACGGTTCGCACGAGGTAGAATCCACCGAGGATCCGGCTCGGGGGCACCCACGCCGGCAAAGGAGCGTCGGCGTCGAGCTCGATCGGCGCGAGACTCGGCGCGCGCCTCGGCCCGTCCAGCGGAAGCGAGCAGAGGTGCTTGAGGAGTGCTCGCGTCAGATCAGCAAACGCCCCGGGCAAATCGCGGCCGACCGCGGCAACCGCATTGGCGAACGCTTGGTCGATTTCGGACACTGAGGCCCGAAGGGCGCGCTCCACCTCGAGCCCCATGGCCCAAATCTCGGCTGCCGCTGGGCTAGACTCGTCGTTCATCGCAGCGCCCAATCGCCGGCGGGATCCGCTGACGAGCTGGGCCATGGTTGCCACGCCTCGTTCCAGGGTGGCCAGGGGCGTGCCCGAAGAGCGTTCAGCGACTTCGGTCAGCGAGCTCGACGCGCCCACTGAGCGCAGTCCGCGGGAGAGAAGCGACAGGGCCTGACGGAACGCTTCGATCCGAGCCGAGCGTGCGACGGGCAGCTCGTTGCCGATCGCTTTCAGCGCGTCGGTCGCGACCACCAGTCCGTGGCCATCACGCTGTGCGGTGCGGGTGGCTTGCTCGAGCTTCGCGTACGCGCGCAGCGCGCACTCGATCTCGGGAACCATCGAGGCTTCCGCCATCGTTTTGAGATCGTCGAGGTGGCGTACCTGTCCCGCTGCGGCGATCACGACGTCGGAAACGTCGGCGATCTCCTCTCGCACCAGGGCGTCGCAGGTGCGGGCGGTCGCGGCGCACAGCGTACGACGGAGCGAGCTCTTTGCGTCGTGCTGGATTCGATTGAACAGCACTCGCTGCGTCAAGAGCCGCCGCTGGCGGACGAGGTCCTTCCGTGGGTCGACATGTGGTCCGTCCGCGTCGACCAGATGTAGCATCGTCCGCAGCTGGCGCAGGCGCGTCGTGAACTGGGGGACTTGACTCCCTTCCTTCAAAGGGTCCCCTTCTCGGATCACGAGCCAGTTGGTGACCTGCTGAAAAAGATCTCCGAGCCGTTCGTCGTGGGCGCTGTGTGTATCGTCGTCTTCGCCGATGAGTAGCAGGTCGTTCAAGGATGATGTTTCGAAGAGCGCCGAATCCAGCTCTCGAAGTGCGAGAAATGCGGACACGTTGGTGTCGGGGTCACCCGGCCCGGGGCGTTCGAGCAGCCTGGCTTTGCGAGCCGCCGCTTCGAGGATCGGCTGTGCTTCGCGCGCCGCCTCGTATGCGCCTTCGTTCGCGAAGGTTTGCAGTGCGTCGGATATCATGTCGCGGAGCGCGGCTCCGCTTCGGGCTCGTTCTCCGTTGAGCTCCCCAGCGAGCGCTTTCATGAGCGCGGCCCGTCCCACATCTTCGCTGCCTCCCTGCGCGATTGCTTTTCGCAGATGGGCCTCGGCCTTCTTCGCGGCTTCCTCGGCGAAGCCAGGCCGGATTCGTTCGCGCCGCAGCTCGACCAGCGCCTCCGCAGTATCGAGGCCGCCAACGCGGATCAGTTGCTCGAGCAAGGACTCGACGGCGATTGGATGGCCCTCCGCTGCCCGTGGGAGGCCTGCGATCATCGCCGCGGCGATGCCGTTGTCTTGCTGGAAGACGACCGAGTCCAGGAGCTCACGGCACGCTCGAAGGCCTTCCTCAGGCTCAACCGCGATGCTCGCGGCAAGCGACGCCGCCGCGCGCCGCCACTCGGTGACGGTGAACTCCGGGTCGAGGTGCCGTTGCATCTCTTGCTGGAAGACCGGCATGGATGAAGCG
>CALLDH010000199.1 GCA_937998345.1 uncultured bacterium | reverse complement strand
GTCAAGCGTCTCCGGGCCAGCGAAAATGCCTTCGCGAAACGCGAGCCAGGCCAGTATGAGGGCCGTGAACACGAGCGAAAGCACGAAGGACGTGGCGAGAGCCACGCCGCGCGACCCATCACCGATCCCAGGCGTCATTGCTGTTGCGGAACGCGCAGGACACGCGACCTGCTGTCAATTCGGATCTCGAGGCTTTCATTGATTTCGCGACGCTTCCGCTCTCCGTCGTGGACCATGACAACAACGTCTGTCACTTGCCCCTTGGCACGAGCGCTCGAGCGGAGGCTCCGCAGATCAAGCTCGATGCGCCCTGCCCCGCTCGTATGAGACGCAATGACCTCGACCGATGTTTCGCCGTCCGGCAGCTCAACAACCTGCGGTTGCCCGTAGCGCTCGAAGGTAACATCCAACACCACATGGTCTTGGTCCGGGCGTTCGACCAGAGTGTAGGTCAGGTCTTGCGACATCCGGAACCCGTGAACGCGGAGCTCGTTTCGGACAATCCAGCGCGCGCCAACGCCGACCTCTTCGTGCGGCAACACGATCAGAGACAGGGCATGCTCCGTGTTGATGATCGCGAGCAGCGCGCGGACGGGGACCTCCATCGCTCGCTCGTTCATACTGCTGTTGAGCATCCTGCCGCGGTCATTGAACGATGCAGTCGCGCCTGCCCCCTTCAGGGACGCTGCGCTTCGCCTGATTTCCGCGCGGGCCTCAGGACTTGCGCCAGGCGCGACGACGGCTTTCGCGGAGGTGATCTCGTAGTCGTACACGAGCCCGTCGTCACTGTTTCGCGCTGGCCCGAAGACGCTCTCGACCTCGAGACTCTTGAGATCCGACATGGCCACGGTCGTTTCGCCCCTGTTCTCCTTCGAAACCACGAACGTGGTGATTGAAGTCGTCGTCGTCCCGTCTGCGATCGAATAGCGAAGCGGCGTCCTCGGCTCTCGGCCCGTATCCAAAACCTCGAACGGAATGGGGGCCTCCACGTCCGCCGCCGTGCTTGTCTTGCAGCCCAGCAGGAGGAGCGAGGCGACAACTACGAATAGACACCAGCTCGTGATCCGTTTCACCATGCCATTCCTCCGAGGCGACCAACCCTTTTGCCGTCCGAGCGTTCAGGAACGCCAATTATGGTCATGCCCAAACACCAAGGAAGAGCTCGCGTGCGCCCAGGACGAACTGTAGGCGTTGACGAACATCTGGTCCACTCGCCAAGGCGAACTGTTGACCGGCGAATCCAGCCGCGGATCGTCAACGAATAGTCGCTCAGCTAGCTTCGTAGCGGCTTTGAGCCTCGATTCGTTCATGATATCTGGCCCCTATGAGTTTCGTGGCACAGCCGTTGGGTTCCCGGGCCCTGCTTTCACTTCTCGTCTTGTCGATCGCGTGCGCGCACGTGCCGAAACGCAACCCGCTGCCCGAAGAGCACGTAGAAGACGCGGAGGTTCTCGGAATCCCCCGCGCCCGTTTCTGGGGTGACGTCCCGCCTCCTTGGATGCCGGACTGGTGGGAGAAGAGCGACGCGGAAATCAAGGCACGCTACTCCGGAGTCTACGGTCGGGAGCACAACTACTTGGCCATTTCCGGGGGAGGCGAGAACGGCGCCTTTGCTGGAGGGCTGCTCCTCGGTTGGGCCGAGGCTGGCGATCGGCCCGAGTTCACTGCGGTGACGGGCATCAGCGCTGGAGCGCTCATCGCGCCGTTCGCATTCTTGGGGACGGAATACGACTCCGCGCTCAGGGAGATCCTCGACCAGCTCAATCCGGACGCCGTGCTCGACAAGCGTCGAACGCTGAAGGGCCTGCGCAGCGATGCCATGGCTTCGACGGAGCCTCTGCGGCGCTTGATCGAGACCTACATCGACCAAGAAATGATGGAAAGGATTGCCGAAGAGCACCGCAAGGGCCGGGAGCTCTCGATCGGCACCACGAATCTCGATTCGATGCGCTCCGTGAACTGGCGCATCGGTCGGATCGCCAATAGCGGCCATCCCGGAGCGTTGGAGCTCATTCAACAGGTCATTCTAGCGTCCGCATCCATCCCAGGTGCCTTCCCGCCCGTGCTCATCGAGGTGCAGGTCGGCGACGAAAGATTCGACGAGCTACACGTCGACGGCGGCGCGGCGTCACAAGTGTTTCTCTACCCCGCGGGCCTCAATTGGAAGGCCATACTCGAGAAGCTCCAAGTGCGCGGCCGCCCGAAGGTCTACCTGATTCGAAACTCGCGGCTTGACCCCATGTACGAGCAAGTCGACAACAAGCTCTTTCCCATCGCCGGCCGGTCGATCGAATCGCTCGTCCGCACCCAAGGAATTGGCGACCTGCACAACATCTATCTCAAGACCTGCCGGGACGGTTTGGACTTCAACCTCGCGTACATCCCGGCCGACTTCGTTGAGAAATCACGAGAAGAGTTTGACCCGGAGTACATGAAGAGTCTGTTCGACATGGCCTTCGATCGCGCCGGAGCCGGGTATCCCTGGGAAGAGTTGCCGCCCGAGCTGAAAGAGGTGCCCCCCAGCTGCCGCTGATGACCACTGGGACGAGGTGCCGCAGGCAAGAGCTCACCCTCCCTAACAACTACGAGCGGCGACTGCACGGAACGATCCGTCAGGCCTGGGACATGGGCGCGGTCGCGGTTGCGGTCGGGATTTTTCGGTGCGAGGCTCGGCGCCATGGCACGCCACTGGACCTTTCTCATCGCCTTGCCCCCGCTGCTTTGGTCGGCCTGCGCAGGCGCGCCCAACACGAGGACGAACGGTGAAACGGCCGCCGGGGCCGAGGCGATTTCCTACGCACCGCCGCCACAGAACATCCTGACCCCCGACGAGGTCTCGACCCGGCTGGGCAAGCTGTCGTTTTTCGACGGTATGCCCGACGAAAGGACCGCGCAGAAGGTCTACGACCATCTCGACTTCATGCGAGGCGTGCGAGCGTTCCTTGACGGGTTGCCGATCGCCTCTCTCGCAGCGATGCGCCGCGGCTTTGTCGAGGCGGGGTTGGTCGACGGGACGGTCGGGATCTTCGAGACCCGGATGGATTCCAAGTCCCTGTTTCTGACGGCCAACACAGAGACCGTGTACGCCATGACCTGGCTCGATCTCAGTCAGGGCCCAATGGTGGTCGAGAGCCCGCCCAACACGCTGGGCATCCTCGACGATGCGTGGTTCCACTACGTCACCGATCTCGGAAACGCCGGTCCCGACAAGGGCGAGGGCGGCAAGTATCTCGTGCTGCCCCCGGGCTACGAGGGCGATACGCCCTCGGGCTACCACGCCGTGCGCTCGCAGACGTTCGGCAACTGGCTCATTTGGCGCGGCTTCCTGGTACGCGGAAGGCCGAAGCCGGCCGTCAAGGCGATGAAGAAGGCGATCCGCGTCTATCCGCTGCGCCAGGCCGACGCGCCGCCCAAGCAGAAGTTCGTGAACCTCTCGGGCAAGGCGTTCAACACGATCCACGCGAACGACATCACCTTCTTCGAGGAGGTGCACGCCGTGCTGCAGCGCGAGCCGACCGATGGCCTGGACCCCGAATGGCTGGCCGCACTGGCATCGATCGGGGTCGAGAAGGGCAAGCCATTCAAACCCGACGCCCCGCTGCGGAAGACCCTGGCCGAGGCGGCGGCGGTGGGCAACGCGACGGCGCGCGCCCTATTGTTCCGCACCCGGGATCGGGAGGCGTTCCTCTTCCCCGACAGTCAGTGGAAGACCGGATTCGTCGGCGGCAGCCACGAGTTTCTTCGCGACGGCGCTCGTCTGCTCGATGCCCGAAGCCTCTTCTTCTACTACGCCACCGGAATCACGCCGGCGATGTCGATGAAGATGGTCGGCCTCGGATCCCAGTACGCCGGGGCGACGCTCGACGCCGATGGAGAGGCCTTCGACGGCGGCAAGACGTATCGCGTCGTGCTGCCCCCGAACGTGCCGGTCAAGGACTTCTGGTCGTTCGTGCTGTACGACAACCAGACCCGCTCGATGCTGCAGACCGACGCCCGGTTCCCCAGCGTCAACAGCCTGGGCGGCGTGGCCAAGAACCCGGACGGCTCGACGCCGGTCTACTTTGGCCCAAAGCTCCCTCCGGGCGCCAAGACGTCGAACTGGATCCAGACCGTGCCGGGCAAGGGGTACACCGTGATCCTCCGCCTGTATGGACCCCTGCAGCCGTGGTTCGACAAGACCTGGAAGCCCAGTGAGGTCGAGCGGATGAAGGACGTCCCGGCCGTGGCACCCGCAGGCCCCGCCCCCAAGATGGCCACGGAGATCCCGGCTCCGATCACCACCCCGGACGAGGTCGAAACTCGGCTCGGCACCCTGAGGTTCTTCGACGGTGCGCCCACCAAGGAGACGGCGAAGATCGTCTACGACAACCTCGACTTCATGCGCGGCGTGGAGGCATTTCTCACCGGGATCCCGTTCGCGAGTGTGCACGCGGTGCTCGAGGGCTGGCGCAGCGTCGGTCTCGACGGCAACGGAGCGGTGGGGATCACCGAGTCGCTCATGGACGCCAACATGCTGTACCTGACGTCGAACACCGAGAGCGTCTATATCATGACGCCCCTCGATCTGAGCGACGGCCCCGTCGTCGTGCACAGCCCGCCCAACACGCTGGGCATGGTCAACGATCACTTCTTCCGGTACGTGGCCGATTTGGGCAACGCCGGCCCCGACAAGGGCAAGGGGGGCAAATACGTGTTTCTGCCCCCCGGCTACGAAGGGGATGTGCCCAAGGACCACTTCGCGTTCCGCCCCTCCACCGTGCACAACGCGCTGTTCTGGCGCGGATTTGTGGTCGACGGGGACCCGGGCCCGGCCGTCGAGGCCGCCAAGACCCAGATCAAGATCTACCCCCTGGGCGACCCGACCGCGACGAAGATGCGGTTCGTCGACGTCTCGGGCCGCAGTCACAACACGATCCACGCCAACGATCTGGGCTTCTACGGCGAACTGGCCGAAGTGCTCGCGCAGGAGCCCTCGAGTGCGCTGTCCCCCGAGCTCTTGGGCTTGTACGCCACGATCGGCATCGGCAAGGAGAGCTCGTTCTCGCCCGATACCCGGATGAAGGACATCCTGACCGATGCGGTCGCGGTCGGGAATGCGACCGCCCGGGCGATCTCGTTTCGGTCCCGCGACGATCGAGCCTACTACTACGAGGGCTCGGGGTGGTTCACGGCCTTCCTAGGAGGCAGCCACGAGTTTCGTCGCCCCTCGGGGGCCCGCGATCTCGACGCGCGCACGATGTTCCACTACCCGTACACCGCGGTCACGCCGGCGATGACCGTGAAGATGGTCGGGATCGGCTCGCAGTACGCTGTCTCGACAACTGACGCGAAGGGGCGCTGGCTCGACGGGTCGAAGACCTACCGGGTCACCCTGCCCCCGAACATCCCCGCCAGAGACTTCTGGTCCTTCGTGCTGTACGACACTCAGACGCGCTCCTTACTGCAGACGCCGAGCACCACCCGCCCCGGTCTGAGCAGTGAGATGGATCCGAGCCCGGTGGTCAACGAGGATGGCTCTACCGACGTCTACTTCGCACCGAAGCCGCCTGCCGGGAAGGAGATCAACTGGATCCAGACGGTGCCGGGCAAAGGCTGGTTCGCGATCCTGCGCTTGTACGGTCCGCTCGAGCCGTGGTTCGATAAGACGTGGCAGCCCGGTGAGATTGAGGTGGTCGACTAGAATCGCTCGAGCCCCCAGCTGCCGCTGACCCGACCACCTCTACAACTTCAAGAACACGCAGCATCACTGCACTAGCGTATGCGTCGACGGCAGCGAGGCGGGTTCGGTCTGCGATCACAGCCAGTGACCTGGTACGCGGCTAGCGACCTTTTGCCTTGCACTCGTCGCTGGGGTCAGCGGTTAGCTCGAGGATCCCGGGGCCCGAGAAACGAGGATCGACGAACGTTGCTTCCGTGGCGACGCCTCCCCAGGTGCCACACCGTTGCACCGTGTCTCCAATTTGAAGGGCGTGCACGGAATCCGTTTCCGTGAAGCCCAAGTGCACCGCGCCATCCTGCGCCTTGTCCGACAAGCGAAGGCTCGCGCGATCGTCGATCGCCGCATGGTTGAGCCTCAGGCTTCCCCCTCGAATCTCGATGTCGCCAGTGCCTAGCGCGGTCTCCGAATCCACCACGAGCTCGCCGGCTTCCACGATGACGCCTCCATTGAAGTCGCTGTTGCCGTTCAAGACCAGAGTTCCCGCGCCCACGAAGCGAATGCCGCCTTCACCGTGGAGATCGATGGGCCGGCGCCCATAGGTCGTACCAATGTACTCGGAAAGGACGTTGTCGAAGATCTCGACCACGAGGTAGCCTTCATCGTCGAGGATTTGGGGCACGAGCGAGATCGACTCTCGCAATCGGGCAGCGCCGATCAGCACGTCGAGGTACTCGCTGCTCGGCCCGAGGCGGCGCTGGAGGACTCGTCCCTTCTTGTCCAGCGCAAACCAAGCTGTGCCCTCGCCGATGCCGCCGGCCTTCGCTTTGGGGAACGGGCTCGTGGGCGGCAGCATGAACTCGCCCTGCTCGTTCTTGCGCGAGTCAGGGTCGAAATGTGGCGTCGAGCTCGCGTCGATGATGGGCACCGCGATCACCATGTCCGCCCTCCTCGAGAGCGTGCCTTCACCATCATAGCCAGGTGTGCTCGGGTCCACGATGGTCGCCGAACCGACGATGATGAACGTGTGGCCGGTGTCCTTCGGCTTCACGAGGTCCGCATCCGGCGGGTCGGTGTACCTTCCCATGGAATACGATGCGAGGTCGACGAGCTCGAGGTCTTCGTAGCGTTCAACGCGCTCGAAACCGGTGACCTGCACGTGCTCCGAACGGAAGAAGTTCGTGAGCACGAAGGCACGAGCCCATGGCCGCGGGGCCTCCTCGAGCTCGAAGCCATCGGAATAGGCCTGATTGTACTCGGGCAGACGCTTCTGCGACTGCAACACAGCTTCGTGGAGCGGTGAGACGGTGTTCATCACGAAGCTGACCCAACCTGAGCAGTCGGTCGACGCAAGTGCCAAGAAGTCCTCGGTAGGAATCAAATTCACGCGCGGCTTCGCGAGGTAGTCAGGACCGTAGGCCGTCTCATGACTGTACGTATTGTGTGGCGGCGGGTCCGCTTCGCGGTCATTCATGATGCGATCGACGGCCGTTGCGAACTGGTGAATGTCCCCGGGGTGCCCGGTGGTAGAGGGCGCAATCTCCGCAGGTCTCCGCCCCGATTTGTTCGAGGCGCACGCCGTCAAAAGAAGGCACAAGGCAACCCATTGCACCCGTGGATTCCGAAATGGAAGGTGTTCCTTGGTCATAGCGCCCCATAGTCCCAACGTTGGACCCTTTGAGCAAATGGACCTAGGTTCGATTCGAGTGAAGCAGGGTGGCAGGATCGGAGCCAACCTGGGGAGATGCCCGATGAAGTACGTCGTGGTCCTAGTTAGCGCGCTTCTCTTGCACGCCTCGACTGCGCTCGCGCAAGAAGAGACGGACACGGTCGCGGAGGCTACGACGGAGGGCGGTTCGGCGACGGAGCCTGCCGAGCCAGCGACAAAGAAGCGGAGCGTCTACTACAGGAAAGCGCGAGGTTGGCTCTGGATCGAAGGCCTCATCGGCGTATCGGCATACGATCCGGACCAATTTGGCAGTCTCAGCGCAGCAGCGATCGAGAACGCCCCAAGGCTCAAGGGGCCCGAGTACGGCTTCGCTGTTGGCACTCCCTTTGGAGGCCCGTTCTTCCTCGGGTTCTTCTACCGACAAGCGAACTACGGCCAGTACAAGCTGTTGAAGACAGGTCTGGACATGCAGGGAAGCATCATGATTCCCTACGTGCACATCATCCTTCGGGGCTCGATCGGCTTCGCGAAGACGTTCAAGGGCAATCCGTACGGCCTACAGAACGTCGACAATGGCGGAGTCGCGTTCACGGGCGGCTTCGGCTTGAGAATTCCGATCATTCGTTGGATCTCGTTCGCGTCGACGTTCGACTGGACCTACATCGCCTTGGCCATGCGAGGGGAAAACCCGATCGACGGCAGCTCGGTCCGCAACTGGATCAACGGTCAGCAGTTCGGCTTGACGCTTGCCTTGACCTTCCAGTTCATCGGGGTTCGCAAGGACTAGGGCGAGGTTGGCCCAGTGTGATTGCGACTGTGCCGTCATGAGGTGTAATCAATCGTACAGTTCGTCGGCTCCGGGGGCGACGCGCGCGTAGCACTCTGTAATTCTTGGTATTTGCTGCGCGCGGGGCCTTGGTGGGTACGCCCAAATGACCCTACACCCCGACTTATGCGCAATCGAAGCCTACTCATTCTCATGACCGCCGCGGCGTCTATGCTCTTGCTCGGGTGCTCCGAAGACACCCCCGTCGACCGGACAACCGAGAAGCTAACCGCCGAGTGCGTCGAAGACGCCGGGTTGCTCGAAGAAACCGACTGGCTTTGCCCGAACGGCTTGACGCTCGAGTGTGAAGACGGCGGGGCAAACCCGGAGGTCATCTATCTGGAGCCGTTTGGCGATCTGCCTGAGAGCTGCGAGGACATCGATCTCGCCCTCAACGACGAGGGACCCTTCGAGTTGGGCGCCCACGAGATCGTGGTTACTGCCGAAGCTGCGAACGGGGACGATGCAGTCGAAGAGACATGCACCGCAATGCTGGACATCGTGGATACCGAGCCTCCAGAGGCCATTGAAGAGCCGACCGAGCTTTGGCCCCCAAACCACGAGCTCCACACGATTTCGGGAGAAGATTGCGCCAAGGACGCGTGCGATAGCGGCCTCGCGGTCACCTTCCACTCGGCGTCCAGCGACGAGCCCGTGAACGACGTCGGCGATGGAAACACGGAACCTGACATCATCCTCGAGTGCGATCGAGTGCAACTCCGTTCGGAGCGGCAAGGCGGGGGCAACGGCCGTGTCTACACGCTTGGCTGGACAGCGGTCGATGACTCCGGCAACGAGACCGAAGGCGAGTGCATCGTGACCGTCCCGCACGATCAGAGCGGCCGAGAGGCCGTCGACGATGGGCCGGCATACGAGGTGACGCTCGCTTCCGAGGAGTGCGATGACGGAACAGGTGGCGCGGGCGGTGAAAGCGGTGCTGGCGGTGAAAGCGGTGCTGGCGGCGTGGTCGCCCCTTAGCGCACAAGCCCACCGATGCCCCGCAGAAACTGGAGGTAGCGTAATGCGAGCGGTTGCAGTGTTTGTAGTGATTTCTTGTGTGTCGAGCACCGCATTTGCGGGTCCACAGTCGACCATTGGAGCCAAGCCACTCGAGTCCGACATGGTGCACAACGTCGGAGTCGCTTGGCCGAGCTTGTTCTACGAGTGGTGGAATAAAGGTGGGGGAAGCTTGGACTGGGCGCTGGGCGCCGAGCTGGTCTACGGCGACTGGTCGGGGGCGTACTCGGATGTCGCCGTTGCCCTTGCGCTCAACGCGCCGCTTCGCTGGCACGTTCGCAACAAGAAACACCCTCGAGCCACGACCCACGTTGGGGTCCGCTTCACGCCCGGCGCAATGGTCGGCGGCAGCGAGGGACAAGGAGGAGCGCCACCACCACCTCCCGGCTTCCAGCCCGATCGGCGCGTGATGGGCGGTGTCCGGGCAGAGCTCGCGGTGCCGATTTCCGTCGACGTGCACGACCGGGTGAGCGTGGTGACCGGAGCGACGCTTCCCTTTACGCTGATGTTTGCCCGAGACGTCGACCCCTGGGGCATCATTCCGATCTTGATCCGCATGGGGGTCGAAATCAACGCCTCCCCCAAGGTCGCGCCCTTCTTCCTATTCGAGCTCGGTCCGGGGATTGGGATTGGAAGCCAAACGACAGACGTCGACTTTGCCTTCCGCATCTGGGTCGGCACGGCATTCTGGTCCGTACTCGGAAAGTAACCGAAGCGCCGAAAGGAAGGCCTCGGTGCCGAACCTGCATGATCTCGTTTTGACCGTGTTCGGGGCCATCACGGGTATTCCGAATCTGCGCTCAGGGTCAATCCAGGCCGACCGTCAACAGCTCTCTCCAAATCTCCTTTCGAAGCTCCATGCATTTCTCCGTTGGCTCGATGTGTTGCACCCGGGAATCGTCGGGGCTCCCAGTGACCGATACCAATCCCAGCTCCTTGAGCCGGAGGATGGCGTTGAACACCGTCGTCTTGGGCAGATCTTCGGTGGCAATGATGCTCGATTGGCTGCACTTCTGACCGTGAAGGTACGCGTACATGACGTGCTGCCCCACCAACCACTGGTTGATCGTGAGCTCGCCGCCGAACGCTCGGCGCATCGCACGAATCCCGTGTAGAGTCGCCGCAACCTGCGGCGCAACGTCCTTGTCTGGAACGAACTTGGTCATCGAGGGTGTGTCTGAGAGGTGTTCCCTCATCGTATAGCACACTGGAAAGTCGACCACAGCAGAGCAAGGCATGGTTCCACGCTGGGAACTTGCTCACAGCCCGCTAGCGTTTGGTGTTACCAGGGTTCTCGACCGAATGGTGGATTCTGCCCGAGGGCGCGCGAGTGGCAGCCCGGCTCGTTGGCGATTGCGAGCCTCAGCCCGTTGACGAACAAGCCACTCGCGCGTCCCGTGGCGCTGAAAGAACAATATGCGATTTGCGCTGGCAGCCTTACGACGCCGATGAGTCGGTAGTGCTCGAGAAGCGTCGGACGCTGCATCGGCACCACGAATCTCGATTGCCGACGCGGGACGAGGACACGTCTACTCGTTGATCCGTACCAACACCCCAACCACGAGCTGGTAGTCGTCACTCTTCGGCCTGGTGCCGTCCTCTCTCGGGGGAGGACGCTCGGTGCGCAGGTACGTGAACTCGGTCGTG
>CALLDH010000198.1 GCA_937998345.1 uncultured bacterium | reverse complement strand
ATCGGCGGCTTCCTAGCCGGCCTGGTGTGCATCCGTGTGCTGTACCGAAAGCCTAAGGGGCGTCGGCGGCGCTTGTTTCGCTAGGGGCAGGCGTCTCCTCGACGGCCTCCGGGGCTGGGGCAGGCTCAGCCTTCTCCTCGCTTGGGGGCGGCTCTGCCGAAGCCTCAGCCTTCACTTCGGTTGGAGGCGCGGTGGGCGCTTCAACGGTCGGAGCGGCCTGCGTGGGCGCAGCAGCTCCGTCGGCTTGAAGGACGACGTTGATCGTCGCCACCATGCGGCGTGTTTCCTCGACGAAGTCAGCCCGTGTCACGGAATTGTTGGCCGTCTTGTAGCCGTCCTTGGAAATGACGATGTTGCGGGACGCCGGCATCGACTTGAACTGGAGCGCGCCCGGCGTGGTGGCCTCACCGCCGCCCACTGCGCTAGCTCGTGCCCCCGCTGGGTTGCTGACGACCTGGACGACATACGGCAGCGGTGCAAGCCGGAGGTTAACCGGCTCTTGGCCGGCCCCGACTGTGATCTGCTGCCTGCGGGCCAGGTGGCCGCGGGCCTTCGAGAAGAGCGAAAGCTTCGTGCCCACCTCGTATTCGAGGTCGAGCGGCGTGCGCCCCGCACCCTTGCCGTTGACGCTGACGAACGCGCCGGAAGGGCGGGAGAGAACCTGAAACTTCACCATGCCGGTAGCCGGCGCTTCGACGGGCGTCGCTTCGGCTGGCTTCGCTTCGGCTGTGCTGGGCTTCACCTCCGTGGCGCTGTTCGCTTCTTCTCCGGACTGCGGTCCTGCACTCGGCTCTTCCGGCTGAGGCGCGGGCACGGCGATCGGCCTGGCGACCTGTGAAGTCGCTTCGACGGGCTCCGTGGACTCGCCGAGATAGGGCGCAGCCAACGCGATCAAATCGTCTGCGAACCCGAGCTGCCACGCTGCTCCTGCGCCGCCGGCAAGCACCAGCACGAAGAGGAGCACGAACACCCAAGTGCGCGAACGTTCCGGCTCGGCTGGCCGAGTCGTCCAAGCTGGCGTCGTCGCCGCAGGGACCTTGAAAGCCTCTTCCGGAATGCCTGGCGCCTGGGGCACCGGGTTGGCAGGCGGCGGAACCGTGGGAACTGCCGGATCCAGCAAGCTGGCGTCGATGAACTCGCCTGGGGCGGGGCCGAACGATTCGCCAACCGCCGGCCCGAATAGATCTGGAACGGCGTTTTCCAAAGGCGAGGCCGCGGGTACCACCGGCGTCCGTCGCTGCTCGGCGACGAAGGGCGCGGAGGCCTCCTTGGCAATCACCGTTGCATCGGCGTCAGCCGGGTAATCGGACTCTGGAAGGTCGTGAACCTTGGTGGTCTCGTCGTCTAGAAAATCGTCCGCGGCGTCGAGCTCGTCCATCATCGGCGCAGCGGCGCTGCTGATGCGCGCGCTCGCGCTCAGCCCCGAGCCTCCGAAAGCGGACATCGCACGGCGTGACGGGCCGTCGGAAACGGATTGCGTCTTGTCCGCAGAAGCGTCTTGGCGCGCGCTGAATGCTCCGCGTGCAGCTGCAGTGCGGTTGTCGCCAATCTGGTTGCTGACCTGTCGGGCGCGCTCCGCGCCGGCCTGCGCTTCGCGTTTCGCCGTCTCGCCGGCTCCGCCTTCGTCGAGGGCGGAAGCGAGGAACTCACTGACGTGGCGGACCTTGGTTCGATCCGCCTCCTCGAGCTCGGCCGCATCCGAAGCGAGTGCTGGGGTGACACGGACGCCATCCTTGCCCTGCTCGAAGACACCGGGATGACCGCGGTCTTCGGCAATGCGTTCCACGACCGAACGAGATTCGGGGTCCATCTTGATGAACTTGATCCCCATGCCGGTTGGGTTCGCCGGATCGGCGCTGGGCTCGTCCCGCCTCCAAACCACGCGACCCACACCATGGATCAACGTCGATTGGTCTTGAAGGATGAACTCGAACTTGAGAAGCGTACCCACCGCCAACGGCTTCTTGGCCTTGATGAATACACCCCCGCGGGAGATGTCGCTGCTGTAGCGTTCGATGAAGTCTTCGAGAGTGGCGCTCTTGTACCGAATCTTCAGCGAAAGCAGCGTGCGCTTGTCCTTGCGTGCGTCTGCCATGATCTTTTGTCTGAAACCCCCAGCTCCAGACTAGCTATCGATTCGTGAACCAACAAACGTTTCGCCTAAAAAAAACGTCACGGCTGGGTGACGACGATTGACAGTTGCACATGAGCCCGACGTTGGGCGCCTAACGTAGTCCGTAGTCGCACATCCGCCTCAATGGGGATTCCTGCGTTTACACCATGTAATTCAAGAGCCCAGCGCGATTCCGAACAGTGACTCACCGTCGCCGCGTGGGCCGAGAAACCCCTGCGAAAAAGATCTCGCAACGCGCTCGCGAACGAATCCGCACCAGGTTCGATGCTGAGGTGAAGAGTCGACCAGGGGCGCCCTCGCGCCGGGATCTGAGCGATGCAAATGGCGCAGGCGTCGGCAAGCGAGTCCGCCTCTACAGCGACCTCGAGCCTGCCCGACGGCGACTTTGCGCGGACGATGGCTCCGCGCTCCCACGCCAGCGGTCGGCCACCGACTTGCTCGAGCGATCGACCGAAGAACTCGCTGAGCTCGGGCGCAACATCAAGAAGCGGCGCGAGCGCGAACGCGCGGTTCTCGAGTTCGGGATGAGGCACACAAAGCTCGGGGGACTCGTGCCGGCCTCGTTGATCCCATAGCAAGTCGAGATCGATGCTCCGGGGTCCCCACCGTTCGTCGGGAAGACGATGGCGGCCAAGACGACGCTCGGTGCGAAGCAAGACGCGCAACAGCTCGGCTGGTGAGAGACTGGTCTCCACACGGAACGCGGCATTCAGGTAGTGCGGCTGGGGCGGACCCAAGGGCTCCGTCTCGTAGATTGAGGAGACGTCCCGAACCTCGATCCCATCGCGCGCGTCCAGCAAGGCTCGAGCACCGCGGATCGAAGCCTCCCGCGCACCGAGATTCGATCCCACCCCAACAACCACCGCGCTCACCACGCCCACCGCGACAAAAAGGGGACAGTCCCCTTTTTCATAGGGTTAATTGCGGCTACGTTGCACGCATGTCGGAGATGCCATTGTTCGAGCGTCTTCAAGGCCAAGACCATGACGGCGAGGAACGTGTCTTCCGCGTGGCCGAAGTCAACCGTGCGGTGCGCCTGACGCTCGAGGACAACTGGGCGAACGTGTTGATCGAAGGGGAGCTCTCGGACGTGCGGCGCGCGAAGGGGCACGTGTATTTCTCGCTGAACGACGAGGACGACCCGGCGCAGCTGCGGGGGGTGATGTTCGCGTCAGACGTTCGGCGCACGAAGGCGCCTTTGGAAAACGGGGCCCGGATTCGCTTCCGGGGGACCTTGTCGTTGTACACCGCGCGTGGGCAGTTTCAGCTCATCGCCCGTTCCGCCAAGCTCGCCGGCGAGGGTGATCTCGCTGCCCAGTTTCGAAAACTGCGCGCGAAGTTGGAAGCCGAAGGCCTGTTCGATCCGGCGCGAAAGCGGCCGCTGCCTGAATTGCCCCGGGTGGTGGGCGTCGTCACGAGCCGAACCGGTGCGGCGCTGCGCGACATCATCCGTGTCGCTTCGGAGCGTTGCCCCGTGCAGATTCTCGTCGCCGATTGTCGCGTGCAAGGCGAAGAGGCGCCAAGGAGCATCGTGTCGGCACTCGAGCTGATTCAGCGCGTCGATGGCTTGGACGTGGTGATCGTCTCACGCGGCGGGGGCTCCGCCGAGGACCTCTGGGCGTTCAACGACGAAGGTGTAGCGCGTGCCATCGCCGATTGTCGCGTTCCCGTGGTGAGCGGGGTCGGCCACGAGGTCGACATGACGATTGCGGACCTGGTGGCTGACGCGCGAGCGGCGACACCTTCCAACGCGGCCGAGATCGTCGTTCCGGAACGCGACTCCTTGGTCCGGGTCGTGCAATCCTGGGAGCGGCGGCTGAGTCAGGCATTGGACAATCTGACCAGCGGTCTTCGGCTGAGGCTTGAGCGGCTGCTTCGAGCTCTCTACGGCACCCGGCGTGTGATTGCCCCGGTTCGGCGGGAGCTGCTCGCATCGCAGGAGCAGCTCCATCAGGTGCAACGATCGGATCTCCGACGGCGGCGCGAACGACTCGCCGAGCTTCATCAGCGTCTGATGCGCCTGGACCCGCGATCCGTGCTTCGCCGTGATCAACGCCAGCTCGCCACATTGGCCGCGAAGCTCCGGGACGCGGGTCGCATGCCGGTCCGCCGCCGGCGAGAGCGCCTGCTTGGCCTCCGGTTCGCGCTGCACGGTCGGGGACGGCCCATGGTGCGGGAAGCCCGTGCCACGTACGCCGAGACATGCGCACAACTAGATGCGCTTTCTCCCTTGCGGGTGCTCGAACGCGGGTACGCGATTGCCCTTCACGAATCGACCGGCCGTGCGGTTCGGAGCCAGTCGGAGGTGAAGGAAGGCGACCGGCTTCGCGTCCGAGTGTCCGATGGAGAGTTTGGTGCGAAGGTCGAAGGGCATGAGTGACCTGATCCGCCTAGGGATCTTCGGCTGGCCGGTGGCGCACTCGAAATCTCCCGAGATGCACGAGGCGGCAGCAAGAGCGCTCGGCATCTCGCTCCAATACGAACGCTTCGAGGTCGCGCCTGGCGATCTGGCCGACGCCGTTGGTCGCAAGCACGAGGCGGGGATCGACGGATACAACCTCACGGTGCCGCATAAAGAGGCGATCATCGCGCTGATCGACGAGGTGGCGCCCGCGGCGCATGCGATCGGCGCGGTCAACACCGTCGTGCGTACCGACGGACGATATGTCGGGCACAACACCGACGCCCCGGGCCTGGTGCGCTCCCTCGAAGAGGCCGGCGTTCAGGTAGGCAATGCACGCGTGGCCATCGTTGGTGCAGGGGGCGCCGCTCGCGCAGCAGTGGTTGGGCTCGCGAACGCGGGGGCGAGCGAAATCACAGTGCTTTCGCGAAGGCCCGAGCAAGGCGAGGCGCTCATCACCTCGCTAGAAGCGCACGTCGAATGCAGCCTCGACGCCTGCCCGCTGAGCGAGGCGAGCTGGTGTTTCGAAACCGCCACATTGCTGGTCCAGGCCACCAGCGCGACGCTCGAATCGAATCCGGGCGCCTTGGGGTTCGCCGCGTCGCTTCCGATCGAGGCGCTTCCGGCGGAAGCGGCTGTCGTCGACATGGTCTACAAACCGCTCAAGACTTCGGTGCTCGCGCGCGCCGAGGAGCTCGGCCTGTCCGCCGTCGATGGCCTCGGGATGCTGTTGCACCAGGGCGCGATCGCATTCGAGATGTGGACCGGGTTCGCGCCGCAGCTCGATGTCATGCGCGCTTCGTTGAACGACTAACGCCGTTCACATCAGGACGCCATGCACCGGCTCGATGGGCGGAGGGATCTTCGTCTCGCCAAGTTGCTGACGCAGGTCAATCTCGATCGTGCGGCAAAGGGCCGTCATTGGAGTGTCGTTGTCTTCGTTTTCGAACGGGTTCTTGAGCGAGGCGCCGAGCTGCTCGACCACCATGAAGCTCAGGCTGATCAGGATCACCGCGAGAACCTCGATGACTCGGATCTCACGATCGGCGCTGAGAAACGCAATAGGGACCGCGATGGCGCTGAGCCACACCAGGCCTCGGGAAATGAAACGAACCTCGTCGGGAAACGCTGTGCTCTTGATTCGTTCGCAACCGCCCTGAATGTTGTAAAGACGGTTCAGGGTCGAGTCGAGCTGCATCAACAGGACCTGCTGGGCGGTATCGGTGCCGATCACCTGAGTCAGGCGCTCCGCTTGGCAGTAGTCGAGGCGCGTCGGCTTGTTGGCGTAGTTTTGCAGGTCACTGAGCTCGTCGGCGCCGAGGAAGGGTGCGAGCTCGTCCCAGGCGTCCTGTCGCCGCAGCGAGAGGCGAAGCGCGTTGCAGTAGGCCAAATGTCGATAGACCAGCTCCCTGTGGAGCTTCGCCGCCTCCTCGGCGGAGCCGATGTTGGGCACACGATCGGGCGTGAGCAGCGTGATGACCTCGCGGGAAAAGCTGCGACTGTCGTTGACCAGAGCGCCCCACAGGGTCCGCGCTTCCCACCAGCGCTGGTACGCCTCGTTGAATCGAAACACGATGAAGATGCCGACCACGGTCGCGATCAAACCAATCGCGGTCGCCGAGAACACATCGGTTTCGAGCACGTCAGTGTACCGGGAAATGATCACGATCGCCTGCTCGGTGAGGACCACAGTCAGGATCAGCCCCCAGTTTCGGAGGACAAAGACCCGGAAGGCCCGCGGAAAGCCCGTCGCGTTGCGAACGATCATTCGGCTTCGAGCTCCGCCACCCCGAACATCTCGGCTGCGTGCACGAACACCAACTCTTCAGCTTCCATGACAGGCTCAGGTGAAGCATCAATGCCGAGCGTGCAATCCTCGATCGCGAAAAATTCCTTGGACTGCATGAGCTCGTCGGACACCCGCACACCCTTCGGCAAGGGCAAGGTCCCCATCACCAGTCCGCCGTCGAAGAGGCAGGCCACCTCGTGCCGTGTGCGCCGGTCATGCTCGTGCAAGCCGAGCAACGCGTCCTCGCCCGGCACGACGATCAACACCGCCTTACGCTGAAGCGCCAGAAAAGGAATCGTTCGGGGCTGCTCCGGCAAACTGACATTCGTCATCCGAAAAAACGCCTCATCACCATTCAAGAACGGCAACAACCCGACCCCGTCCGGAACATGCACCGTCCCAATCACCCAACCCGTAGGCGTAAAAAACCGCACCGTTGTCGCGAATGAGGACACTCTCCGGGTCCTAAATACCCGATATCCTCACGCTTCTGCGAGAAAGATCGCAGCGGCTCAGCCTGGCGCCTCCTGCCAGGGGTCCGCGGGACTGAACGCGGGTCGCTGCGATCCTTCTCACAGAAACGCCATGGTTTCATTTGGTTAGGGGGGTGGAGAGTGTCCCTTTGTCAATTGGCTGGGCCATGGCGGTGTCAGATTGGCAGGGCCGTTGGGGGGCGGGGTTGGAATTGCGGAGGAAATTTGGGGGCTGAGGTTGGCACGGGGCGTGCACTACTTGGGGGTCATGCGCCGTACAGGCATCTATCTCCTTGTCATCCTATCGATCGTGGTCGGCGCCGCGGTGGTCACAGACGCCGCCGTGGTCACCGACCGCGAGCGAATGGATGAGTTCATCGATTCGGTGACGGGGCGGGTTTCCGAGTCGCGCATCGACAACGCACTCAGCTACGCCGATCCATCGAAAGTCACGATGGAGCTCGTGCACGAGGGCCACCGGCGCCGATACAGCGACCGCAACGCTGCGGCGCTCAAGCCCGACGCGCGCAAGGCCCTCGCGTCGCTCGAGGGCTCGAGGCTGAGCTTGATTCAAGAGAGCGTCTCGCTCGACGGTGAGCGCGCACGAATCGCGCTTCGGCTTCGCACCGATGCGGGGCTCGCCAATACGGTGTTCGATCTCCGCCGTGAAAACGACGAGTGGTTCTTGCGCCGCGTAATCGTCAACTAGCCCTCGCTGAAACGCACGCCGCGAGCGCTCACACCGTGGACGCGCAGCACCTTGATGCGCGCGTGGTCGCCACGAAGAATCTCCACGTCGGACTTGGCGACCCCAAGGGCCTTGGCCAGAAGCTTCCTGAGCGCCTCGTTGGCAGCGCCGTCCACAGGCGGTGCGGTGAGTGCGACCTTGAGGGCGCCTTCCTGAATCCCGACGACCCTGTTGCGGGTGGCGCGCGGGGCCACACGCACCTCGAAGGTGATCGCCCCGTCCTGCTCTCGAATGCGTAGCTCGCTCATCGGCCCACCGAACCCACTTGACCGGGGAGGCGAACCCGGCGAGATTCCCGCCCAATGCACCCGGTCCTGTTTAGCATTCCCACGCCCTGGGGCGCGATTCCCATCTACTCCTACGGCGTGATGTTGGGAAGCAGCCTGCTCTTCGCTTGGTACTTCATCATGTACATGGGCAAGAAGATCGAGGGCTACAACCGGGAGCTCCTGGCGAGCTGCTTCACCTGGACGGCGGTCGGCGCGATCATCGGCGCCCGCCTGCTCTACATCTTCACCAACATCGACTCGTACGACAGCATCGGCTCGTGGTTCGATCTTCGGTCTGGAGGCCTGGTCGCGTACGGCGGATTCCTCGGCGGGTTCGTGAGCGCACTGACCTTCTGGCGGATCAAGAAGATCCCCTTGCTGCCTTTCGCAGACCTCGCCGTTCCGACACTAGCTTCCGGGCTCATGCTCACACGCGTCGGGTGTTACCTATACGGGTGCGACTATGGACGGCCTCTAAGGGACACCGCTCCCGAATGGCTGAAGTCTGCAGGCACTTTTCCGAAATGGGATACCGAGGCGTTTCCGGCGTTTGCCTGCGACCAGACGATCAATGGATCCCCGGCCTATCAACACCACCTGCAAGAGTATCCGGACTTGATGATCGATCGCTTGAGCTCGCTGTCGGTGCACCCAACACAGATCTACGAGTCGGTTTTCGGATTCCTGTTGTTCGTGTTCGCGGTCTGGTTGCTCACCCATCGGAAGTTTCGGGGTCAGGTCTTGGTCACGGTTGCGGGCCTCTACGGGCTGTGGCGGTTCCTGATCGAGTATCTGCGAGACGACCCCGAACGCGGCTTCGCTTTCGGGTTCTCCACCTCGCAGCTGATTTCGCTGGCGATTATCCCTATATGCATCATCGCGTACGTGCACCTGAGGAAGCAGGCCGCGGAGAACGGCGACATCGAGCTCCCTCCCTGGGCGCTAGAAGGGGCTGCCGAATCCGCAACCGCGCCGGCTCCCAAGGACGATCGCCCGGCCAAGTACAGGCCGAAGAAGATCAAGAAGAAGTAGCTGAGTCTACGGCTTTTCGGGCTGCTTGGCCCGATTGAACGCCTCGAGGACCCGTGGCGAGGTCCGCACCGTGTCGAGCTCGAGGTTTGGTTGCATCGCGAGCGCCACGCGAAACGACGCCTCGGCAAGGTCGGTCCGCTCGAGCGCGACATAGGCCACGGCGAGCTCTTTTTGAATCGTCACCACCTGCGTCGACGTGAGGCTCTGTGTTCCGAGGAGTCGGTTCCCGAGGGACACCGCTTCGGCAAACTTCGCGTTCTGCACCTGCTCGATGAGCTCCGGCAGCGATCTCTCGACTTCGTCTTGCGCCGCCTTGGTCGCGCCGCCTCCAGCAGCAAGCGTGAACACTTCGGACGCCTCGGTGCGGCCCTCGCCAGCAAGTCTGAGATCAAACAGCGGAACCAAGACCACCTGCCCCCGCTCGATTCGTGCGCCCGCGTTGAACTGCCGTATTCGCTTCAGCGACACCGGGCTGTCCGGCATGTACATCTTCGCGATCTTGGTGAGCGTTTCGCCCGGGCTAACGACGTGGCGCAGCGGGTACGGGATCAACAGCTCGGCGCCCTCGTCGGGCTGGACTCTTCGGTTGCCGCTGTTGGCCTCGATTAAGGTTGCCGCTCGCATCTCCCGCCCGAAGAAGCGGGCGGCGATCGACTTCCAAGTCTCGTCCTTGCCGACGTGATAGAAAGCCACCGTCGGAATGAAAATCCAGCTCCCGGGGACCAACCCGTCTTCGCTAGGCCCCTTCATGCGATTGGCCTCGCGCAGAACCGCCTCGCGCGTGGGGTCTCCGTAGTATCGCTGCGCAATCGACGCGAGGGTATCGCCCTCCTGCACCGCATGCGTGTACACAGCTTGCGCGCCGGCACCGGACGAAAGCGCGGCAAGCGCCATCGTCATCAGTAGCGAGATGAGCCCTCGCCTCACGGCGTTGCCTCCGTATCCTCTGTGACGGCGATCGGTTCGGAGAGCGTCGCGCGGTCGTGCACCGTGCTGCCCGCTTCGACGACCACCTCGTGCTCGACCGGAGCGAAGTAAGGGTTGGTGTACTTCACGTAGTGGCGACCTGGCTTGAGCGGAATGGCACTCGCGGACGGCGTCGTCAGGACGTGCTGCCCGTCGACGTGCACGTGCGCCCAGGGATCGGCGCTTACGGTCAGATAGCCAGCCTCGGCAGGATTGCGCGCAGCCGGTGCGTCACCGACCGGCGGTCCGGACCATCGTCCACTCGCGGCTTGCACCGAGACCCCCGAAAGAACGAGCCCGACGAAGGCGGCGGCTTGCCACATTGCGATGCTTCGCAAGAAGCCAGGATCGCGGCGGCCGCTCCGAAGCACGCGCGGCGCGACCGCGGAGAGCACCTCGTCGGTCTGGTCGCCGGTCATGACCCCAATCTCGTTCAGGAACATGACCAGGCGCGCGTTGTGGCTCATCGGCACGCGCGGCGCGAGGAACTCCGTGAGATCATCGATGAGAGCCTGGGTCGTTGGGTAGCGATTCGCCGGCATTTTCTGTAGGCAACGGGCCATGATCCGCTCGAGCTTCCGGGGCACCTCGACGCCGAGCTTCTTGGGCGGCTCGAAGCGGTCGAGCCGGATCTTCTGCATGACCGTGCGCGAATCGTCTTCGACGAACGGCTTTCGCCCGGTGAGCATCTGGTACAGGACGATGCCCACCGAAAAGATGTCACTGCGGAAATCGAGCTTGTCACCGAGGATCTGCTCCGGACTCATGTAGCTAGGCGTCCCAAGCCCGGTGCCGGTTTCGGTCAAATCCCCAAAACGCTCATGGCGCGCGATACCGAAGTCCATCAGCTTCACGTCGCCCTGCATCGACACCATGATGTTCGCTGGCTTGATGTCGCGGTGAATGATCCCTCGGAAGTGTGCGTAGTCCAGGCCGCGCGCGAGTTGCAGCGTGATGATCGCCGCGATGTCGGACGGCAGCCTGGGCGAGCGTTCGAGCAGGTCGTAGAGATCGATCCCGTCGACGTACTCCATGATGATGAACATCGATCGCCCGTCTTTGACGAAGTCGATGACGTGAAGGATGTTCTCGTGCTGCAGCGATGCCATGAAGTGGGCCTCGCGTTCGAAGCGCTCGGCGAACTGGCTATCGATTGCTATGGACGGTTTGAGCGCTTTGATGGCGACCCGCCGATTGAGCGGCTCCTGAATCGCCTCATAGACGACAGCCATGCCCCCGCTGCCGATTTCACCCAGAACGCGGCACGTTCCGATTCGCTCAACCATAGCGATCCATCACACTAGGGGGGTGTTTCGGCGGTGTCAACGATCGCCAAAAGTTTGGAGAAAACCGACACTTAGGGCGGAGAACTGGCCGGTGGCGGCGGAAGCACACAAAGGCCCCGTTCGACCCAATCGGTACCACCACGCCCATCGCGAATGACGAAGGTTAGGCGCACCAATAGACCGTCTTCCGGGGCATCGGAGAACGGCCGCCACTGCGTGAGAACCGAACGTGCGGGGTCCGTGATGAACGAGAACGTCCGCTCGAGGTCGCCGCCGTCCGTGAGCCAACTGACCTGGATCTCTTCGGTCAACGTCATGTCGCCGACCTGGTAGGATTGCAGGCTGTCCGGAGTCACCCCGAGGTCGAACGACGAGTTGGCACTCCCAGCAAGCGGATGCGCGTTTCGCTGCTCGTCCGTGAGGCCATCGAGGTCTGCTCGGCATCCCGTTCGCGGTGCGGTTCGCGAAACTTCTTGATCGTACGGCGGTGGCCAAGGCCGACCGTCGAGGAAGACCGTCGAGATCTCAGGATTCAGATTGGGGTCCTCCGGCGCTGTCTCGATCGGAATGTTCACCGTCACAAACCGGCCTTCGTTGCTCGGGTCCTCGCAGGGGTTCAGGTCGTCGGTCTCGCCGAGGATGAAGCTAAGGATGGCGTCGGCGGCAGGCGGGCCGTTGGCGCAGATTGCGCCTTGCAAGAGGACGTTGGCGGCGCCGGCCGCTTCGAGCTCCGCTTCGGAAGGAACCTGGAAGCTCAGGACGGGAAGATCCAGGGGATTGGCAGGCGGAGTTCCTTCACAGCCATCACAGGGCTGAATGAGGTCCCGGCAAAGCGGCGGCCCGATGAGGGTGGGCGCAGGAACGCAGGCGATGAACGCCCACTGCAACGGCGGCGGCGTTAACGCGGGCACCTCAGAGGCAGGCGCGCCCTCGTCGATCATCAGAATCGAAACCTGGATCTCGTCCTCGGGGTCGGGCCGTGCGCGCCCAGGCTTGCCTTCCACCTCGACCCGCGCCGCAACCGCACGAAGGTCGGTCACCGCCCAGGCCGGAAGGAAGCTTTCGCTGCACGCGGCCGCCAGCAACAAGACGATCAGCCCAAGGACTCGCATCACAGCTCCCCCCTGATGCCCAGCGCGGGGATGATCGGCAAACCGAGCAAGGGCGACTGCTGGCTGAAGTCGTAGTTGTAGATGATGCCCTCTTGGTTCTGCTGATTGTAGGCGTTGCGGATATCGAGAAATACCGCAAGCCGCCAGCCCTCGAAGATCCACTTCTTCTGAACTCGGATATCGAGCTGATGGAACAGCGGGTTGCGGAGGCTGTTCACCCGACCGTCGATCGGGATGTAGACGTCGTTCAGTGCGTCGTAGATCGATCCGATGACGGGCGTGTTCGGATTGCCGCTGACGACACGGAAGGTGCCGCCGATTTCCCAGTTGCGCGGGACGTTGTAGACGAACGCGGCCGTCAAGATGTGCGTCTGATCGAAATCGAACAGGCGCCAGGGCTCGAGCGGGCCATCCTTGCGCTCACTTCGCGACAAGGTGTACGACAGATAGCCAAAATAATGGCGGCCCTCGGTGATGGGGCGAAGGTTGATGCTGAACTCCGCCCCGTAGATTCGTCCGATGCCACCTGTCACGTAGAACGGCGCCTGGCCGCCAGGCGTCGGGATGGCGCGGTCCCAAAGGTATTTGTAGAAAGCTTCAACACCGAAACGAGCGCCCGGAACAGCGTCGTACTCCCAGCCGGCTCCGACGTGGACCGCCTTGATCGGGTCGAGCTCGGGATTGCCGATCGACACATCGGACTCTTGAAACTCCGGCGGCTGGCTGAACACGCCCACGCCGAGCTTGACCCGCATGTCTTCGGCCACGGTGAAGATCGTGGTTAGGCGCGGATCGACGGAAAACGAGCTGATGTCGCTGAAGTAGTCCATGCGAAGCCCGAGGATGAGCAGCGTGAGCTTTCCCAATTGCATGTTCGACTCGAGGTAAAGGCCCGGGCGGAAGACCGTGCTGTCGACGTCGGCGAACACCTGGTCTTGGCTAGCCAACGAACCCTGCTGGCTGCCGGCCCCTTCCGACGCCCCTGGGGATGGCCCCAGGTAAGTGAGGTCGATGGGAGCCGTGTAGACGTCGAGGCCCGTGATCAGCCGAACGCGGTCGGTGATCTGATAGCGCCACTCGCCCCGGCCGTAGGTCTGAATGAACGTACCTTCGAGTCGGAACTCGTCTCCGAGGGAGAAGTTGATCTTGCTCGGTCCGACGTTGAAGGCCAGCTCTTGCTCCGCCTTGTCGCCGAGACGGCGCTTCCAGTCGATCTGGTTGTTGTAGAACGCGGTCCCGAGCGAGGTGTTGCCGCGAACCGCCGGGTCATTGTCGGCAGCTTCTTCCAAGATCAGCTCCAGCCGGTCGTTCGACCCGTATGCCGAGATACGAACGCGGTCTCGCTTCGTCGGCCAGAAGTTCAGCTTGAACTGATAGTCGATGTAGACCGGCGCCTGCCGGACGCCCACGTCGTCCGGCAGCACCGAGGGCAGAACGAGATCGATCAAGCTCCGCCTCAGCCCTCCGGAGATGCTGATCTTGTCGGTAAGCGGCGCTTCGATCGTCACGAAGGTATCGATGATCGAGATCTCCGCCACCCCGTGGATCCGGTCTCGCGCCGGGTCCCGCGTGGTGACCTCCAAGATGCCACCGGTACGCCGGCCGTAGCGCACCGAGAAATTGCCCGGGTAGAAGTCGATCTTCTCGAGCATGTACGAGTTGTAGACACTGGTGAGGCCGCCGAAGTGGTAGATCAGAGGCACGGGAATTCCGTCGATGAACGACTCGCTGTCCTGAGGCGCGGCACCACGGACGATGAGCAGGCCAATGCCGAAAGGCGGCCTCGCGACGCCGGGCAGAAGCTCGACGGCTCGGAGCGCGTCGCCTCGGGTCCCGGGAATGCGGGTCAGCTCATCTTTGTCGATCGTGCGCTTCACGACTTCGCGCGGCGCCGCATCGATGACGGCGGTCTCGCCAAACCCGCTGTACGCCGCCTTCTTCTTCGCACCCAAACGGTAGATGACCTGGGTAACCTGCCCTGCGACGAGCTCCTCCTCGACTTTCAAGTCGCCATACTCGCCACCGAGGATGTTGACCTCGTACTTTCCGGGCTCGAGGTCGGTCGCGACGAAGGTTCCGTCCGCTCCGGTGACGATGTCTCTGACGAGTTGGTCCTGCTCGTTGAGGATCTCGATCGTGACGGTGCGGGCCGCGCTGTCGTCCTCTGCGAGGAGCACGGTGCCGGAAAGCCAGCCCGTGGTCATCTCCTCGGGCGGCTCCTTCAGTTCGAACACGTACCGATAGCGAACGCGGGCTGCTATCGGCTCCCAGTCTCTGCGCGCGGGCTCGAACACGAACTGGCGCGCGGCCGAGAGCGCGGCCTCATCGAAGCCTCCTCCTGCGGACCTGGCGACGCTCACTTCACTGACCAGACCATCCTTCCCGACGACGATGTCGAGCTCTACGACCGCCTCGATGGGCTCGTCGCCCTCGGTCTCGGGGTAGGCCGCCTCGACGAAGCGAATGAGCTTCGGCGGCGTGACGAGCGGCTTCTTTACTTCCTCGGGCGCGACCTGAAAGGCCGTCTGCGCGTACGCCCCATTCGAGACAAATCCCGCGAGGAGCAAGGCGGCGACCAAGCGAAGCACCGAATAAGCATACGGACGGCAGCATCGCCGCACAAACCGAGGCGGCGCGGGCCCTCCTCGACAGCGACGGTCGTTCATTCCGGCGCGGATCAAAAGGTGACACGAATGTTACATGGGGAGCGGGCGGATCGCTGGTCCGGAAGCTGTCCTTGATCTATCGTCGCGCGATGATGAGGTCGTTATCCATCGTTTCGATGGCGCTAATTAGTATGACTTTTTGGATGGGCTGCGGCGACTCTCGCCCAGCCGGCGCCGCTGGAAGCGACAGCTCCTTGGTCGGTGGTCCATGCGTGGACAACCTCGACTGCGATGAACGCCTCTGCGAGATCGACAACCGGTTCCCTGATGGCATTTGCACCCTCTCGTGTGGCGAGTCCGGGCATTGTCCGCAGGGATCCTCCTGCGCGGAGCTGCCGATCGGCTGGGTCTGCCTCGTGAACTGCGTGAATGCTGCGGAGTGCAGGACCGGTTATGCGTGTCAACCCGTGACAGAAGCCGGGACGAACGGCGGCTCGACAGTCACCGTCTGCATCGGCTCCCCCCGCCCCTCTTGAGCCCCTTTGGGACCGAACGGCGTGGTACTCAACATCGGTAGAACGTGTTCCCTCTTGTTGGTGTTGCTAAGCGCCTGCAGGTCGGCTCCGTCGGCGAGCGAGACCGACGATGCGGGGCGGTCGAAGAGCTACGTCTTCAAGCATGAAGGGATCGTGCGAGATGTCGGTGTATTCGATCCTCGTACGCGGACAGACGCGGGCCTGGCTCGGCCGATGGTCGTAGTGCTGCACGGCGGGCTTGGCGACGACGACGACACAGTCGCGCTGGTGTTCGGAAAGCTCAACGAGCTTGCCGCGGAGGACGACTTCCTGGTGGTCTATCCTCAGGGGATCGGCGGTCACTGGAACGATGGACGCAAGCTCGATCGCTATGTTGCGCATCGCGAGGGCGTCAACGACCTCGGGTTCCTCACGACACTGATCGACGATCTCGTCGAGAAGCGTAATGTCGACCCCGAGGCTGTCTTTTTCGTCGGAGTATCGGACGGCGCGATGATGACGCATCGCTTCGCCTGTGAGCGGACCAAAAAGCTCCGGGGGTTTGCAGCGATCGTCGGCGCGATGCCCTACGAAGTCGCACGCAGGCGCTGGCGTTGCGGCAAAGAACTTTTGTCAGCCCTGATGATTAACGGGACGGAGGACCCAATCGTTCCCTGGGACGGAGGGATGGTGCAGTTCGATGGTCAGAAGCTCGGTCGGGTGATATCGGTCGAGCGGACGTTCTCGTTCTGGAGTAGCCACGACGGCTGCACGGACGTCGCCGTATCGAAGCTCCCCGATTTCGTTCCCACCGACGGAACCCGAATCGAGCGGCACCGGGCTACGGGCTGTGCGGGGGACACGAAAGTCGAGCTCTTCGTGGTAGAGGGCGCGGGTCACACCTGGCCGTCCGGTTGGCAATACCTACCCGAACACATGATTGGACCGACTAGCCGAGACATCGACGCCGCCGTGGCGGCCTGGCGGTTCTTCCAAAGCACACTCTAACCGCGATTGCGATCTCGCGACCTGCAACATTTTCGAAACGATCTGGGAAGCGCCATCGCGCAGCTTCGGTCTTGGGCTACCGTCTGGTCTCATGTCGACGCGTATTCTCGTCCTCCCCGGTCTGCGAGCGCTCGCCGCGGGTCTCATCGTCTTCCTGCTGCAGGGTTGTGGAGACGCAGGCCGTATCGATGCGGCTTGCGGGTCCAACGACGACTGTGCCGCCACAGAGCTCTGCGCAACAGGCTTATGCGAGGGCGGGCTCGGCGTGTGCACCGAGCGGCCCGCCATGTGCCCCGACACCGATAGCCCGGTATGTGGTTGTGACGACCAGACCTATCAGAATGGTTGCTTTGCCGACATGGCCGGCGTTCGCCTCGCCCGCACCGGTCCTTGCATCCCTGCTCCGAGCTGACGGGTGGTCCTGCATGGCAGGTGCCACATCAGCTTAAACGAAACCGCCGCTCCCAAGGAAGCGGCGGTCTCTCGTTCGCCGTGAGCGCCCTGAAGCGCAGGTCTTGCGCTTAGTTGCTGCTGGCTGCGCCCGTCGGGAATGCGGTCCAGCCTGTGGTCCAGTCCATACCGGACGGGCCGCCGAACGCGCCGAGGCAGCGGTCGTTCGTCAGGCTGTAGTCCGGAGCTGGGTCGCCGCCGGTTGCGGCTGTGCTGAAGTCGCCGAGGCCCGGGTCCCCTTCGAGATTGCCCCGCAT
>CALLDH010000197.1 GCA_937998345.1 uncultured bacterium | reverse complement strand
GAGGTCTTCCGGATGGCCGCGCGCCCGGTCTTCGATGGCGGCCGGTATGTCGGCGCTGTCGTTCACGGAATGGCGGTCGGGGACGACCTCGCGAGGCGCCTTGGAAGCAAGTTGCCGAACTCATCGATCGTGTTCTTCTATCGCGATCGCTTGATCGGGGCCCATACAGGTGGAGCCACTTCGCCGAGCAGTGCCGAGCTCAAGGCAGGCCTCGCGAAAGCGCTCGCCAGCGTGGAAGCCGGAGAAGGATCAGTCGAGATCGGTGAACGAGCTCGCGCCATCGCATCGCCCATCCGTGGCGAGGCGGCACAGGCCGGGGTCGGCTACATCGTTGGCCGCAAGGGAAGCACTGTGGGCCTCGGTGGCCTCTTCGCGAACACCTTTAAGGAAGACGTCTCATCACTGCCGTGGCTGGCCGTGATCGGGATTCCGCTCCTGCTCCTCTTGCTCGGCTTGTTCCTGCTGCACCTGGAACACGACAAGGCCGTCGTGATCCTCCGAAAGACCAGCGAAAGCCTCGCGAAGAACCAGCTGAGTAGTCTGCCGGAGGGGGAGCTTCGACGTCACTACCGCAAGATCGCCGAAAATTTGAACGTGGCTTTGCGCGCGGGCGTAGGCTTCAAGGAAGACCTGGCGGAACGCGCCTCGGTCGACCTCGACCAAATCCTAAACACCACCCGCGATAGTGCAGACTCGGGTTACTTCGGTTTCGCCGAGGAGGCACCAACGGCAAAGCAGGTGTCTCTCGATCTCGAGCCAGAGCCGAAACCGGCGGGGACTTCACCACACATGACGCCGATCAAGACGGCTCCGGTCAGCAAGAGCACCGCGGTCAAGCCGGAACACGGAGTGCCGACGGCAACACCGACGGCGCGGCCCGACGGCACGGCGACCGCTCGGCCGCAGCGCTCACCTTCATCGAGGCCCAAGCGCGCGTCATCTTGGCCCGCACGTGCGCCTTCTTCGCGTCATGCGGCGGCCGCGACCGTCCGGCACAGCGAGGAGCATTTCGCGCCCGACGATCCACCGACTCGGCCGAACGCCATTCTCGACGACTACGCCGGGCTCGACGACCCCGAAGAGAATACGCAGGTCAAGCACGTCCCGCAGTCATTGCTCGAAGCTTCGGCTCCAGGGGTGCAGGGCGAGGAGACCCACTTCCGCGAAGTGTTCGACCAGTTCGTTGCAACGCAGAAGGAATGTGGTGCTTCGGTGAGCGGTCTCACGTTCGATAAGTTCGTACGCAAACTTCATGCCGCCCGCGAGCAGGTCATGAAACGCCATGATGCCGCCGAGGTGCGCTTCACCGTGTACGTAAAAGAGGGCCGCGCAGCCCTCAAAGCCAGCCCCGTCAAACAGTGAGTTGACCCCGGGGAACCCCGGCTCTACTTTGATCAATGGTCCCTCTGTTGTTGCAGGTGAGGAAGGAGTAGTGAATCCCTGACTAGGTCGATTCGGGAGCTTTCAACGTACGTGGTGTGCGGACCCGGCTAGCGTCATCGGGGGGCCTGAAGCGTGCGACACCGGTTCCCACCTACTAGTAATTGTAGGGGTTCGACTCAACATAGATCCCACGGCAACAACGGTAAGGACTATTTGGGGGGCCGACTCGAAAGAGTCGGCTCTTCGTTTATGGGGACTGTCTCCTTTTCAGGATAGTTAACCCTTCGGAAAAGGGGACTGTCCCCTTTTTCTTCTTTATTGGATGGGGGCGGTTAGGCGGGCGATTCGGACGCCTAGGCGGAAGTACCAGGGCTTTTGGTCGTATTCGCCTTGTTGCATAAGGCGGGAGCGCGCGAAGTCGTCTTGAAACATGTGTTCGACCTTGGTGACGAAGGTGGGGTCGGCGATGGCGGCTGTGATTTCGAAGTTGAGGCGGAAGGAGCGGTTGTCAAAGTTGGCGGTGCCGATGGTGGCCACCTCGTCGTCGATGAGCATGGCCTTTTCGTGGAGGAAGCCGTCTTGGTAGCGGTAGAACTTGGCGCCTGTTTGGCCGGCGTCGTCGAAGTAGGAGTAGGCGGCCAAGTAGACCGCCAAGTGGTCCGGTTCGTCGGGGATCAGGATGCGAACGTCTACACCGCGGAGGCCGGCTAGCTGCAATGCCACGATGACCGATTGCTCGGGAACGAAGTACGGGCTTGCGATCCAGATGCGCTTCTTCGCCGAGTTGATCGCGTGAACGAACATCAGGTTGCAGGTTTCGAGGTCGTCGGCGGGGCCGGTTGGGATGATGAGCACGCGCGCATCGTTGCCATCGGGATCGGGTTGAGCCGCCCAGCTGAGCTTGGGCAGCGTGTCGGTGGCCCAAAACCAGTCTTCTACGAACGAGATCTGTGCCTTGAGGACTGCAGGGCCCTCGATGCGGACGTGCGTGTCTCGCCAGTGGCCGAACTTCGGGTCCTTGCCGAGGTACTCGTCGCCGACGTTGTGTCCGCCGATCCACGCTACGTGGCCGTCCGTGACGACGATTTTGCGGTGGTTTCGGAAGTTGAGCTGGAAGCGGTTGCGCTTTCCTTTACGCGTATTGAACTCGTTGACTTCCACCCCCGCGTCGCGGAGCTCCTGCTTGTAGCTGTTCGGTAGAGAGTGGCTGCCAATCTCGTCGTAGAGGAAGTAGACGCGCAGGCCTTCCTTGGCTTTGGCGATCAAGTGATCCTTGAGTGCGCGGCCGAGGCCATCGTCATGCACGATGTAGAACTGTACCAGGATGTACTCCTTGGCCTCGTCGACCCCTTTCAAGATACTCTTGAAGGTCGCGTCGCCGTCGATCAGGAGCTCTACGGCGTTCCCGCCGAGCGTCGGCATGCCTGCCAAGCCCTCCGCAGCGGACACGGCTTCCAGTCCGTCGGCCTCCCGAGCTCGATACGGAGCGACGGTCTCGATCACCTCCCGCTCGATCCGGTCGGTTTGCTCATCCTTGGTGCGCCGCGCGACGACGTACCCCTGGAACTTGCTGCGCCCGAACACCCAGTAAGCCGGCACCGCAAGATACGGGAACGTATTGAGGCTCACGGCCCAGGCAATCGCACCTTGCGAAGTGCGCGTGCTCATCACGGCGTGGATCGACGAGGTGAAGCCCAGCACGTGAAAGAGCACAACCAGCGCGGCAATCATTCGTCCCCTCCTGCTTTTCGGCCTTTCAGAATCGCCTTTGGGCATCGCAAGCCTCGTTTGTTATCGGTTTGTCAACCTCCTGTCTAGAGGCCCCTTCACGTGGAGAACGCGCTGGCCCCATGAACCTCGTATGGCAAGATGCCGAAATGGAGGTCGCTACATGTCCATACTAGGCAAGCTCGGGAAGACGAAGCTCGCGAGAGATGCTGCTAAATGGATGACGGAGAATCGAGGCCTGGTGGTTGCCGCGACGGCTCTGCCGGCAAGCTTCCTCTTCGAGCGGGCGCGCGTGGCGCGCGATGTGCTCTACGCGCGTTTTGGCGCATCGCCCGAGAAGCACGACGAGCGGGTGCGACACGTGCAGGAACAAGTGCGCGCCTGGAATGCGTCGGGGTCGGAGCGTCCCATGTGTACCGCGAGGCCCGCCTGGCTGACCATGTCCACCCGAACCTCGACGTACAAGCAGGACTGTAACCATATCGAGATCGACCTGCGCGATGTACTCGAAGTAGACACCGAGCGAATGACCGTCCGCGTCGAGCCGCTCGCCAACATGGGACAGATCAGCCGATACCTCGTGCC
>CALLDH010000196.1 GCA_937998345.1 uncultured bacterium | reverse complement strand
GCACACCCGGAAGGATTCGAACCTTCGACCTACGGATTCGAAGTCCGGCGCTCTATCCAGCTGAGCTACGGGTGCAAAGCCCCGCAACGGCGAAGCCGTTCTACGGAGCAAAGTTCAACAAATCTTTCAAAGAGTGGGGTGAGTGACGGGAATTGAACCCGCGACACCCGGAGCCACAATCCAGTGCTCTACCACTGAGCTACACCCACCGAAGGGGGCGGAGTCTAGCGTCACTTTTACGGTAGGCAAGGCTACACGCAGCGGCCTTTTTCGTAATATCTTCGGGTCCACTCCGCCATGCCGATCCCGGCCGCAATGCTGATCGGATAGCTGTGATTGATGCCGAACATGGGGATGCCCACCACCTGCTCGGCAGCCTCCAGGATGCCTGGGGAGCAGCCGTTGTCCTCGTTGCCGAAGACCAGGACCGCGTCCTCGGGGAGCTCGGCCTCCCACAAGCCGACCTGGGCGTGGTCCTTCTCGAAGGCAACCAGCCGCCAAGCTTCCTTTTCGGCAGCGTCGAGGAACGTTCGCTCGGTCGGGAGCTCGACGATGTTCTCGTAGTGCTGCATCCCCATCGCGGCGCGCTCGTACCAGGGCTCGGTGCCGATCAGGATGATCTCCTTGGCCATGAACGAATGCGCTGTCCGCACGATTGCCCCAATGTTGAACGGGTTCTTCGCGCGGTCGATCGCGACACGAAACGGATGACGGATGCGGCTGAGCTCCTCCTTCATCTCACTGCGCGGCATTTCGAACGGAGGAACGTAGGCCATCTACTTCCACTTGATCGAGCAGCCCATCGAGGGGACGTGCTCGAAGTCGACCGCGCGGCCTTCCAGGGCAGCGTCGAGGACCGCGCGCAGATCCTGGCGGTCAACCTGCTCGGGGTTCTGCCAGTTGTCGTCGATACGGCCGTTGTAGACGAGCTTGCGATCCGCGTCGAAGACGAAGATGTCGGGCGTGCATGCGGCATCGTAGGCTCGCGCGACCTCCTGGCTCTCGTCGTAGAGGTACGGGAAGGTGAAAGCCTTGTCGGCCGCCCTCTTCTTCATCTCATCGAAGGAGTCGTCGGGGTACTTGTTGGCGTCGTTGGAGCTGATCGCCACCAGCCTCACGCCCCTGTCCTCGTAGTCGCGCTGAACTTCGAGAAGGCGATCCTCGCTGGCGATGGCGTAGGGGCAGTGGTTGCAGGTGAACACCACGACCAACAGCTCTGCGTCCGTAAACGAGTCCAGCGACCAGGCGTTTCCGTCGACGCCGGGCAGCGAAAACGGAGGAGCGGGGTTGCCGACCGCCATCCCTTTGGAGTGCATCAAGGCCATGGCTACCCTGTAGTGCCGGCCGCCAGCTCATGCCAGCGGACGGGGGCAGGCGTGTTAGATTCGAGATGAGGATGTCAGAAGGGGAGCGGAATCACGATCCGTTGATCGGGGCCACGTTGGGGGGGCTCTATCACGTAGAGCGGCTGCTCGGAGTCGGCGGCATGGGCCGTGTCTACGCCGCCACCCATACGCACCTCGGGAAGGCCTATGCGGTCAAGGTCTTGCCCGAAGGCCGCGCTGACAAGCCCGATGCCACCGAACGCTTCCTCAGGGAAGCGCGGTCCGCCACCCGGATCGAGCACGATCACATCGTCAAGATCGTCAACTTCGACAGCGACGATGCGCACCGCTTGTTCATCGTGATGGAGCTGCTCGAAGGGGAGAACCTCGCCGACCGGATCGACCGGGGCGCCCTACCCGTCGACGAGGCGATCGAGATTGCGAAGCAAACCGGAGACGCGCTTCAGGCAGCTCACGACGCGGGGATCGTGCACCGCGACCTCAAGCCCGAGAACATCTTCATCACGCAGAAGCACGGACGTGACTTCGTGAAGGTGCTCGACTTTGGGATCTCGAAAATCAAGAACCCAGAACACGGCGACCCAAAGCTCACCGCCACGGATCAAATCGTCGGGACGCCTCTCTACATCTCGCCAGAGCTCGCGCGAGGGATCGCTGTGGTGGACCACCGAACCGACATCTACGCGCTCGGTGTCATCATGTACGAGATGATCACCGGCTCGCCTCCGTTCACCGGGCAGAATCATTTTCAGCTGCTGTACAAGCACGGCAACGAGGCGCCGGACCCGCCGTCGCAACGAAGTAAGAAGGCCAGCATCCCGCCACATGTCGAAGCCGCAGTGCTGCGGGCGCTCGAGAAAAACGCAGACGATCGCTTCGGCAGCATGAGCGAGTTCTCAGCGGCGCTCGAGGGGCCGACGGTTCCGCGTAGTACGGCGCGCACATGGGGGATTCCCTTGCTTGCAACCGCGATCGTGGCGGGCGTGGCGTTCATCCTGTGGCCGCCAGCCGCCCCGCAGGAGCTCCCGGAGCCACCGATCGTCGTCCCAGCTGCTGTGACAGAAAAGTCCGACGACCCCGCAGAAACTTCGCAAGTCGAGCCCGCAGTCGAGCTGGTGAAGATCGAGGTCAACTCGCGCCCAGGGAGGGCTTTTGTAGCACTAAACGGCGACAGACTGGGTCGCGCACCAGTCACGCTGGAGCTCGAGCGGGGCGTAGAAGCGACGGTACGGTTTTCGCTTCAAGGCTACCGCACGCAAGAGCATCGCCTCGTCCCGAGCGAGGACGACACCCTCGTGGTGCGGCTCGAGAAGAAATCGCGTCCCAAGCCACCTCCCATTAAGACAGACTTCTAGATAGTGCTTACTCGCTTCCCGATCGTGCTCGTCGCCCTTCTCGGCCTGACGAGCCCTTCTGTTTCCGCTGCCCAGGGCACGTCGGAAAACGCGGAGGCACGCGTCTACTTCCAGGAAGGGAATCGGCTCTACGAGCAGGCGAGCGGTGCGCGCGGCGCGCAACGAACGACGCTTCTTCAGCGCTCACTGGAAGCGTATGTTGACAGCCTTCGCATCGTGCGGAGCCGCAATGCGCTTTTCAACGCCGCAATCGTGCTTGGCGAGCTCGGGCGCCATGACGAGTCGTTCAACTACTTCGGCGAGTACCTCCGAATCGAGGAGTTGCCAGCCGGCGATCGCGAGGATGCGACCCGTCGCCGCGATGCACTTCGGAGTGAGGTGGCGGTCCTTCAGGTGACCACCGACCCCGAGGGCGCATCCCTGTGGGTCGACCGAAAAGACCTGGCTCCCCGCGGACGGACTCCGATCGAGCTTGCATTGCCGCCCGGCGAGCACCGCACGTTCGTCGAAAAAGATGGGTACGCCTCGGTCGAACGCACGCAGAAAGCCGTGAGGGGCGAGACGGTCGTGATGGAGCTGGCCCTCTTGCCTCTTCCCGTCGTGCCGGAACCCGAGCCAGAGCTCGTGCCCGTGGAGCCCCCGCCCCCTAGGCTCCGGAACGCCGCGATCGGAACGGCTGCTGGAACGCTGGCCACGGCGGGAGTCGCCCTCGGTCTCTCGCTCCGCGCGCGCACCCTCAACGACGAGCACGACCAGGCCGCGGCGGACTACCGGATGTCGGGCGACCCCGCGGATCTTCAACGCGCCGAGGATCTCGCTGACCGGACCGAGCGCTTCAACCTAGCCGCCGACGTGTTCTGGGGCACGACGATCGCGCTCGGCATCAGCGCGATCGTCCTCTACAGCCTGCATCGCAAGAAGCTGAAGCGTGAAGCGCCGGAAGTAGCTGTGTCCGTGTCGCGAGAAGGCGGGTTCGCTTCGGTGCGCATCCCAATTGGAGCCGCGCAATGAATCGCTGGCTCGCAACCCTCGGGATGCTTCTCGTTGGAGGGTGCTCCTGGGTGAACGCGCCCGAGCGCAATCTCGTTCCGCCGGACGGCGGCGTCAAGTCTGGCATCGAGCTCTTTTGCGACGACGGGCTCGACGACGATGGAGACTTGGCATTCGACTGCGACGATACGGACTGCTCGCAGGAGCCGGCGTGCTGCGAGCTGAGGCGAACGACGCTCAGCGAGGACTGGGCCGCTGCCGATCTGAGTGATGGCTGGATCTTCGCGCCCACAGCCGGCGGGCCCTGGTCGCCTCTTCGACCTTCGTTCGATGGAACCACATTCGTCGGAAGCTTCCTTCCCGGCGACTCACCCCGCGCCTTGCTGAGCAAAGACTGCGTGTCCCTGGCGCTCGGCGGTTGGGTCGAGTCGAGCTTGCGCACGACCGATTCGACCGGATGCGGGCCAAGCGACCTATGCGACCGCTACGCGGGCGTCGTGCTCAGCGTCGCGCGGGACTCTGCGCCTGGAAGCAAGCTCCAGGACGAGCTGGCGGTGACACTGCATGCCGGCGGGCTCGTGCTCGTGACTCAGGCCGACGTGGAAGTTGCGCGGGTTAGCGTAGGGGTCGGCGAGAATGTCGACGTTGCGATCGAGCTTCGGCCGACCCTGGACCAGCTCAATCTTCCGATCCTGAACGCCAACGTGACCGTGGCCGGCAACCTGATCCTCGAGGACTTCACCGTCGCGATGATTGGGGATCTGGTTGTCAGCGGCGACTGCGCCGAGATCCCGGGGCTCCACGTCGCGGCACAGGGACTGGGTGATGGCGTCTATGTAGGGCCGGTGGCGACCAGCAAGCAGGACTGTGCCAATCCGAGCCAGTTCGATGAACAAAGTGCAACCTTGAGTGGGGCGAGCCTCGAATTCACCCCCTCCTGGGTGGAGGCCTATGTGGGTTCACCCGCGTTGGCCAGCTCACGGAACTCGGTCTCCGACGTCCAGTGGGACTTGATCGTCGAAGGGAGCAACCATGGCCCGGAGCTCGAGCCCACGACCCACATCGGATACGCCCTGGGACACGCGAGGGTGGCCACCGATGAGGGGGGCGACTGGCGTTTGGATACCTGGGAGAGCAGTGAGTCACCCAAGGTTGGAGACGATCCGCCCTCGTGTTTGGATGGCAGTTGCGACGGCAACCGGAGTGTCCGGGAGCCCCATTTGCTTGCCGAGCTCAATGACGAACAAGAGCTTCGGGACCTCGTGCTGTCCTTTGCCCGTGAGTTGGTGACCAGCCCGAGCGAGCGCGACATTTTCGGCATTCAAATCGTCCGCCCGGTTGGTGGTCCGACCACCTCGATCGCGCTGCCAGGCACGCCGACACTCTCTCCCGACGAGATCCCCGAATGCGTCAGCTTGCGCGATCCTGCCTTAATTCCAGTGGATCCGGAGGCACAGGCGGGCTACTGGCTGCTCTTCACCTGCGTGCAGGGCGCCGGCACCGCCACCGAAATTCACGCGGTTCGCATCTCGCGCGCGCTCGAGGTGATTCGCGAAGGCAACGGGCCCATGCGGCGCATCGTGCTCGTCGCAAGTGAGCTTGGGCCGTTCGCGGCCGCCGGAATCCGTTCGCCCGAGCCGCTGATCTCATTTGAGGAGGACGGACTGCGTCTGCGCATTTGGTTCCTCGCACAGAGCACGCCAGGGGACTGGGCGGTGGCGCTGGCGGAGGCACGGACGCACGACACTTCGATTCTCGAGCTCGAGCTTCCCGAGCCGGTGCCCTTCCCCGTGAACCCGATTCTGAGCGCTGCCTCGACCCTGGTCCGAAGCGGCTGCCTCGATGAGGAGTGCAATATCACTGGAATCGCCGTGACCCCCCGGGCGGACGATCCGAACCGGCTCCGATTCCTCTTGGCACGGCGCTTGAATCTACCGGGTGGGGGTCGCACCGACCAGTTAATCCCTTTGGAGCAAACTTGGAGCAAACCGTGAGCCGAAATCCCACAAACCAGAGCTGGAAGTGGCTGCCGATGGCTGCCGTCCTGGCGTTGGTCTGGGCGGGGTGCGCCGCAGACAGCAGCAGTGGAGGAGCCGCGCTCGGTCCGGGCGAGGGCGGCACGAACGGCGACGCTGGCTTCGAAGGCGCGGGCGGCCAGGGCGGCACCAGGGCGCCGGTGTCGGAGTGGCCCACGGGCGTGTCGGACAGCCTCGTCGACCAGTTCTTTGCCGACCCGGAACGCAACCCTCTTGACGCTCAGGGGCCGGACGCTGCGATCGCGGACGACTACGCGGACGCTGCGAGGGTCTGCTTCGCAACCCCTGACACCTGCAGTGACGTCGGGTGCGGCGCGTTTGCGTCCTGCTGTGTGAACAACGGCACCTGCTGCGAACCGATTGTCGACGACCCACCGCTCCCCGCCGTGCTCGACTTCCAGCAGTGCGCGGGACAGACGGTGGACAGCTGCGCGGAAGGCGTCGGATCGAACGCGGTCGGGTTTGGCGAGCTCGAACCCGTGATCACGGGCCGGGGCTTGGTGCCGAACGGGACCGCGACGGCTGAAGGTGGCGCGCTGATCGGTGACCTAGTCAATCTCTCCTCGCAACGCGTCGAGGTCGATGTCCAGTTCAAGTTGCCGGTTGGATGCAACGGAACCTGTCTCGAAAGCGCGGGCGTGGCGTTCACCGCGAGCGTGCCGGGGGCGTTCGTCGACGTGGGCGTGGGGTTGCTCCTGAGTGGCTCGCGTGAGGCGGTGAACCTGATGATCGGCAACGCGGTCGCGGATTCGTTCGACGCCGGCACCGACAACACCCAATGGCGTTTGCTTCTGTCGCCCGAAGGGTCAGCGCAGGTGTTCCGCGATGGCAACTCCGTAGGGACCTATGTCTTTGACGCAGCAGCCCTCGAACGGGGCCAATTCGTGGCCTTCGGGCGGAACCTGGGCGCGGCGGCCACCAGTGCGGCGATCGCCATCATCGAGGTCCAATCGTCCTTCTGCGACAACCCGCAGGCCTGGGTCGACCGAGAGCAAATCTCGATCGTGCTCAACGGCAATGATGTGCCGGGGCACGCATCGGGAAGCGGGCCGTCGATCGTCGAGCAAGGGGCGCGCAGGCGCATGGCTTACGAAGTCGACGGTGAGATCTTCGTTTCGGAAGAAGACGCCCCCGGGGAGTTCTTCCTCACCGATTTGAATCCGGCGCTAATCCCGACGGAGCCCTACGAGGCGCTGGGCGTGGGCGACCCCGAGCTGGTGTGGGACGGTAACTTCTTGTTGCTGTTCTACACCGCACGAGACGACGCCGGTGTCGGAAGCATCGGCGTGGCTATGTCCACCGAAGAACCTCCGGTGTTCATGAACAGCGACGCACCCAGCCTCATTCCCACGGGCGACGTGGTCTCGTACGACGCCCCGAGCGTTGTCTACCGCGATGGGTTCTGGCTGCTCGTCGTACGAGCAACTCTTTCGAGTGGTGCCACGGAGCTTCACGCGTTCTACACGAACAATCTCGATATGGGCTGGACGCCGGTGATCAACGGAGGCCTCGAGGAGTTGACCCGGGTCGACGATCCCGCTTCGGACATCACCGACCCGAGCTTGATCATCCACAACAGCGCCTATCACCTCTACTACGCGCGGCGGACCGGCACCCGCTGGGCCGTAGAGCTTGCGGTTTCGGACGAGCTGCTCCTGTGGCGGCCGATGGGTGAGGTCCTCGGGGGCAGCAACGAGGGCTTTGACAGCCTCGGCGTGCGGAGCCCCGACGTCATCTCTCAGCCCGACCGAATCGACATGGTTTATTCGGGCCAGGACGGGGTTTCCTTCCGTCTCGGCACGGCCTCTCGCGCGGCCCCCTCGGACACCGTGCCGAGCATCTTTTGACACGGCGCCGCCGGGCGCCGATGTTGAGGTGATGGCCTCTTCCGAGACCGAGCCGCCTCCGGCACACCCGAGTCCGAAGGCCCGGCGGCGAACCAGCGTGCTCATCGCGGCCTTTGTCGCGCTTCAGTTCCTGATTCCGCTCACGTATCTCACGCGAGAGGACGCTGCGGACGAGCGCTTCACATGGCGGAGCCTGGACCCGCCTGCCGCGCCGTCTTGTGAGACCAGCGCATCGCTCGAGCGCTTCGATGGGGAGCGTGAAGTGATCTTGGTGCAGAAGGTGCTCCATCAGGATTGGGTCGACTATGTCGGCCAGGGCAGGCGCACGGTGGTTGAGGCGTTCCTCCGAAAGCAGTGCGAGGCGGAAGGCGTCATGCAGGTCGAGCTCGTCAATCAATGCGACGGCGAGCGCGACACCCGCGCGTACAGCCTTCGATGCGGCGGTGAACGGGCGCACGAAACCGTGAGGACGGCCACACGATGAAGCCGTTGGAACGCTACTGGTTCGGAGACGTGGCGCTGGCACGGCCGTACTTGGTGCTTCGATTCGTCCTGGCGCTGCTCGCGTTCGACACCTGGCTCAACATGATGCCTCAGGGAGCGAAGTACGGCGTGGGTGCGTTCAACGTGGCACACTTCCCCTGGTTCGACACCTTCGTTCCAAGCTCCGCGTTCTACCTCGGCGTGCTGGCCTTCACCGGTGTGCTCGCGCTGAGCCAGGTGCTCTATCGCCCTCATCGTATCGCGATCATGCTCATCGCCGCTGGCTACACGCTCGGCTGGTCGTGCAGCCTTCTCGACTCGGTCCCGTACCACTACCTTCTTTCGCTCTACCTCCTGTGCTTCGTTTTCTTCCCGATGCTGAGTGCGCGCGCGGCATTCTCACGCTCCGACCGGGCCCCGCGAGGAAGCGTGGCGGCGTACGTCCTGTTCTGCGTGACGACGGCGATCATGTATTTCTACGTGGCCGCCTGGTCGGCCGCCGAGGGGCGCGCGTATTGGCTGCCGATGGCCTGCTGTGTCGCCTTCCTGATCGCCAGCATGCAGGACCGGGCTGAGCTTGCCGCCCTGCGCATGGCTGCACCGGTCCTGGTGGCTGCACCGGTCGCCTTCCATCTCTTGACGCCCCAGCAAGGCTGGCTGCCCGTCTACATGATCGGAATCGCGCTGCTCGCCTTCGCGCCGACTCAATGGATTCACGCCTTTGGACGGACGCTGACCCGGCCCGCACGCAGCATGGCCGAAGAGCGACCCGAAGGCGGCATCGATGAGCGGGCTTCCCAGGTGTTCTACCTATCGCTGCTCGGCCTCGTCGTCGCCCCGATGGTGAGCATGTTCGTCGACATGCCCGGCGTGAAGACCGGGTGCACGTTGACCGCGATCGCCATGCTGTTCGTGATGGGGCGCCAGCTCTACTTCACACCGCGGTGGCGTCCCCTGTGGCGCGTCGCCAGCCTCTTCGGTGGCTGCCTCGCCCTGTGGATCACTGTAACCACGAGCAGCGCCCGATTCGACTACTACCACGAAGGCGCCCTCGACGCGGATCGACGCGGCGACCAGGACGCCGCGATGATGTTCCGCGAAAAGGCCGATCGCTACGCCCCCTAGGTCGATTCGCAACGGGTCCGATCAAGAACGGGTCAATCAGGACCGCGGCTGCTAGTCTCCGCCAGCATGATGACGGGCGACGGCTGGATCACGATCGCGGTGATCGTCGGGATGGTGGTCGTCATGGCGGCGAACCTGGCCGGCCCCGACATGGTGCTGATCGCGGCTGTCACGATCCTGCTCCTGACGGGCATCATCGAGCCGGGTGAAGCGTTCACCGGGTTTTCGAATCCTGCGGTCGTCACCATCGCGGCGCTCTTTGTCGTCGCGGCGGGCGTGAAGGAGACCGGCGGCCTGGACCTCATCGCCCGCACCGTGCTCGGCCGGCCGCGAGCCCTTGCCGGTGGCCAGCTTCGCATGATGTTCCCGGTCGCCGCGCTCTCGGCGTTCCTCAACAACACACCGGTCGTTGCCATGTTCGTGCCGCTCGTCACGGGCTGGGCGCGCCGCTGCCAGTTCAGCGTCTCGCTGATGCTCTTGCCGCTGTCATACGCCTCGATTCTCGGGGGCACCTGCACCCTGATCGGCACGAGCACGAACCTCGTGGTCGCAGGTCTCGCCAAAGAGTGGGACCCGACGGTCAAGTTCGAGATGTTCGAAATCGCTCAGCTCGGCATCCCTGCCCTGGCCATCGGAATGCTGTTCATCGTCATCACCTCGCAACGGCTGCTCAAGGATCGCCGAGGCGCCCTCCAAGACCTCGGCAAGGCGCGTGAGTACACCATCGCGATGCGCGTGGAAAAGGGCTCACCGGTCATCGGAGACAGCATCGAGGAAGCAGGGCTCCGTTCGCTGCGAGGTGTCTACCTCTACGAGATCGAGCGCGGGGGCCGAGTCCTCGCCGCGGTTCCGCCGTCAACGGTGTTGCGCGAGGGCGATCGGCTGCACTTCACCGGGGTCGTGGATTCGGTGGTCGATTTGCGAAAGCAGCGCATCGTCCCCGACACCGATCAGGTCGACAAAATCACTGCGCATCGCGACCGACGACTGGTCGAGGCAGTGGTTGGCGCCCATTCTGCGCTGATCGGACAGACCATTCGGATGAGCCGCTTTCGCACGATCTACGACGCGGCGATTCTCGCTGTTCATCGCCAGGGGGTGCGCGTAACTGAAACGAAAGTCGGCGACATCCGGCTTCAGGCCGGCGACGTGCTGCTGATCGAGTCTCACCCCGAGTTCGCCCATGCTCGGCAGAGGGACCCGAACTTCGCGTTGATCGCCGAGGTGGAAGACAGCGCTCCGCCGCGGCACGACCGGGCGTGGTTGGCCGCAGTGATTCTCTTCCTGATGGTTCTCGTGAACACTACGGGCACCATGAACCTGATGGTCGCGTCGCTGACCGCGGCCGGCCTGATGCTGTTGACCCGCTGCCTGACCGGTGAGCAGGCCCGGCGCTCCCTGGACTGGACCGTACTCATCGCAATCGCCGCGGCGTTCGGAATCGCCATCGCGATACAGAAGAGCGGCGCGGCGGAAGTCCTCGCGGCTCGAATCATCGATGTCGCGGAGCCGTTCGGAAGCGTTGGGGTGCTCGTGGCGCTCTACGCCATCACCGCGGTCTTGGCGGGGCTCGTGACTACGAAGGCGTCTGCGGCGCTGATGTTCCCCATCGCGGCAACGGCAGCAGAGGCGCAGGGGATTGGCCTTCTTCCGATCAGCTACATGACCATGATCGCCGCGGCGACTGCGTTCTCCACACCGATCGGCTTCCAGACGAACCTGATGGTGTATGGCCCGGGGGGCTACAAGTACACCGACTTCCTGCGCCTGGGCTTGCCACTCCAGGTCTTGGTGGGGATCAGCACCGTCACCATCATCGCTCTCCTGTGGCTCTGAGCTCCGATGCCTCGATTTCCGAACGTCTCGAAACATGCGCATTCGGTCTCGGCCCGCGTGTACAGCAACTTGGAGCAGCGCGCCCTCGCAAAGAACGAGGCGATCTACCGGCTGCACGTTGGCGACACCTACCGCGACCCGGTAGCCGCGGCGCGCGCCGAGAACCAGCTCAGCGCCGAGCATCCCGGCCTTCACAAGTACGCGCCGGTTCACGGGGAGCCGAGCTTGATCGAGGCCTTCATCGCCTACGTGGAAGCTCGCCACGATGAAACGCTGAATCCCGACCTCGTTCAGGTCATGTCCGGCGCGACTGCCGGGCTGAGCGTCGTCTGCCAGGTATTGCTCGAGCCGGGCGACGAGGTTCTGCTTCCCTCACCCTTTTGGCCCCTCAGCCGCGGAATCATCGCCACGAAGGGGGCAGTTCCGGTGCAGGTTCCCTTCTACACGCGACTCGACGAGCCCGGCTTCGATGCCGAGGCCGCTCTCGAAAGCGCGGTAACCGACCGCACCGTGGCGCTCTACGTCAACACGCCTAACAACCCGAGCGGGCGCGTGCTTCCGGACGCCACGGTCGACGCCATGATGCGCGTCGCCACACGTCACGGCCTCTGGGTGCTCTGCGACGAGGCCTACGAAGAAATCTACTTCGACCGCGAGCCGCCCGACGCGGTGTGGAAGCGGCGGGGCATTCGCGACCGCGCCATTGCGTTTCACACCCTCTCGAAGACCTACGGGTTCGCGGGTGCGCGAGTGGGTTTCACCCATGGGCCCGAAGGCGTCATGGCCGCCATTCGCGGGATGCAGACTTTCCACACCTATTGCGCGCCCCGGCCCATGCAGTTCGGCGCGGTTGGAGCGCTACAGCAGGGTGGCACCTGGGTAGAAGAGAGCCGGTCGCTTTATCGCGAGGCGGGATACCAGGCAGCTGACGCACTTGGCGTCCCGAGGCCCGAGGGCGGAACGTTCCTGTTCATCGATGTGAGCGCCCAGCTTGGGCCCGGCCAGGAAGACTGCTCCGCGTTCTTGGAACGCTGTGCCGACGCGGGCGTTCTGCTCACGCCGGGTCGGTCCTGCGGTGCCGACTACCCGAAGTGGGTTCGCCTCTGCTTCACGTCGGTGCCCCCGGATCAGCTTGCGGCTGCCCTTGAGAAGCTGAAGCCCCTTGTGGGAACATCGCTCGCTTGAACCAGGCGTCGACAGACGTCGAGCCCGGACCGGTCAAGGTGAGACACGCATACACCGCAGCATAGAGCAGCGGAAGCTCCTTCATGCTCCAAGGGTCCGCGAAGTGATGCGCGAAGGCGGCGACCATCATCGCGATGAAGAGCGTCGCGGATGCGAAGCGGCCGAAGAGGCCGAGCAGCAGCAAGATCGAACAGCCGACCTCCGCAAAGAGGATCAACATCGCGCTCATCTCGGTGCCAACGTTCAGTGGATCGGGAAAGTCCTGAACGAGCGTCTCGTACTCGAGCGCCTTCGGAATGCCGTGACTCAGCATCAGCAAGGACACCGCGATCCGAAGCAAGAAAACGCCGTTTTCAGCCAACGTTCGTCGCATACGGGGCGTTATATTACATTGATGGTGTGGGGCCATGTCCAACATGCGTTTCGATGCCTTTGTCGGGATACGAGGCGAGTCCGGGCGTCAATGTCGAGCTGTGCGCGCAGTGTCGCGGGCTCTTCTTGGACCGCCATGAGATTCGGGAGCTCGTCGGCCGTGGGTCACTGGCCAAGGCAACCGAGGTCGTGCCCGTCTCACTTGGACAAGAGGTGGGCATGCGATGCCCGAAGTGTGTCGACCCGGCAATGCAGCCGCTTCGCGTCAAAGGCGCCGCGGACGTCGGCTCCTGGCAGTGCCGCGCCTGCGGCGGCATGTGGCTTGGTGACGGGGCGTTCTTCGAGCTAGCGCGCGCGCTTCGCACGTCGCTTCCGGTGCCGCGGATTCTGGCGCCGCTGACAGTCAGCCACTCGCCGCCGGTCCTCACAGGCCCAGGGCTCACACACAGCCGCAGCGAGTACGACCAAGGGATCGAGAATCTCGTCGCTGTGCCGCTGGTTATGCTGCTGAGCTGGATGTTCTGCTCGAGCAACTTCGGCCGCCTGTTCGCGTCCCTTGTGGGCATGCCCTTTCACGAGGTCGGCCACGCGGCCGGGTCATGGCTCAGCAGCCGAATCGCGATTCCGTTGCCGTTCTTCACGTTCTGGTACGACGATCAGTCGGTGCTCATGGGGTTACTCGTCGCTGGCCTACTCGGCTGGCTGATGTTCCACACCTACCGCGAGAAGAACTGGTTCATGCTCAGCAGCGCCTCGCTGATCTTGCTGGCGTGGGCCGTGATCACCTTCCTCGTCCCGCCGTGGCGCACCCTGATGTGGCAAATTCTCTCCGGCGCACTCGGCGAGATCGTCTTTGGCGCCTTCCTCTTGATCGCCTTCCACTTTCCCCTTCCCGACCGGTTTCGATGGGACTTCTGGCGATGGATCGCACTGATCCCAGCGGCACTCTGCTTCACCCAGGTGCTACTCCTGTGGCGCGCAGCAGCGACCGACCTCAGCCAAATGCCGTGGGGATCGGCCATCGGCAGCGAAAGCGACGGCGACATGAACCGCCTAGTCCGGGAGTTCGGCTGGAACGCCCCCGAGCTAGCCGGCTTCTACCTGAACGTCGCGTACTTAGCCCTAGCTGCCCTCGCAGCAGCCTACACCTACGCCGCCTACCGCCTCCTCAAGCGAAAAAGGGGACAGTCCCCTTTTTCGAAGGGTTAAGCGGTGAGGTTCCACTTGGCCTTGTTCTCGGCCACCTGCTCTGGAGTCGGCTGGTCCGTCCCCTCGTTCACGGGAACCTCGAACGAGTCCTGGTCGTCCATCATCTTCGCGTTGAGCGCGGTGTCTTCCGAGAGAACCTCGGGGACGGACGCATCTTCGTAGATCGCCTCCCAGGGACACTCCGGCTCGCA
>CALLDH010000195.1 GCA_937998345.1 uncultured bacterium | reverse complement strand
CATGGGGCTCGACCGCATCGCCATGCTCAAGTACGGCATTCCCAACATCAAACTCCTCTACGAGAACGACGTTCGGTTCTTGTCGCAGTTCTAGGAAGGGCGATGCTGGTTTCATTTCGTTGGTTGCAAGAGCTCTGCCCCATCGACGCGGATGTCGCCGAGGTCGCCCACCGCATTTCGCTCGCCGGCCTCGAAGTCGAGGCGATGGACGAAAAGGGCGGCAACCTCTCTGGTGTCGTGATTGCGGAGGTTCGCGCCAAGAGCCCGCATCCCAAGAAGGACAAACTGACGCTCGTCACAGTCTTCGACGGCGAAGACGAGCACGAGGTCGTCTGCGGGGCACCGAATGTGCCCGAGCCGGGCGGCCGGATTTTGTTCGCCCGATCGGGAGCCGTGTTACCGAATGGGATCGAGATCGCCCCTCGCAAGGTTGGCGGCGTCGAGTCCAACGGGATGATCTGCAGCGAGGCCGAGCTCGAGATCGGCACGGACGCCGAAGGGATCTTCGTCGTCGACTCGGACACCGGTGCACTTCCGGGAACCAGCGTGGCGGACGCACTCGACCTGCACGACGTCATTCTCGACATCGGCCTCACTCCCAATCGCCCCGATTGCCTGGGCCACGTCGGAATCGCCCGCGAAATCGGGGTTCTTTTCGGGGTAGGCTACACGCCCCGGAAGGCAGCCGGGCCCCAACGGACCTTTGCTGCCGGCGGCTCGTTTCAGTCCGCCCAGCCGACCAGCAAGCTCACCCCGCTCTGGGATACCGAGAGCGAGATGGTCGACACCCCGGAGCTGCCCGCGATCTCGATCGAGATCGCCAATGGCGATCGCTGCCCGCGGTACGGCGCCGCCCTCGTGTCGGGTGTCAAAGTAGCTCCATCGCCATTTTGGCTTCGTTACCGGCTGCACAATCTCGGCCTTCGCTCCCTGTCGAACGTCGTCGACGCGACCAATCTGATTCTTCTCGAGTGGGGCCATCCGATTCATGGCTTCGACCTCGCGAGGCTGGGCGGATCGAAAGTCGTCGTTCGCCTCGCGTCCGAGGGCGAGAAGATGGCGACGCTCGATGGCGTCGAACGTACCTTCACCACTGACGACCTTTTGATCTGCGACGGCAATGGCCCAGTCGCCGTGGCCGGTGTCATGGGTGGTCTCGACACCGAGATTCGAGAAGAGACCGAGGACGTCCTCATCGAGTGCGCGTACTTCGACCCGAGATCGATTCGACGTACGTCCCGGCGTCTCGGCCTACACACCGACTCGAGCCATCGGTTCGAGCGTGGTGTCGATCCGGAAGCCATCCCGCGAGTTCTTGCCAGCGCTGCCTCCCTCATCGCAGAGCTTGGCGGCGGAGCTGCTTCGTCGACTGCCATCGATCGCGTCGCGATCCCATACGAGCCGAAGACGATTGCTTTGCGTCCCTCGCGAGCGTCGCAGCTACTTGGGACGCCAGTGTCCAAGGACGAAAGCCTTCGAATCCTCGAGTCCCTTGGATGTCGCATCGTCGAGCAGAGCTACGACGCAATCACCGCCGAGGCGCCGAGCTGGAGACCGGACCTCGAACGCGAGGTCGACCTCATCGAAGAGGTTGCACGCGTCCGTGGCTACGAGGAGATCCCGACCGCGGTTCCACGCGTTCACCCGTCCGAAACGGGCACTGCGAGCCTCCTCAAATTCGTGGATGCGATGCGTGACGCTGCCGTCACATCGGGCCTGTATGAAGCCGTAAATTACGGGTTTTTGTCGCTGGACGACCTCCGCAACGCGCGGGTGTCCACCGATGCCGTCCCACTCGCGAACCCGCTCTCCGAAGAGCGCGCGGTCATGCGCACTTCGTTGTTGCCGGGGCTTACTGCTGCTGCGACGCGCGCGCAGCGCCACGGTGCAAGCGAAGTCAGGCTCTTCGAGCTTGCGCGGACATTTCACCCAAGTGATGAGGTGCTGCCCCGAGAAGACACCGTCCTCGCGATAGTGCTGGCAGGCCAGCGCTCCGGTTGGATCGGCAGCGAGCAGGCCTTCGATCTGTACGACGGGAAGGGCGTCATCCAGGCGGTCGTCGACCGCGTGTTTGGTCAATCGCCCGAGCTCGCACCTGGCGAGGTGCCCGGCTTCCTGCATCCGAAGCGGTCTGCCATCGTGACGCTCGCCTCGCGCCCGATCGGTTTCGTCGGAGAGATGCATCCCGACGTTGCCGACGACCTAGGGCTCATCGGTCGAGTGATCTATGCCGAGCTCGATGTCCCTAGCCTCCACGCGCTGTCCGAGGAGCTCGGCCCAAAGCAAGCACGCGGCCTGCCGAAGTTCCCAGCGGTGGCGCGCGACATCGCGATGCTCGTTCGCGATCAGTTCAGCGCGGGCGAAATCGCGGATGCGCTTCGCGAGGCGTCCAACGGCTTGGCCGAGTCGGTCAGGCTGTTCGACCTGTACCGGGGCGATCAGATTCCGGACGGGCATCGCAGTCTGGCGTTCCGAGTGACGTACCGAGACTCCGAAGCGACGCTGACCGACAAACGGGTCGACAAAGTCCATGCATCACTCGCGAGACTCGCGAGCGATCGTTTCAAAGCGACCATCCGCTAGCGATTCCTCGGCATGTGTGAGAATACGCACCTTTCTGCCTGTGACCTCGTGCCAAACCCTTGAGATTCAACCCGATTTGTGCTTCTCTCCCGCTTACCGGGCCTCTGGAGGATTAGACCGAATGACCAAAGCCGAAATCATCGATGCCGTCTACGAGAAGGTCGGGGGCTTCTCGAAGAAAGAGGCGGCTGAGGTCGTCGAGGCCGTCTTCGATACGATGAAAGACGTTCTGGCCGAAGGGGAGAAGATCAAGATCTCGGGGTTCGGTAACTTCGTGGTGCGCTCCAAGAAGGAGCGCATCGGCCGAAACCCACAGACGGGCGCCCCAATTCCGATCAGCGCGCGACGCGTGCTGACGTTCAAGCCCAGCCAAGTACTCAAAACAGTGCTCAACCCAGACCGTACCGACGAGGACGGCGTGGGTTCGCACGGAAGCATCTAGCAAAGACGCAAGGGCTCGAGCAATGACACGGCGCACTCAACTGCCTGACAAGTTGTTCTTCAAAATTGGCGAGGTTGCGGACATCGTGGGCGTTAAGCCGCATGCGCTCCGCTACTGGGAAACGGAGTTTCCCGCGCTGCGTCCCAAGAAGACGCGTGGCGCCCATCGCCAGTACAGTCGCCGGGATGTCGAGCTTGCGATGCTGATTCGCCAGCTCCTCCACGACGAAGGGTATACGATTCCTGGTGCTCGTAAGCGCATCCGCGACTTGGGCCGTCATCAGCGAAGCAGCCCCCCGGAGCCTCGTGCGCAGCGCGAGGTCGGGTTGCGCGCTGAGCTTCTAGGTCTCCGTCAACAGCTCTCCGAGCTGCTCGACGAGCTCACCGAGGCCGACAGCCAACCCGTGCAGGCCCAGCCGTTGCAGGTGACGGTCCACAAAGTGGTCCCGGTCACGGTGAGCCGCGGTCCCGAGGTCTGAGCCGTCCCCTCCGGGGCTTTTCAGCCTCGGTGCGCGTGCTTTCGGCTTGCTTTTGGTTTGCGTTCAGGACGTCCTGAGTTAGAGTCGCGTGCCCTCAAATAGAGGGTGGACGGGGCGTAGCGCAGCTTGGTAGCGCACCTTACTGGGGGTGAGGGGGTCGCTGGTTCAAATCCAGTCGCCCCGACCATTGGCGGGTCGGAGGGCGAGAGCCCCCCGGCCCTCCCTCAATTATATCCCGCCCACTCCCCCTAA
>CALLDH010000194.1 GCA_937998345.1 uncultured bacterium | reverse complement strand
CGGTCTCCCGGCAAGCGCGCCTCTCGCGTAAGGTCGAAGCTCGGCCGGCTGTCGCTGCGCGGAAACGCGTCCTCGCTCATCCCCACGAGGCACACGACGCGAAACGGAATCGAGCGCAAAGGAACGAGCTCCGCGAACGTGACACCACGCCGCAGGAATCCAACGGCCGGCGTTCCTTTCAAGAGCAGCCCGGCGAGCTCTCTGCGCACCGTTTTGAGTGGAATTGCACTCTCGTATCCGCTGAGTGTAGCGAGCTCGTGGAGCTCCGCGAAGGCCCCTCGAAGCATGCGCGAGGCCTGGCCGCTCTCGTCATCCTCCGCGAACAGGGCCGTGGCCACTCCTTCGAGCAGCTCGGCCCAGGCCTTCAGGCCATGCGCGCGCCGGGCCTGTGGTTGGATCTCGAAGAGAAGCCCGCAGAGGCTCGAAAAACGAGCCAAAAGCTCAGCATCTCCGAGCGATGGCGCTCCTCTCGGCAACAGACCTTCGAAGACCTTGGTGTCCTCGGCAGACGACGCGAACCCGAGAAAGAGCCGCCCGAGTCCGGCGCGCCAGGTGTGTAACGGCTCGGGGGGGAACTCGAGAGATGCGCGGTGCTCTGCGTCGATGCCCCAGCGCACGCCCGCGGCCGCTAGCAGCTCGGTGAGACGGGCCCGCTCATCCATGGTGAATCGAAAGTCCTCACGCATCGAGCTGGCATCCAAGAGCCGCACCAAGTCGAAGACGGAGAATCGCGAATCGAGAACTTCCAGCACGCCCAAGAAGTCGTCGTGAAACCCCGCGTCATCTCGAGTCAGACGATCGTGAACCTCGTAGGGAATGCGGTGGCCCTCGTCTTGACCGAACACAGCGCGAAACACGGGCGCATAGGTTTCGAGGTCGGGCGTCATGACGATGACGTCCTCGGGTTGCAGCGTCGGGTCGTCTTCGAAAGCGGCACGCAGCAGACCGTGCAGTGCCTGAGCTTCGCGCATCGGCCCGGCGCAGGCGTGGATCGAAATCGACTGATCGGACGCCTCGATCGCTTCCCTGTTTCCATCGTCGGAAGGGCTTTGGAACTCGAGCACGTCCGCCTGCAAGGAGTGTAGAAGACTGTTCCGCTCCGGTGCGCTGAAGAGCTCGCTGCGCGCGTGCACGGAGTCGTCCTCCGACAGGAGCACCTGTTGGAAATCACGGCTCAAACGGCCCAGGTCCGAGACGAAGGAATGGCCGTCCGCAGCGGCCGATCCGCGGGGCGCAAGGTCGATGTCGCCCAGGTACTCCGAGGAGGGCTCGAGCACGTAGAGCGTGGTTTGGATCGAGCGGGACAGCTCGGTGAAGAAGCGCAGAAACAATGGTGAAAGCGTTTCGAGCGCAAACAGGTGAAGGCGCTGAAACGGTAGCTTGTCTTTCGGTAGGCCGGAGCGGAGGAGCGGTAGTGCGGCGTCGATCCGTGATGCGAGGTCGTCTGGACCGAGCTCGTTCGCGACGCGCCGCCAGAGATCGGCTTGCCAATCCCCCCCTTCGGTGCGCACCCAGTGCTTCAGGAGCTCAGGCCGGAACACCACATAGTCGTCGAGGACCGCCGAGATGCTGGCTGCAAACCGGAGCACGCGATCCGGGTCCGCAGGTTGGCCGAGGTAGGTGTGCAGCTCGGCGGGAGCGGAATCGTGAAGTAAGCGGGCGATCGTCCACTTCAGGCGCTCTGGCGCGTAACACGCGGCTACCTTGGAACGCTCGGTGAACAGGTCGAGCACTTCTTCGATCACCGATCGAGGAAACGGAAACGAGGGATTGCTCCAGGAACCTAGACGCTCGGCCAAAGCCAAGGTGAGCCAGCTCTCCGTGCCACGGTTCTGAACGACCACGACTTCCTTTTCGAACGGATTGAGCGGCTCGGCACGGACCTTCGACGCCAGGGCGTCTGCGAGGTGCTCAGGTCGATTGCTGCGGACGAGCTCCATGCGCTCAGCGAGGCGGGAACTTTCGCTCCAGGTTCTTCATCCCTCTGCTAAGCGCGACTTGGAACAGCTTCTTCCCGGCCCAACTCTTGGCCTTCGAGCTTGCCAGCCTGCCGTAGGCCAGCCAACAGATTACCGTGCCGCCATCGGGATGCGGCTCGCAAGTCACAACCCCCAGGTGACCGGTGCAGGTGCCAAGTAGAGCCGCGTCGTCCGCCGAGTAGGCGAGCATTCGCGGCGCTTCGAACGCCTTCACCGTCTCTCGAAAGGGTTTGCCAGCAGCGCCCTGGATCATGCGCACCGACCCTACCTGGCCTGGAATCTCGGCGTTCGTGTCGTCTGCCCAGGTCTTCTTTGCGCCCGCTATCCATTCACTCAACCGATCGAAATCGGTCACGTAGTTGAACAGCTCCTGCTGGCCCACATCTAGGTGCCGCGTTTCCTCGACGAGCAGCGGTTCATCGCTCATCCGAGCGCCGGTTTCCTTGGCGAAGACTGTGAAGTCCGAGAGGGTATTCATTGGGCGAGTCTTACCGGTTTGGATCGAAGTTCAAGGCTCAAGAGAGCCGGTTTCGATAGTCCGCGTAGTCGAAGCGCCGTTGCACGCGGTAGGAGTCGTCGCGCGGGTCGTAGAGGGCGATCGATGGTAGCCGTACCCCGTTGAACGTGGTGGTTTTGACCATCGTGTAGTGGGCCATGTCCTCGAAGAGCAGCCGATCTCCGACCTTCAAGGGCTCCGCGAAGGAGTACTCCGCGATCACGTCGCCTGCGAGGCAGCTCAGACCGCCTAGGCGATAGGTGTGGGCTAGGTCTCCGGGGCCGGCGGCGCTCCGAACCTCCGGGCGATAAGGCATCTCGAGGACGTCGGGCATGTGGGCGGTTGCGGAGGTGTCGAGGATCGCGATCTGTCCGTCGTTCTCGACGATGTCGAGCACAGACGCGACTAGGACACCGGCATGGAGCCCGATCGCCTCCCCGGGCTCCAGGAAGACGTCGACGCGATGCCGCCGCTTGAAATCACGGATCAGGTTCACCAACAGGCCGACGTCGTAGCCAGGTTTCGTGATGTGGTGACCTCCGCCGAAGTTCACCCACGCCGCGCGGTCGAGCCACGGTGCGAATCGGTCTTCGATGGCCGCGAGCGTGCGCTGAAGTGCGTCGGCCCCAAGCTCGCACAGGGTATGAAAGTGCAGTCCGTTGACCCCCTGGAGGTTGGCCTTGGCGAGCGCTCGGCTGGTCGTCCCAAGTCGTGATCCGCGTGCGCATGGATCGTACAGCGCCACGTCGACTTCGGAATGCTCCGGATTGATGCGCAGGCCGAAGTGCGTGTCCGCGGCATGCTCATCGATGATGGAGCGGAACAGATCGACCTGCGATGGCGAATTGAAGACGACGTGATCCGAGTAGCGAATGGTCTCGCGCAGCGATTTCTCATCAAAGGCGGGGCAATAGGTGTGGACTTGTTTCCCGAGCTCTTCCGCGCCGAGCCTGGCTTCATCCGGCCCGCTCGCCGCCACGCCATCCAAGTACTCGGCGACCAAAGGGAACGTCGACCAAGCTGCAAAGCCCTTGAGCGCGAGTAGAACCCCGCAGCCCGCGGCCCCCTGGGCATGAGCCAGTAGCTCCAAGTTGCGCTCCAGCGCGGCCACGTCGATCACGTAGGCCGGCGAATCGACGCGGGCGAGATCGAGTTGCGCGCAAGGGAGCACTACATCTCCTTCACGTGCCAGGGCAGGCCGCGTACGGCGAGCTCTTCGAGAAACGGCTCGGGGTCGAGCTGCTCGATGTTGAACACGCCCTTGCCTTGCCACCGCTCGGTGAGCATCATCTTTGCGCCGACCATCGCCGGGACACCGGTCGTGTATGAAACCGCCTGGGCGCGGACTTCTTTCCAGGACTCCTCGTGGTCGCACACGTTGTAGATGAACACCTTGCGAGGCTTTCCGTCTTTGCGGCCCTCGATCAGGCAACCGATGCTGGTCTTCCCCGTGTAGTTCTCGCCGAGCGTCGACGGGTCGGGGAGTAGTGCCTTCAAGAATTGAATCGGAACGATCTCGCGACTTTCGTATTCGACTGGATCGATGCGTGTCATGCCGACGTTTTGCAGGACCCGGAGATGAGTCAAGTACTCGTCCCCGAACGTCATCCAAAAACGAATGCGCTTGAGGCCGTCGATGTGCTTCACCAGCGACTCGAGCTCTTCGTGATAGAGCAGGTACGCCTTGCCCTCGCCGACTTCGGGAAAATCGAACATGCGCGACTGCGACATCGGGTCGATCTCCAACCACTCGCCGTTCTCCCAGTATCGGCCACGCTGGGTAATCTCGCGGATGTTGATCTCGGGGTTGAAGTTGGTTGCGAAAGGGTGGCCGTGGTCGCCACCGTTGCAGTCGAGGATGTCGATGTAATCGATTTCGTCGAACAAGTGCTTCTGGGCGTACGCGCAGAAAACATTCGTCACCCCGGGGTCGAAGCCGGAGCCCAATAGGGCCATGATTCCAGCGGATTCGAAGCGCCCCTGGTAGTCCCACTGCCACTTGTATTCGAACTTCGCTTCGTCCGGCGGCTCGTAATTCGCGGTGTCGAGGTAGTCGACACCCGCCTCCAAGCAGGCATCCATCAGGGGCAGGTCCTGGTAGGGGAGGGCGACGTTGATCACCAGCGCCGGTTGCACTCGTTTGATCAGGGCCACCGTCTGTGCGACGTCGTCGGCATCCACTTGGGCGATTTCAATTTCACGGCCGCGAAGCTCTCGCACTTGGGTCTGGATCTTCTCGCAACGCGACAGCGTTCGGCTGGCGAGAACGATCTCGGAAAACGTGTCGCTATCGTCCGCGCATTTGTGGGTGACGACACCACCTACGCCACCCGCACCAATGATCAAGACCTTGCTCATCGAGCCCTCCGCGCCCTGCTATACGGTCCAACCGCTCGCAGCGTGAGGTGTGACGTCGACGTCCCCGATTTGCAAGGCAAGCCGCGTGACTTTCACCAAGGCTTGTGTTTACCTCAACTGCCTTACGAGGGAAGGGTGCAGCCGTTCTTATGGACAGAGCGATAGTAGGTTTGGACGTGGGCTCCACGACCGTCAAAGCGGTCGTCGTCGATCCCGAGACCAAAGACATCATCTGGAGCGACTACCAGCGGCACCACACCAAGCAGGCGGAGTGCGTCCTCGACTTCATGGTGCGCATCGGGCAAGTCTTGGCGGAGCTCGGTTGCGACGACGTTCGAGCGTTCATCACCGGTTCGGGCGCAAAGCCGCTGGAGGGGCCCCTTGGTGCAAAGTTCGTCCAGGAGGTGAACTCGGTGACCTTGGCGGTGGAGACACTCCACCCTGATGCGGGGTCGGTCGTCGAGCTCGGCGGCCAGGACGCGAAGATCATCGTCTTCAAAGAGAACAAGCAGACGGGCGACAAGTCCTCCATTGCCTCGATGAACGACAAGTGCGCGTCGGGCACCGGCGCCACCATCGACAAATGCATGATCAAGGTCGGTATGCCGGCCGACGAGACCCTGAACCTTCACTTCGACGACGCCCACCTTCACCACGTCGCGGCGAAGTGTGGCGTCTTTGCCGAGACGGACATCGTCAATCTCGTAAAGACCGGCATTCCGGCCGACGAGATCATGTGCTCGCTGGCCGACGCCATCGTGATGCAGAATCTCTCGGTTCTCACGCGTGGCAACACGCTTCGGCACAAGGTGCTGCTGCTGGGCGGGCCGAACACGTTCCTTCCGTTCCTTCAAGAGTGCTGGCGCAAGCGCATCCCAGAGACTTGGGACGAGCGCGGCTACGACTACCCGAAGGACGTGCCTATCGAAGAGCTAATTCCGGTGCCCGACAACGCGGCGCTCTACGCCGCCTACGGTGCTGTGATGTACGGCATGCACGAGCCGGCCGGCGTCGGGGTCTACACGGGCCTCGACGGTTTGCGCCGATACATCACCGAGGGGCGAAAAGAGCGCCTCGGGGAGAGCGCCGGCCCACCACTCGCACGCGACGAGTTGGAGCTCGAGCAGTTCCTAGGCGCCTATCATGTCCCGATGTTCATCGAGCCCGAGGCTGACACCGAAACGGTGCGCGCGGTCATCGGGCTCGACGGGGGAAGCACTTCGTCGAAGGCCGTCCTGCTCGGCGAAGATGGCGAAGTCTTGATGAAGGCGTACGCCCTATCCAAGGGCAACCCGATTCAGGACACCAAGGAGCTTCTTGGTGAGCTTCGGTCACGGATGCACGCCAAGGGCGCCGAGCTCGAAATCCTCGGCTTCGGCGCGACCGGTTACGCGGCGGACGTGCTCGAAGAGTGTGTGCGCGCCGACGTAAACATCGTTGAAACCGTCGCGCACATGATGAGCGCCACGCACTACTTTGGCGACGTAGACGTGATCTGCGACATCGGTGGTCAGGACATCAAGGTCCTGTTCATGGAGAACGGCGACATCAAGACCTTCAAGTTGTCGAACCAGTGTTCCGCCGGCAACGGGATGCTCCTGCAAGCAATGGCCGATCAGTTCGGCCTCCCCGTCACCGAGTACGCGGACACTGCCTTTCAGGCGGACTTGGCGCCGAAGTTCAGCTACGGCTGCGCCGTCTTCCTCGACACCGACCGGGTCAACTTCCAAAAAGAAGGCTTCAGCAAGGAAGAGCTCCTTGCCGGGCTGGCGCAGGTTCTTCCAAAGAACGTGTGGCAGTACGTCGTCGGTGTTCCGCGCATGGCAGCGCTCGGGCGCAAGTTCGTGCTTCAGGGCGGCACGCAATACAACATGGCGGCCGTCAAGGCACAGGTCGATTACATCAGGGAACGCGTGCCGAACGCCGAAGTGTACGTGCACCCGCACAGCGGGGAAGCCGGCGCAATCGGTGCCGCCATGGAGACACTGCGCGTCGTGAAGCGTCGCGGAAGCTCCACCTTCATCGGTTTGGATGCAGCGATAGACCTTCAGTACCAAACCACGAATGACGAGACCACGACCTGTCACTTCTGCGCGAACAACTGCTCGCGGAGTTTCATCGATGCGTTCCGTCCGGACGGGTCGACCAGCAGATACATAAGCGGTTTTTCGTGCGAAAAGGGCATGGTCGAGTCCAAAGACGCCATGGAAGAGCTCGTCAAAGAGCGCCGCAAGATCCTGAAAGAGTTCCCGAACCTCGTGACATACGAGGGCCTCAAGGCGTTCAAGCGCATCGCAGGCGTTCAGCCCATGCCCGAGGCCGGCACAAAGGTCGAGGACGTGAAAGTCGAGCGTAAATTCTTCGGCTCGATCGAGCGCACCAAGTACACGCGCAGCTTCGAGCGCTCATCCAAGGAAGCTGCCGAGAAGCGGGCGCAGTGGCGCGTCGGCATTCCGCGCGTCCTCAACATGTACTCGACCGCGCCGTTCTTCCGCACGTTCTTCGAGGTGCTTGGCGTGCGGCCCAAGAACATCGTCTTTAGCGACCCGAGCTCCGAAGAGATGTTTGCCGAAGGCGGCAAGTACGGCTCGGTCGACCCCTGCTATCCATCCAAGGTCGCGCAGGCGCACTTCCACCAGCTCTTTTTCCACAAGCACGAAAAGACGCCGTTCGACGCGATCTTCTTCCCGATTCTCACGCACGTGCCCTCGTTCGTCACGGACGCTGTCGACTACGCCAGCTGTCCGATCGTCGCCGGCACACCCGATGTCATGAAGGCAGCGTTCACCAAGGAGCAGGATTACTTCGGCACGCGCGGTATCGAGTATTTGGCCCCAGCATTCAGCTTTGCGGAGCCGACACTCCTCAAGCGCGACATGTTCGAGGCATTCGAAGGCGTGCTCGGCATGACCGAGGACGAAAGCGATTTCGCCGTCGAAGAGGCTCTCTCCGCGCTCGATCGTTTCGACCAAGACGTGCAAGACAAGGGCAAGGCGATCCTCGAGCAAGTCGAGTACGACGACAAGGTCGC
>CALLDH010000193.1 GCA_937998345.1 uncultured bacterium | reverse complement strand
GACGCGAACGGCGTGACCAAAGATGATCGGGTCGCTGACCTTCATCATCGTCGCCTTCAGGTGCAGAGAAAAGAGAACTCCAAGTGCCTGCGCATCGCCGACTTGCTCGCGCAGGAACGCAAGGAGTGCCTCCGTGCTCATATAGGTGCCGTCGAGGATCTCGCCTTCGAGCAAGGCGAGGCCGTCTTTCAACACCGTGGTCGAACCGTCATTTGCGACATGCTCGATCCGCACGGTGGTCGCCTCGGGCAAGGTGACTGACTTCTCATTGTGGAAGAAATCCCCAGCGCTCATCGTCGACACGTGGGTCTTCGATTCACTCGTCCACGCCCCCATCGGGTGTGGATTCGCCCGTGCGTACTCTTTGACGGCGTGGGGTGCGCGCCTGTCCGAGTTGCCCTCGCGCAGGACCGGATTGACGGCGCTCCCCTTGACCTTGCCGTAGCGCGTCGCGATCGCGCGCTCCTCCTCGGTTTTCGGCTCCTCCGGGTAGTCCGGCACCGCGAAGCCCTTGGCTTGCAGCTCTGCAATCGCGGCCTTCATCTGCGGCACCGACGCACTGATGTTTGGCAGCTTGATGATGTTTGCCTCGGGGGTCTTCGCGAGCTGGCCAAGCTCCGCAAGCGCGTCGTCGATCCGCTGCTCCTCGGTGAGCGCCTCCGGGAAATTCGCGAGAATCCGGCCGGCGAGTGAGATGTCCGGCAGCTCCACGGCGACACCCGCAGGTGCGGTGAACGCCCGGAGGATCGGCAGCAGCGAATAGGTCGCCAACAGGGGCGCTTCGTCGGTCTTGGTGTAGAGGATGGTCGGCTTCTGGGTCATCGCGATGCTTCTCTCGGGGCAGTAGTTGGGACCGACCGCGGGTTTCCCGCAAAGTAGCCCCACCTGCAACCCGACCGCGAGGCCTAGTCTTGCATCCCCGTCACGTTTGCCTTTTTGAACGCGAAGGTCAGCGCGCTATGGAGGCCGTTCGGGAAGGCTCGGCTGAGCCACTGGGTCGCACGTGCGTCCGCTCCGATCAGAACACGGCGCTGGTTGCGCTCGATGGCGCGCACAATCAGCCGGCCTGCCTTCTTTGGATCGGTGCCATGCTTGTCGGCCATCTCGATCGCCTTTGCCCGCTCGTCGGGGTCGTCGATTCGCGAGCTCCGGATCAGAGAGGTTCGAATGACTCCGGGGTGCACGGAAGTCACCGAGACGTTCGTGTTGGCGAGCTCGGTCCAAAGCGCCTCGCTAAGCGCCTTCACGCCCGCCTTCGTCATCGAATAGCAAGACTGGCCGGGCATCCCGTAGAAGCCGAACATGCTCGACAGGTTTACGATCTGCGCCCAGTCAGCCTGCTTGAGGTGTGGGAGAAAGAACTTGCAACCGTAGAGCACGCCCCAGAGGTTGACGCCGACTACCCATTCGATGTCTTCGATGCTGTGGTCGTCGAACATTGCGCCGACGGTGACGCCCGCGTTGTTGACGAGGATATGCACCTGGCCGTGCGCTGCGGCAACCTCGTCGGGCAACGCCTGCATCCGCGCTTTGTCGGAAACGTCTGCGATGTGCGTCGTGCGACGGCGATCGTTTCGGGCCACCAACGATCGGGTCTCTTCGAGCCCCGATTCGTCGACGTCCACCAACGCCAGATGACAGCCCTTGTCTGCCAAGCGTTGCGCCGTCGCGCGTCCAATTCCACTGGCCGCTCCGGTCACCACGGCCACTCGGTCATCTAGATTGCGAGTCGTCATTTGAGGCGGAGCCTGCCACAAGTCCTAGGGCATCCGAAGCGCCCTTATTCACTGGCTGCCGACGATGCTATATCGGCTCTCTGAGGAAAACCCATGATCACAGATTTCGACGACTACATGATCCATCAGGCGCCGACGCCCATCAACCAACCGAGCGTCACCGACCGCAACTTCTACGACCGCTATTGGTTCAACGGATTCGACACGTCGGGCGAATTCTTCTTTGGGATCGGCTTCGGCCGCTACCCGCACCGCTTCGTTCAAGACGGTCACCTCAGCATCATCCTCGACGGCGTACAGCACTCCTTCCACACCTCGGGACGCGCTCCCGACGACCCGAAGGACACGTCGATGGGTCCCTTCCGAATCGAGATCGTGGAGCCGATGCGGGTGATTCGCGTGGTGCTGGAGCCAAATGCCACCGAAGTGGAATGCGACCTCACGTTCCACGCGAAATCGCCGCCCCACCAGGAGCCGCTGAACGAAATGTACGACGGCACGCGGCTCATCATGAGCCAGCTTCGGTTCTGCCAGTTCGGCCAATGGGAAGGGTTCTTTTCGATCAGGGGACGCCGCCTCGAGGTCAAGCGGGCCACGACCGCCGGCACTCGCGACAAATCCTGGGGCGTGCGACCCGTCGGCGATTTCGAAGAAGGCGCACCCAGCAAGCTATCGACGAGCCCGGGCGTTTACTTCGTATGGGCGCCCCTGCAGTTCGATGAAGTCTGCTCCGTATGCTTCATTCGGCAGGAATCAGATGGACGTCCGGTCGAGAGCGACGCGACCTTCGTCAAGACCTACGAGAATGCCGACGAGATCCCGAGAGGCCAAGCAATCGCGGAAGCCGAAGAGACGATGATCAATGCCCGGCACAAGGTCGATTGGAAGAGTGGTACACGCTGGCCCAAAGGCGCCAGCTTCGACTTCGAAGCGCTGAACGGCGAGACGCGTCACGTCGAGCTCGAACCGATCCTCCGCTTCCACATGATGGGGATCGGATACCAGCATCCCGAATGGAAGCACGCGCTCTGGCACGACGAGGTGGAGGTCGGCTATGACAGCTGGCGGCTGGACGAGGTCGACCCGGAGGATTTCGGGACGATCCACGTCCAGACACTTTGCCGTGCCAGGATGGGCGACGAGGTCGGGATCGGAGTCATTGAGACCCTGTGCTACGGGCCGCACGAACCCTCGGGATTTCAGGACTTTTTCGACGGTGCGCCGTGATGTGCCGCTATTGACGCGATAACCGAGCGGTCTAGTAACAAAGCATGGCAAGCGTGGATACTCCCGAGGTAACCGCCTCGACCCCGACGAACGGCCGCCGTGTACGAGCCTACATCGACTTCTTGTTCCGATGGCGATGGCTCGTCCTGATCGGCACGCTCGGTATCGGCTTCCTCGCCGCGAGCGGCGGCCGCTTCATCGAGTTTAAAAACGACTACCAGTACTTCTTTCGCGAGGACAACCCTCAGCTTCGAGCCTTCGAAGAACTGCAGGACATCTACACGAAGAACGACAACACCCTGATCGTCATCGCGCCCGACTCGGGCAAGGTCTTCCAGCCCGAAACCCTCGCTGCGGTGGGCGAGATCACAGAGCGCGCGTGGCAGGTGCCGTTCGCGACGCGAGTCGACTCGATCACCAACTTTCAGTACTCGCACGCTGAAGGCGACGACCTGATCGTCGATGATTTGGTTGACCTCGAGCGAGAGCACACGCCTGCGGAGCTCGAGAAGCTAGAAGCGATTGCACTGGCGGAGCCGCTATTGAAACGGCGGCTGATTTCGGACGATGCGGGGGTCACTGCCATCAACGTTCGACATACCCTGCCTCGCACGGCCTCCGACGAAGCGACCGTAGCGGCGCTCGCAGTACGCGAGATCGCCGCGGACATCGAGAGCAAGTACCCGGGGCACTCGGTCTATCTCACGGGCGGCGTAATGTTGTCGAACTCGTTCTTCGAGGCATCCGTTCAAGATCTGTCGACCTTGATTCCGCTGATGTACGCAATTCTCCTCATTACGGCGGTCATATTTCTCCGGTCGTTCTGGGGCATGTTGATCACCCTGGCGGTCATCATGCTTTCCGCGTCCACGGCGATGGGGCTCGCAGGGTGGCTCGGAATCCCGATCACGCCGCCAAGCTCCAGCGCGCCCACGGTGATCATGACCCTCGCCGTCGCCGACAGCATCCACCTACTCGTGACGCTCTTCCAGTCGATGCGCAAAGGCCTGAGCAAGAAAGAGGCGATGACGGAAAGCATGCGCATCAACCTGAGCCCCGTCTTTCTAACCAGTCTGACGACCTGCATCGGCCTGCTCGCCCTGAATCTCAGCGACGTCCGCCCGTTCAATGATCTCGGTAACATCGCCACCATCGGCGTCACCGCGGCGTTCCTTTACACGGTCGTTCTGCTGCCTCCCCTGGTGGCCATCTTTCCAATTCGAACGAGCAAGGCGGGTAGCGAGCGGTCTCAACCCGTCGTCCGGCTCGGCGAGCTCGTCATTGCCAGGCGAAAGGCCCTCCTCTGGTTGGGGGCTGGCTTGATCACGTTCTTGAGCGTGATGGTCACGCGCAACGAGCTCAACGACGAGTTCGTCAAGTACTTCGACGAAAGCTTCGACTTTCGCACCGACACGGACTTCACGAGTGAGAATCTTTCCGGCATCTACACGATGGAGTTCTCGCTCGACTCGGGCGAAGAAGGAGGTATCGCCGATCCAGAATACATCGAGCACGTGGAGGCCTTTGCCAATTGGTCGAGGGAACA